>JBCAXQ010000019.1:0-21137 GCA_038534015.1 Pseudomonadota bacterium | reverse complement strand
CAGAACACCGTTCGATCAGAATGGCCGGACAATCACGAGGATGATCGTAACCACGGCAACCAGGCCTGGGACCTCGTTGAGCAAACGCAGTTTCTTACCTTCAAGGGTGCGTTCACCACGCGCCATCTTCTTGGCATAAGCGCTCATCCAGCCGTGATAGCCAGACAGCGCAAGAACAAACAAAAGCTTGGCATGAAACCAACCCTGCGAAAATGCACCGGTGTTGTAGGCGAGCACAAGGCCCAGCACCCACACCACAATGATCGATGGCAGCAGAATAATCTTGAGCAATCGCCGTTCGCGCTCAATCCACATTGCATCGGCCTCGCTGCCAGGAGGCCCATCTTCCTGATGATAAACGAAGAACCGCGGAAGCATGAACAGTCCCGCCATCCAGAAAATCACGAATATGATATGTCCGGCCTTAAGCCAAAGATAGATCACTGAAAGCACTTCCTGCATGCAGGGTGTGTAGGCATTGAGCCTCAGAATTTCACCCTTTGATTGCTCTTACTTGCGAACTTCTGAAAGCAAAGCCTCGACATGAGGGATTGGAGTGAACTGACCAATCCCATGTCCGAGGTTGAAGATATGCGGGCGATCGGCGAACACCTCGAGAATGGTCCGCGCCCGCCGGATGACCATATCACCGCCCGCCTCAAGCAGCAGCGGATCGAAATTTCCTTGTACCGGCATTCCTTCTGGCAGCACCTTATCGGCCCAGTCCGGATCAAGCGTCTCGTCGAGCCCCACCGCGTCGACCCCTGTTTCACGCGCATAGGCCGGGAGCTTGGCGCCCGCGCCCTTTGGAAAACCTATTACAGGGACGCGCGGATGCGATTGTTTGATGGCGGCAGTGATTGCCGTGTTGGGCGCAATAACCCAGCGCTCAAACTCATCGGGAGCAAGGCTGCCAGCCCAGCTGTCGAAAAGCTGGATAGCTTCAGCGCCTGCATCAATCTGTCCGCGCAGATAAGCTATCGTCACATCGATGATGGCGTCCATGATCGCCTGCATTCGGCCCGGATCCTGATAGGCAAGCAAGCGCGCTTTGCCCTGATCCTTGCTGCCCTCACCGGCAATCATGTAAGTCGCAACAGTCCACGGCGATCCCGCGAAACCGAGCATCGTTACATCTTCCGGCAATTGGGCCCGCGTAAGCCGGACGGTCTCGTAAACGGGATCGAAGCGTTCATAGGCAGCCTCGAAGCTACCAAGCTCAACATCGAGCAATGTCGGACTGAGTTTGGGGCCCTCCCCCGCCATGAAAGCCAACCCCTGACCCATCGCATGCGGCACGATCAGAATGTCGGAAAACAGGATTGCGCCGTCAAAGCCAAACCGCCTGATCGGCTGGAGCGTGATTTCAGCGGCAGCATCGCTGTCATAGACAAGCTCGAGGAAGCCACCCTTCTCTGCTCTCAATTCACGATACTCAGGCAAATAGCGTCCGGCCTGGCGCATGAGCCAAACGGGAGCTCTTTCCTGTTTCGTCCCTTTCAAAGTTTCGAGCAGTGGGCCCGGCATTTATCGGCTCCATTCCATAATAATATATATTTATAAAAGAGTTGTGGGTGTTTGTTGGCCCTGTGGAAAGCGGGAATTACCGACGCTTGCCCGATTTCTCCAAGACTGAACAGCCCCTCGCTATCTCGCGACTCTGCCTAGCGGCTGAGTCAAGCGCGATCTATCCCCACTGTCCCCAAGCTGTTCAAAGTTCTCGTCCCTTGTCCAGAAACGTGCTCGTAGAAATGCCGTTATCGGGCATGAATTTGATCCACGAACTTGTCGACCGACATTTCCCGTGGTTTATGCCGTCCATTCTCCACAGGCCTGATCGCCCACCAGCAGGCGAGACAGCGGCCAAAATGCGGACAGTTCTGACCAAGCCCATGAACCGCTTGAACCTGCACCTTGTATCAGACTCCACCGGCGAAACGCTGGAAATGATAGCCAAGGCTGCGCTGGCCCAATTCGATGATCCGGCGGTCAGCAGGCATTTCTGGCCAATGGTGCGGTCACGCCAGCACCTTGATCGCATTGTCCCTGATCTCGCCGACAATCCGGGACTTGTGCTGTTCACCTTGGTCAATCCCGAAACGCGCGCCCGGCTGGAAGAACATTGCCGACAACTCGGGTTGCCAGCCGTCCCTGTGCTTGATGGCGTTACCGCTGCCCTCGAAGCCCAGCTCGGGGAAGAAGCTCACGGCAGGCCAGGCAGGCAGCATTCGATGGATGATGCGTATTTCCAGCGGGTTGAGGCGATCCAGTACACCATCGCTCACGATGATGGCGTTGGGCATGAAGACTGGGAGGAAGCCGATATTGTCCTAGCCGGTGTGTCACGCAGTTCCAAGACTCCAACCGGCATCTATCTGGCCAATCGCGGATATAAGGTCGCCAATATTCCTTTGGTGGTAGAAAGCCCGCCACCAAAATCGTTGTTTGGCCTGCGCAACCCGCTTGTTGTCGGGCTTACAACCGCGCCAGAACGGCTGGTGCAGATCCGGCGCAACCGGCTGCTTTCCCTCAATGAAGGCACCGAGACCTCGTATGTCGATGGTGATCGGGTCAAGAACGAAGTGCTGTTTGCGCGTCGTATGTTTGCCGACAATGGCTGGCCGGTCATCGATGTTACGCGGCGGTCGATCGAGGAAAGCGCCGCAGCGATAATCCGGCTGGTGCAGGAGCGCGAGCGCCGCGAACGCCCGGTTGACGGAACGGCAAAGCCGATATGAGCCAGCTTGTTCTGGCATCGAAATCTGCATCCCGGCGCGCCATGCTCGATGCAGCGGGCGTGGGATATGTCGCCGTTCCTGCGGATATTGATGAGCGGGCCATCGAACAGGGGCTAGCCAACGCATCGCCGCCCGAGATTGCCGAAGCATTGAGTGTGGCCAAGGCGGCTGCTGTCGCGCGAGAAAAATCGGGCACATTGGTCCTTGGGAGCGACTCATTGGTCGTGGTCGATGGCCAGCGATTTGACAAACCGACCGACCGTGCAAATGCAGCCGAACATTTGCGGTTCTTTTCAAGTAAGGTGATTGAATTGCATAGCGCTGCGGCATTGGTTCGGGATGATACCTGCGAATGGTCCCATGCTGATTGCGCGCGCTTGCAGGTACGCGAGCTATCGGATGTGTTCATTGAACACTATCTGGATCATGAGTGGCCCGAAGTCGGCTATACAGTCGGGGTATTCCGGATCGAGGCGATGGGCGTGCAATTGTTTGAAAGCATTGAAGGCGATCAATTCACCGTTCTCGGGATGCCGCTGCTTCCTCTGCTAAGCGCCTTGCGAGATCTTGAAGTGCTCACAGAATGAGCGATGAACTTGGTCTCCCCTTTGCTGAAGTCATCGGTGATCCGATTGCGCAATCGAAGTCGCCGGCAATTCACGCTTTCTGGCTGGAAAGACTTGGCATTGAGGCACGGTATGAGCCACGTCAGGTCAATCCCGACAATCTCAAACGATACATCGCCAATCGGCGCGAAGACAGCAATTGGCGTGGTTGCAACATCACGATGCCGCTAAAAGAACTGGCGATCGACAGTGTTGATCGGGTTGAGCCACACGCCCGGAAAATCGGCGCGATCAACACGGTGTACCGGGGTGGCGAGGGAGAGCTTGTCGGGACCAACACCGATGTCGAAGGGTTTCTTGAACCCCTCCAGAAAGTGCTCGATCAGAAGCATTTGTTCCGCATGGCGCGCATTATCGGAACGGGCGGAGCTGCGCGTGCGATTATTGCTGCGCTCGGCGACCACGGTTTCACATTGGTTGTTGCTGGCCGCAATCCAGCCAAAGCCCGCAAGCTGGTTGACGAGCTTGCACCGGACGGAGAGCACTACATCGCCCCGCTAGGGCATTTCGGCCAACCGACCGATTTTCGTTTCGATGATCGCGAAGATTGCCTCGATCTCGTTGTAAACGCGTCCCCACTCGGCATGCGCGGAAGTCCGCCACTCGCGTTCGACTGGAGCCATGCCCCGCCAGGGAGCATCGCCTATGATATTGTGACTGACCCCAAATACACAGCTTTCCTTCACAATGCGGAAGCGAACGGATTCGAGATCATCGACGGTCTTTCCATGTTAATCGGTCAGGCGGCCACTGCATTTGAGCGATTTTTCGGCCAAAAGCCGCCACGCCAGCACGATGCAGAATTGCAGGCGATCCTGACGCGATGACTACAAAGAAGCCCAATTGCCCCAGGATTCTCGGTCTCACCGGCTCTATCGGAATGGGCAAATCGACTGTGGCGGACATGTTCGAACGCGCTGGCGTACCGGTGTTTGATGCCGATGCCGAAGTTCGAGAAATGCAGGGCCCCGGCGGGACTCTGGTCGCCGATATCGAAGAAGCCTTTCCAGGATCGACAGGCGCAAAAGGAGTTTTGCGCGAAAAGCTGGGTCAGATTGTATTCGCTGATAAGGAGGCCCTCGCTCGGCTCGAAGCGATTGTTCATCCGGCGGTGGCGCAGAAGCGTGCAGCGTTTTTGGAAGAGCACGTTCGGACTCCGATTGTTCTGTTTGATATTCCCTTGTTGTTCGAACGCGGTGGCCATGAATCTGTTGACGCCGTGATAGTGGTCTCGGCTCCGGCTGATACCCAGCGCGAACGTGTTCTTGCCCGGCCCGGCATGACGAAGGAAAAGTTCGAACACATTCTTGGATTGCAGGTGCCCGACGCAGAAAAGCGCGAACGCGCCGATTATGTTATCGACACCGGCGTTTCGCTTCAGGAGACAGAGCAGGCGGTGGTGGATATCGTTGCCGAGTTGCGCACACGCGAAGAGGCGGATCGATGAGAAATCCCGTCATCACTCCTGAATAAAAATATGATCTTCAGATTGTAGGTATGGCCCCCTTGCGTCGCGCGTCGCTTGGTCCGATAACACTGACAATGCGCGAAATCGTATTTGACACAGAAACCACCGGCCTTGATCCCAAGACGGGAGACCGGATGGTCGAGATTGGCTGTGTTGAAATGGTCAACCGGGTCGAAACCGGCAACACTTACCACGCCTATTACAATCCGCAGCGCGATATGCCGCAAGCGGCAGAGGCGGTTCATGGGCTTTCGATTTCGTTCCTTGAGACCAAGCCGTTCTTCAAGGACACGGTCGAAGAGTTGATCGACTTTATCGGCGACGCACCACTGGTCGCCCACAATGCCGGGTTTGATTTCGGCTTCCTCAACACCGAACTGAAAATGGTTGGGCGCGAACCGATTTCTATGGATCGCATGATTGATACCGTCGCGATCGCCCGCAAGCGGCATCCCGGCGCAAAGCTTTCGCTGGACGCTTTGTGCACGCGCTACGGAATCGATCGCAGTCATCGCGTAAAACACGGGGCCTTGCTGGATGCCGAATTACTGGCTCAGGTCTATGTTGAGTTGCTTGGTGGTCGTCAGATTGGTCTGGAGCTGGCGGCAGAACAGCAATTGGCTGCCCGTGATTCCGGCCGGCGAACGTCCGGCGCAATTTCAATGGTCACCAAGGGTGAGCGGCGTAAGCCCCGGCCGCACACGGCATCTTCCGATGAATTGGCTCGGCACCGGGAATTCGTAGCGAAGATAGAGGAAGCAATCTGGTTGCGATAAGTGTTCGTTGTAAGCGGATATGGGCAGCCCTTAGATAAGGAGAATGCGCGCAATGGATATTCGCGTATCAGGACATCAGGTGGAAACCGGCGCAGCTCTACAGGAGCATGCAGCCGATCGACTTGGCGGCATTGTCGAGAAGTACTTCGACCGCGCGATCTCGTCGCACGTGACATTTGGGAAGGCTCCAGCCGGGGCGTTCCGTTGCGACATCGTCACCCATGTGAAGCAGGGCCTGATTCTGAAAGCGCAAAGCGAGGCGCATGATGCGCACCAGGCCCTGGATAACGCGGCGGGCAAAGTTGAAAAGCAGCTGCGTCGTTACAAGCGACGGCTAAAGGATCACCACGAACAGGCGGTTCATGCCCGGGCAGAGGAAGAAGCCGCATATACGATCTTTGCAGCTGAGGAGGCTGAAGAAGAAGTTGCGGTCGAAGCGCCTCCAGTCATTGCAGAAACCAAGGTCGACGTTCCGGAAAGCAGTGTTGCTGATGCGGTGATGATGCTTGATTTGCGCGATACCACTGCCCTTTTCTTCAAAAACGCTGGAACTGGGCGGCATAATATGGTTTATCGCCGCGCCGACGGCTCGATCGGATGGGTTGAGCCGAAATAGGACCCCACCTTCCGGCCTCGTCATGGTGAGAAGGTCTTGCCCGAGACTTTAAGAGGATGGCCGCTCGCAGATGCGGCCGCCAGTGCCTCGTTTCGGGAATAAGCATTTGAATTTGGGATTAAAGTTTTCAATATGAACGTGGATTTCAAAATTCTGCCAGCCGCAGTTGCGACGGCTCAGGCTGAAACACGCGCAGAAGTTCTTGGCCGTCTCGCCGATACGTTTGCGGCGGCTTACCGCCTTGATCGCGAGTCAATTCTGGATGGGTTGGAAGAGCGTGAATCGCTCGGCAGCACTGGATTTGGGCACGGCGCGGCAATCCCCCATTGCCGCTCGACCGAGGTCAGTCGGCCAACAGTCGCCTTGCTCAATCTGAAACAAGCGGTCGATTTCGCGGCGGCCGATGCGATGCCTGTCAGCATAGTGTTCGGGCTGGTTTCGCCTGAAAACGCTGGCGCGACACACCTTCATGCTCTCGCTGCAATTTCGCGGCTGCTGCGTGATGAATCAACTCTGCAGGCACTTAATGACGCGCCGGATGGGGATGCTCTGTTTGCCGTGCTGACCAATCAATTCCTCCGCGATGCCGCCTGAGGGTGCCGAACTCCATTATCGGGCACTCGAACGGCTCTACCTTTCGGCCCCGATCAATGGAAAGTTTGCATCCAGACTGGAGATCACCGGAGAAGGGCACTCGCAGCTGACCTTCACCATCACTGAAGATGTCTTTCATGCCGCCGATGCAGCGCATGGGACGATCTATTTCAAGATGCTCGACGATGCAGCCTTTTATGCTGCCAACACCCTTGCGACTGACCGGTTCTTGCTGACAACCAGTTTCAATCTCCACTTCACCAAGCCAGTGCGAGAGGGCAGAGTGGTGGCGGAAGGGAAGTGGGTAAGCGGGCGCCGCCGTGTTTTTGTGGCCGAATCCCGCCTTGTCGATGCCGAGGGTGATGAGATTGGTCGTGGTACCGGTACATTCATGAAATCACACATCCCTTTGTCCAGCCTGCCCGGCTATTCCGCCAGTATGGAGTCCTGAATTGGACACGCGCCTGCCCGCGCATCTCGAAATCGCTGCAATGATCCGCCTTGCCGAATCGCAGGGGGGGATGGCGACCGTGCTTTCGAAGGGGGAGCGGGATGCAGGCACGATCCTGCTCGTAACTATGTTTCGTGGCGAAGGGGCAACACTGTACGAGCGTATGCCTCAGCTTGACGGTACCCGCATATTCACTGCTACCAGGTCACAAAACACTGAAAGACCTGAAGAATTCATAGAATACCTTGGTCGAAGGGGGCATCAGGATCCGGATATCTGGATTCTCGAGCTGGATATCGACAATGCGGCACGGTTTGTCGAAAGCTTGCCGCGTTAACTTGACTTAGTTTCATCTGAGACTATTTGGCCCATCGACTTCCAGAAGCGCAGGCGGTCAGACCGACACAATAGTTGGCTGATTAGCACGCAGACGGGGAGCGGCCGGCAGGCCAAAGCAGACCACCCTCTTCAACTCAGCGAAACATCGCAACAGGTCTCAGCCTGCGTCGGAGCTTGCTCACCGCATAAGAATGATGAATTAATGAGTCGCAGGACTTACTCTTTAAGTGCTGCTGCAATTGTTGCGGCAGCCAGTGTGACATTCTCGAGCGCCGAAGTCTTTGGCGCATTTGCTCAGGATGGCGAGGCCGTCGCGGCTGAAACGGTCGAGGCAGTCGAGCTGGTTGAGCCCGTATTTGTTGCCGAGGAAGTGGTGCAGCCCGTTCCCGAAGTGCTTGAAGAGCCTGAGAGCGCCTCCGGCATCTATGATGCCGGCTCGCTGCGCGAGCTGGTAGGCGTCGTGAATCGTGACGCACCTCTAAGTGACGAGATGCAGTGTCTCGCAGGCACTGTGTATTTCGAATCCCGCGGCGAACCGCTCACCGGCCAGCTGGCGGTCGCGCAGGTTGTGATCAATCGTGCTGAAGACCGGCGCTTTCCGACGAGCTATTGCGGTGTCGTCTATCAGCGCGCCCAGTTTTCGTTCGTAAAGAATGGCCGGATGCCCCGCATTCGTACGGGCACGCAGGCCTGGACGCGCGCCAAAGCGATCGCCCGCATCGCTCACGAGGGACTGTGGGAATCAGAGGCCGGTGACGCGGTCTACTTCCACGCCCGCTACGTTCGTCCCAAGTGGAGCTATCGCAAGACTCGAACCGCGCAGATCAACAGCCACATCTTCTACCGTTGATCGTGTGAGACTATCGATTTGAAGAACCCTCGCCGACAAAGGCGGGGGTTTTTTGACTGAGGGGGTGATCCCTCGGCTGCGCGGCCACTCGCACGTTAAGTGCTATGCGTTCAGCAGACACCACACCGGTGCGTGATCGCTCGCCTTCTCACGACCGCGGTGGTCCTTGTCCACTCCGACCGAGTGCAGCCGATCTGCCAGTTCGGGTGAGAGCAGGATGTGATCGATCCGGAAACCATGATCGCGCTGCCATGCCCCGGCCTGGTAATCCCAATAGGTCCAGACACCACCGCGCGGGTTCAATGTGCGGACCGCATCGGTCCAGCCTGCTGCCACCAGACGTGAATAAGCGGCGCGGGACCCGGGTTGCATCAGCGCGTCATTTGCCATCGCCTTGACCGCAAAGACGTCATCATCTTCTGGGATCACATTGTAATCGCCGAGAACGGCAGCTGGCACTTCTTCTGCCCAGATCTCTCCCATGCGCGCTTGCAGCTTTTCCATCCACGCCATCTTGTAATCGAATTTTGGTCCCGGTTGCGGGTTGCCATTCGGCAGGTAGATACAGACGATACGTGTCGCTTCCCCACCCTCTCGAAAGATATCCACTTCAAGATAGCGAGCCTGTTCGCCTTCACCTTCCTTGGGACCATCAATCCCAAGCCCCCGTTGGACTTCTTTTGGCGGCTCATACCCGGCTTTGCCGTCAGATAGGATCGCTACACCGTTAAAGGCTTTCTGGCCGTGGGTCAGAACATGGTAGCCGAGCTCTTCCAGCTCTTCCGCCGGAAAATTCTCATCAACGCTCTTGATCTCTTGCAGGCATGCGACTGACGGCCTTGTTTCGGCAAGCCATTCCTTGAGGCGCGGCAGCCGCGCCTTGATTCCGTTGATGTTGAACGTTGCGATCTTCATGCGGGAGTTAGTGCCCTAACTCGCCGCCCGGGTCTAACCTAAATCCCGAAGCTTGAACCGCAACCGCAGCCCGCAGCGGCTTGGGGGTTTTCGACGCGGAATGCCGCTCCACCGAGAGATTCGACGAAATCGACCACGCTGCCGCCAACAAGGTCAAGGCTGACTGGATCGACGACCAGTCTCACTCCGTTGGTTTCGCTCACGCAATCATCGCCTTCTGGCGTATCGGACAGGTCAAACTTGTATTGGAATCCAGAACAGCCACCACCTTCGACCGACAGCCTCAGAATGGCAGGCTTTGCCTGCTTCTCGGCAATCAGCGCCACACGTTTTGCAGCTTCAGGTGTAAGTGTGAGTGTCTGGCTCATGCATCCAATCTAGGAACCAACCGCAGGAAGCTCAAGTCAGCAATTCGTGGATTTGATCCTACGTCTGGATATAATTTCGCAAAGCTTCAGCTTCGTGTTCGATCTCATCGATCTTGCTTTTCACCAGATCGCCGATCGAGATGAACGCTACGAGCCGCCCGTTTTCTACAACCGGAAAATGCCGGAAGCGTCTGCGCGTCATCAAGGCAAGCGCATCATCAATCCGTGTTCCAGGCTCGACCGTTACGGCCGGTGATGTCATGATTTCACCAACGGTGCGATTGAGACATGCCTCTCCTTCTTCAGCGAGACGATAGATTACATCGCGTTCCGATAGTATTCCTGCAACCTGGCCATTGCCGACGACGGGCAAAGCCCCGATCCGTTTGCCGGCCAGCAGACCGATTGCTTCTCGCACGGGCGTACCAAGTTCGCAGGCGATAATATCCCCTGCGGCGCGACTGGAAATGATTTTCGCGATTGTCATTTTTGCGCCGACCTCCTCTTCGGCAGGAAAGAATGCCACTTTTGGCACGTATTGGCGAATCTGTTGCAACCCAGATTGCCCAATCCGCCATTGAAACTGTGTCATAGCGCGCGCATGGGAGGTGGATGGTCAAGAAATCACCGCTCGATGATCCTGAGAACGCAGCCTATGCTTGGGCTCGTTACCGTCGCATCATGCGACTGCTGATGGGCGTCACGATTGGCATTGTGCTGTTCGCTATGGCCCTGATTTATAAATACAATGGTGAAGTGTCGGTGCACTTCTACATTGCCGTCGCTCTGGGTATCAGCTTTACGATGTTGCTTGGTGGAGGCTTAATGGGCCTCGTGTTCCTGTCAAACGGGACAGGGCACGATGATGCGGTCGACAACAACCTCCCGCGCAGCGATGAGGATTGGCTGGGCCGCGACGACTAGGATCGACACAACCTGGGGTCGCAATTCTAACGGCGCTTGCCGGCGATCTTTGCGATTTCCGCCTGAACCAACTTTTCGACAATGCCGGGCAGGTTCTTGTCAAGCCAATCTGCCAGCATCGGGCGGAGCAGTTCGCGGGTCAGGCCTTCAAGCGATGTTTCACCCGACCGAACTATCTGTGGTGGCACCCCAGGCTCTGCCAGCATGGCCAACGCCGCCAAATTTTCGCTGATCGTCCCGCGCACTGAATCCGTTGTCAGCTGTGGGTCGTCGTCGGCATCATCGCTTGATTCGCCCGCTTCCCAATCCTGGTCCTCGAGATATTCCATTTCGGCGAGGTCGAGCACTTCTTCAGCATCTTGGCTGCCGGACGGATTTGCAGCCTCTATCGGCTGGTCAAAGTCGCTTGCGCCCGATGCGATGGATCCAGCCGCCCGGCGGCGGCGTGCATCAAGGGCGGAATCGCGGTTGTCCCGAGCGATCACTTTCTTAATCGATTCGAGGATTTCCTCGACTGATGCTTCATTGTCCTGCGCCATGCGCTCACCCTACAAACCGCATTAACCATACGAATCAGTCCTCACATATTGGGCGGACTGTCCTCCAACTGCGGACCGATTGTCGCGTCAGGAGCTGGTATGTCAACGGTTCTTGTCGAATTGGGGGCTGCTTCGGGATCGCGATCCCAGTCCCACAACTTCTTGCGAACACGGTCATAATTGACTTGCGGGTCGTATAGCGGGCCGCCGGTATCAAGGTTCAGGTCCCGTGCTTCCGCCCTCCCCATCGCAGCGAGGAGTGTGAATCCGGCGACGTAAGCATTGCGCCTTGCAGTGACCAATTGCGCCCGTGCCGATAGCAGTTCCTGTTCCGCATTGAGCACATCCAGGATCGAACGGTTCCCGATCGAATTCTCCGCACGAACCCCTTCAAGGCTCAGCTCGGCGGCGGAAACCGCGGTTTTCGAGCTTTCTATCACTGCGTTCGAGGCTTCCCAGCTGGCATAGGCGGAACGGACCTGATTGATCACGTTGCGTTCTGTCGCAATGACCTGCTCAAGCGCCGCTGTCTCGCGCGCACCCGCCTGCCGCTGGCGTGCAGCCGTTAAGCCGCCCTGAAAAATCGGAATTGTTAGGCGCAGGCCGGCATTGGCGGTCGTCTCGTTCTGGAACTCCGCCAGACCACCCTGCAGAGTGCCAAACGAGTCGGAATAATCGTAGTTTGCAAACGCGCCCAGTGTGGGAAGCCTGCCCGCGCCAGCCGCTTTGTAGTCAAAACCGGCCGCGTCTGCTCTTTCTTTTGCCGCGATCAGATCCGGATTGGATTCCATTGCCGTTGCAACCGCTTCACCAACGGTTTCAGGAAGTCCAGGCAGAGGCGGCGGTGCCTGAAGATCGACGGGCGCCGTGCCGATGATCTCGATGTAGGTCTCGCGCGCATTGATCAAATTCGCCAGAGCGTTACGCAAATCGCTTTCCGCTATGGCAAGGCGTGACTGGGACTGTGCGACATCGGTTCGGGTGAGATCGCCAATCTCAAATCTATCGCTGGTCGCTTCAAGATTGACCTGAAGCACATCCACCTGGTTTGCCGCCAGGCCCGCCAACGCTTCTGTCCGCAACACATCCATGTATGCCGCTACTGCCTGACTGAAGATCGAACTTTCGGTCCCGCGCAGGCCTGCTTGCCCAGCTGCGACGCGTTCTTTTGCCGCCTTCATGCCGTTTTTCACCGCGCCGCCGGAGTAGATCGGGACGATCAGATTGGGGCCAATCGTAAGATTGCGCTCGGTGGGGGCAAATATGTTGGGAGAGGCCTTCAGGAACTCGATATACGTCCCTTCGACATCCACTGAAGGCAATCCGCTGGCTCGCTGGATCGGTACGTCCTCGTCGGTCGCACGCTGGGTTGCGCGCGCACCTTGCAGCGTCGGGTTGGTGTTGTAGGTTGAGACCAGTGCTTCACGCAAAGTGTCAGCGTAGGCCGGCACCGCCGCAGTTGATACCGACAACGCGAGTGCCAGGCTGCCCAGCGAGAGCCGCTTGCGACGCCCGATCCACATCAGCTGAAACTCCAGCCTTTGGTTTGATCGAACGCATGCAGCACAGGCATGCCGATATCAGCAACCGTTTGAAGCGAGACAGCACCTGAAACTTTTCGTCCGAATGCCAACCGAGTGATGCCTCGTTCAACCACACCGGTGACAAGGCGACCGCCCTCCGCCAACCGCTTGCCAAGGCTATCGGGTAGATGTTCGATTGCCCCATCAACCACGATCAGCGTGTAAGTCTTGCGCTTTCCAGACGCCTTGGACGCAGCCGTTTCTGCATCCATTGTGTCGATTTCGCCGACCAGCGGGCGGATCAGTTCGGTGAGATATGAACTGCCGTTCTCAACGATGAGCACGCGGTCTTCTTTCGCAGGGGATGCCTCAATCAGCATTTTTCCGTGCACCACCGGAGCTGCAAGATAGTGCCCATTACCGATCGGCAGCGCGCGATCCATATACGCGACAGCGTGGGCTTCGGTCGGCACAAAATCTTCCCGGGGCACCGCCATCATGCGCTTGAGAACATATTCCTCGTTCACGCCGGACGTGCGCAACTGGCTGTCTATCATCGCTTTTCGAGCAGATTGCATATCGTTTGGAAGGGATTCAGCGGTTTGGTTCATGGTTTCTCCGTGAGCTGTATTACTCTGGCAATACAGCGCGTCAAGTGCTTAGACCTATCAGGCTTCAGCGCCAAGAGCTTTGACCTTCCTGTTTAGCAGTGCTTATGGGAGCCTCCAATCGACCGGAAGGAGTAAGGGTTCGATGAGCGACGTTAACAGCGGTGTCCAAAACGATGGAGAAGTCTTTGGAGCTATTGGCAAAGTACGCATCGAAACCGATTCTCTGGGTGACGTTGCCGTGCCCGTTGATTCCCATTGGGGCGCGCAGACCCAGCGGAGCCTAGCCAACTTTGCGATCGGAACGGAAAAAATGCCCGAGCCCCTGGTCAAGGCGCTTGGAATCCAGAAAAAGTCCTCAGCAAGGGCGAACATGGAACTCGGCGTACTCGATATGAAGCTGGGAGAAGCGATTGTCGCCGCGGCCGACGAGGTGATCGCTGGAAAGCTCGCCTCGCAGTTCCCGCTTTCCGTCTGGCAGACGGGTTCGGGCACGCAGTCAAACATGAACGCGAATGAAGTGATCGCCAGCCGCGCGAATGAGATCCTTACCGGAAAGCTTGGAGGAAAAGACCCGGTTCACCCCAATGATCACTGCAATATGGGGCAGAGCTCAAACGATACCTTCCCGACTGCGATGCATATCGCTGCCGCGAGCGAGACGATCGAACAACTGATCCCGGCATTGCAGCATTTGCACGGTGCCCTCGACGCCAAGGCAGGGTCTTTTGCCGATATCGTCAAAATTGGCCGCACGCACCTGCAGGACGCCACGCCGTTGACACTGGGGCAGGAATTCTCGGGCTATGCCAAGCAGGTGGAATACGGGATCGCGCGGTTGCAGAATGCGCTACCCCGTGTGCTTGAACTGGCTCAGGGGGGCACTGCAGTCGGCACCGGCATCAACTCGAAAGCGGGATTCGCTGAAAAATTTGCCGAGAATGCCGCAGCCGAGACGGGTCATCCGTTTGTAACCGCTGCCAACAAGTTCGAAGCGCTGGCCGCGCACGATGCCTTGGTGGAGTTGTCCGGTGCGCTGAATTCGGTCGCCGTGAGCCTCATGAAAATTGCCAACGATATTCGCTTGCTTGGATCGGGCCCGCGCAGCGGCCTTGGTGAAATCGCGCTTCCAGCCAACGAACCAGGCTCTTCGATCATGCCGGGCAAGGTCAACCCGACCCAATGCGAAGCAATCACGATGGTGTGCGCCCAGGTGATGGGCAATAACACCACAGTGAGCGTCGCTGGCTCAAACGGGCATCTGGAACTCAACGTTTTCAAACCGGTGATGATCTACAGCGTGCTGCAATCAATCGCGCTGCTGGCCGATTCGTCGCGCAGCTTCACCGACAATTGCGTCACGGGGATTGAAGCCAACACCGACCGGATCGACAAACTGATGAATGAAAGCCTGATGCTGGTCACTGCGCTCAATCCGTATATTGGCTATGACAACGCAGCCAAAATCGCGAAGAAGGCGCACGCAGATGGCACCACGCTGAAAGAGGCAGGTTTGGAACTGGGGCTGTTGACTGAGAATCAGTTCGCCGAGTGGATCGTTCCGACAGAAATGATCAAGCCGCGCGACTAGACCGATCGGGTCGGCTCGAGTGGCCACTCGCTCTCTGCAGGCGACACGTCCAGTCTGATTGGCATTCGACCAATGCATGACATTGCCCGACGACGGATTGGCTAATTGAGGGCCAAGTGTCTATTTCGCGGCAGAACGATGGATAGAGCTTCTTCCCACGAAACGTTTCAAAGCGTGCCCTTTCGCACAGTCTTCTTCTCGATGGCTGTCCTTTGGGCTGCCTACTTTGTGCTGATCACAGTCCGCAGCTTTGTCATAGATTATGATCCCGCAATACCAATGGATTACGCTCATCAGTTCGAGATGATGTGGCGCCGGGCGATCGTGAGCGTTGCCGGACTTGCTCTGACCGTAGCGTTGTGGGGTATGCTGCGCCTGTTTGATCGTAGGGCGCTGTGGATCAAGATAACTGCTGCACTGGTGCTCGCAATCCCGATTGCGATGGCGATCGGCAAGATCAATCATTCGGCATTCAAAGATCTGCAAATGGCCGCGGAACAGAAATATGCCGAGAAGAACGGCATCAACATGCGTCGCGACGAATCCGGCAATCTGCTCGTCGACATTCCAGTCAAGCGTGTTCGACCGGCGGATTCGGGCGAAGAAGAGACGATAGTTGATTCTGAAAGCGTGATTATCGCCAAGGCGCAGACAGCGTCCGATGTCTGGAAGGCGGTTCTCGACATTGCGCTCGGCCGGTACTTCCTGTTGCTCGCTTGGGCTTCGCTCTACTTTGCGTTGCTGGCCGGTCATCAAGCGCGGGCGGCAGAGCGGCGCGAGCAGGAATTCCGTTCAGCTGCCAAAGCCGCCGAGCTGCGCTCGTTGCGATATCAGGTGAATCCGCATTTCCTTTTTAACACGCTCAATTCGCTGTCGGCGCTGGTGATCACAGGCAAGCCGGAGCGGGCAGAGAAGATGATTCAAACGATGTCGCGCTTTTATCGCCACAGCCTGGCCGATGATCCGACGTCAGACGTTGCGCTGAAGGACGAGATCGATCTTCAACGCCTTTATCTTGATATCGAAGCTGTACGGTTCCCTGAGCGGCTGATTTGCGAATTCGACCTTCCGCCGGAATTGCAAGACGCACGGGTGCCGGGTATGATTCTGCAACCTTTGATCGAAAACTCGGTCAAATATGCGGTGTCCCCGGTCAATCGGGCAGTCACCATTCGAGTGAGCGTGCGCGAAGAGTTTGACCGGCTGGTCATCACTGTGAGCGATGACGGTCCTGGGGTCCCCGAAGGCGTCAACCATGGCTTTGGCATCGGGCTGGCCAATGTCCGTGATCGACTGGAGGCGAGGTTTGGATCGGATATCGTGTTAAGTTCGGGGCCACTTGCGACCGGATATTCGACAGAGATGAGGATCCCGCTCACTTACAATGGCTGAAAGTGACGAAACTTCTACCGCGTTGCGCACGCTGATCGTCGATGATGAGCCGTTGGCTGTCGAGCGCAGTCAGGTGATCTGTGCTGAGCTGGATTCGATAAATGTGGTCGGTACCGCCAGCGATGGCGCGGCTGCCCTTCGCCTGGCTGAAGCGCTAAAGCCAGATCTAGTGCTGCTCGATATGACTATGCCCGAGATCGATGGGCTGGGCGTAGCACGCAAGTTGGCAGAAGCCGAAAGCCCGCCAGCCGTGATTTTCGTAACGGCTCATGATCACTTTGCGGTGGAGGCTTTCGACCTTGAAGCGATCGATTATGTTCTCAAACCGGTGTCTTCCGACCGGCTAGGCCGCGCTATAGACAGAGCCATAGCCCGGCAGGGCGAGCGCCGGGAAAGTTCAGGCCAGTGGCTGCAGGAGTTGTGGGTGCCGCATCGATCGGAATTGTTGCGGATCGCGGTAAGCGAAGTCAGCCAGATTGATGCCGAACGCGATTATGTGAGATTGCATGTTGGCGGTTCCGATCAGGGACGATCGTATCTGCTCCTGCAAACGATTGCGGGTCTGGAAGAGAGGCTCAACCCAGCGGAGTTTATCCGCATCCATCGGTCCACCATTCTTCGCCGCGACAATATTCGTGGGCTTCGCCATGACGGCCTGGGAGTGTGGTCCGCCGAACTGCAAAACGGCGATGCGCTCAGGATTGGGCGGACCTACCTTTCGAAGGTGAAAGCCATGGCCGGGCGCTGACCGGCCGAATTCAATGGGCAATTTGCGAAGCTGATATCTCGCAAGGGTACGGGCATGAAAAAAGCGGCTCGAACCCTGGGACTGGATTGGGTTCGAGCCGCTCTTAAGGCGCACGACCGGACGAGTCCGGCAATGCTCGACGAGGGGTTGGTTAGCCCCCTCGGCGTTGATCTTCGAGAACGGCCGCTACCTGGTTTGCCGCGCTTGCACGCGCCTTGGCATAGCAGCTCTTACGGCTCTGGGATTTGATCCGGGTGCCGGTCCGCATTTCATCAACCTTGCAGACTTTACGGGCGGCAGCGTCGATGCGCTTGTCGAGCGTGGCTTGTCCAGCAGGTGTACTGAGATCGAGATCGCTGAACTGGATCTTCTGTTTCGGGGCGTCGATTTGTTCCGCAAAAGCTGGCGTTGTGATACCAACCAGCGCGACACTTGCGGTAATCAATGCGGTTTTGAACATATTCTCCTCCATGCACAGGCCGCTTGTGTTCGTTAGGGGAGCGAACTTAGGGGGCTCAACCGGCCTGCTGAGAAGAAAACTATGCCGTTAGCATGCCGACATCATCTCAATCTCGATATTGGGGAAACATTGTCCGACTGGCGCACTGCCATCCGGACCGATGCCGCACGCCACCCGACGAAAGTATCTTTCCAGACGATGGGCGTTTACGCCATATTGTCACTATGATTCCAATTGGCATTATCTTTCTTCTCGGGATTGCGAATTTCGCTCTGCACAAGGCGGTCCTGGAGAGCGGACACCCGTTTTTGGGCCAGATGCCGTGGTTCGTCAGCATCCTCGGAGGCAGGCTGACATTGGTGACCGAATTCCTCGTTTTGCTCGCCGCAATGATGCTTGCTGCCAATGGATGGCCCGGACTTGTTTGGGCCTATCTGGCTTATAGCGGACTGAATGCAGTGGCCGCCTGGCTGATCCTGTCTGATAGAGTATAGACAGTTCGGGCCCCACTTGGTGCTTGCCAATTCCATCCAAGCACGCATGACATGGAACGCATGACGACACGGCTATTCCATATCAGCGATGTGCATTTCGGGGTCGAAGACCGACAGGCTCTGAAGCAAGTTGAGCAGGCCGTTTTGGACGAGCGACCAGATGCACTCGTCTGCACGGGCGACCTGACCCAGCGCGCCAGGCACAGGCAATACGCCGCCGCAGCGGAGTGGTTTGCAGGTCTTGATGTGCCGGTCTGGCTTGATCCTGGCAATCACGACATGCCCTATTACAATCTATGGGAACGCTTTCGCGATCCATTCAGGCGGTTTCGCCGACTGCAAGGCGATGTGGCTGTTGCGCATTTTGAAACGGATGATGTGGTGCTGGTCCCACTCAATACGACTGTCAGCGCTCAGCGTCGCTGGCCGTGGTCAGACGGTGTTGTTACGCGTGCGGCGCTCAACAGGACCATCGATGCGCTCAAGGCACTTGAAGGAGATGGGCGCACGATCATTGTGACCGCACATCACCCTCTGCATGGGCCGAAAGTGGGTGGGCCAAGCGACACAATCGGCGGGAATGATGCCTTCAACAGGCTCACCGATGTCGGAATGGATGCGATTATGACTGGGCATATTCACCGACCCTTCAATGAGGGTCGGCCTGGGCCAGAACGCAGCGCACAGGTGATTGGCGCTGGAACCCTGTCCACGCGTCTACGTCATGGCGCGCCACCATCGTACAACGTGCTGACCTGCAATCGGAAAACGACGGAAGTGGCTGTCGAGCTACGAATTGTGGGCGATCTGCCACAGTAAGCAAGACTTATAGCCTGCAGGTTCTCCTGACCTGCGGCTTAACCTTTTTCATAACAAGCCGGGTAAGACATTCTTAGCCACATTCCCGCTCGCTCAGGGGCAACCCTGCGCAATTGCGATTGGCGTCTGTGTTTGGAGGGAATGGATGGAAATAATAAAAGCTGCCACCCTCGGAGCAGTTCTCACTGCGACAGTGGCTTTGGTTATCGGATCTCAGGGCACCGGGGCGGGTCAGCTCGCCGTGCACACATTAAGCGCGGGCAATGTCAGTTTTTACTGGTCCTGGCCGCTGTTCCTCTCTGGCACGGGATTGGCTTGGGGAATAATGCTGCTCCAGCGTTGAGCGAACTCAGGCAAAAGAAAAGGGGCGGCTCTTTCGTGGAACCGCCCCTTTCTTAGCTGAATGGCGCAAAGCCTTAGCGTTTTGAGAACTGGAAGCTGCGGCGGGCTTTCGCACGTCCATACTTCTTACGTTCAACCACACGGCTGTCGCGAGTCAGGAATCCTGCCGACTTGACCGTTGGGCGCAAAGCGGGCTCATATTTGGTAAGCGCTTGGCTGATGCCGTGCTTAACCGCACCGGCCTGACCCGACAGGCCGCCACCGCGAACGGTTGCAACGATATCGTACTGGCCTTCACGCTCAGTTATGGCGAAGGGTTGGTTGATGATCAGGCGCAGCGTCGGGCGTGCGAAATACACTTCCTGGTCCTTGCCGTTCACAGTAACTTTGCCGGTACCAGGCTTCAGCCACACGCGAGCGACGGCGTCCTTACGACGGCCAGTTGCGTAAGCACGGCCATATTGGTCCAGTTCCTGCTCGCGAAGCGGAGTTTCCGGATTCTGAGCGATCTCGGCAGCATCGGCAGCAGGCGCGTCACCGGCGATGTCTTTCAGATCAGCCAGATCGGAAACGGTTTCACCGGTGTTTGTGGTGTTGTTTTCTTCAGCCATTACGCAGTGACCTTGTTCTTGCGGTTCATAGAGGCAACATCGAGCACGGTGGGGTTCTGCCCGTCATGTGGATGCTCGGTGCCGTTATAAAGATGCAGCGCGCGCATTTGATCGCGACCCAGCGGGCCGCGCGGGATCATGCGCTCGACAGCTTTTTCGAGCACGCGTTCCGGGAAACGGCCTTCGAGAACTTTCTCGGGGGTTGTTTCCTTGATGCCGCCTGGGTGGCCGGTGTGCTTGTAGTAGATCTTGTCGGTCGTCTTCTTGCCGGTGAACTTCACCTTGTCAGCGTTGATGACGATAACGTGGTCACCGCAATCGACATGCGGCGTGTAGCTCGGCTTATGCTTACCGCGCAGATGGTTGGCGATAATCGATGCAAGGCGGCCCACGACGAGACCATCGGCATCAATAATGTGCCACTTCTTTTCGACTTCGGTCGGCTTGATCGACCGCGTTTGCTTGCTGATAGCCTTCATGGCTGTGATCCTTATATCCACAGATGGATTGAATTGCGTCAGCGCCCACTCAGGGCTTCCGAATCAGCGTATCACCTGATGGCGATCGCCTGTTGACGAGCGCGATTTGTCGTTTGATAGGCGCAAAGTCAAGCAAAACCGGGCGTTTCGGCGGAGGTAAAATAATACCAGCGCTATTGCGCCGTCAGATCGGCGTCAACGACCATTCCTCAAAACTAACCCGTTCGCTGGAACCAATTCTGGTCACAATGCGCCGCTCCGCGCTCGCCAGAAGATCAGTTTCGGACTGGGTTGTCGTGATATAGGTAAGCTCAAATTCGCCCGCCATGCCGCCCGGCAATGATACCGGGCGCGCGGTTGTTTCAAAATCGGTTCTCGGGAAAAACAGGTCTGGCGGCAGCTTGTCCAACAGGCTGCCCCCTGCCTGCTGCAATTGTGCAAGAAACTGCTTTTGCCTCGCCTTCTCGGCTTCAGCAATTGGCCGAGATGCGATAATCTCCAGGGCAAGCGAAACCGCGGCATCCAGATCGTCACCAGCGATATACGGACCAGCCACCATCACGGTCCCGTTCCCGTCAAGCAAGATGGGGAACATGTCGTTGGTGGAACGCCGCTCTTCCAGCCGCGCAAAGGCGGCCAGCTTTTCCGGTGCTGCAACCTTCGCCGACAATTGCTCGCCCGTGATCGCCATGCCCCGGCCATCACCGGAAAACCCGACTTGCCATTCGCGTTCCACAATTATGGATTTTCCGTCGTGCAAACCCCGCACAAGCCGGCGAAACAGGCGAAACTGGCCGGATGGCAATACCATCGCCGCTTTGGCGATCGCCGGAACTGATGTTGCCGCAATGCCCGCAAAGAGCGAG
>JBCAXQ010000018.1:0-21741 GCA_038534015.1 Pseudomonadota bacterium | reverse complement strand
CCAATTCTGCGAAAAACTATCTTGTCAGTCTAGGAATTCCGGCCAACCGCATTGCAACTGTAAGCTATGGTAAGGAGCGCCCGGTCGCGCTGGCCTCGAATGAATCAGCCTGGGCGCAAAACCGTCGCGCGGCCAGCGTCGTTATCAATTAGACTTTGGAGTTGGCATTCTAGTTCGGAAGCAGGCCGGGCATGGTGGGCACCACGTCCGGCAGGTTCGCCCGCACATCCAGCAAATTTGGTCCGCTGGCAGCTGTGCCATGCTCACCGATCGTCGTGATGCACAGCAATGCCATCGCGAGAACGGAAAAGAAGCTGGAAATGGCGAGTTGTTGGCTCATGACTGTCTCTTTCGGCGAGCGCGAATAACTCAAAAATATGAACGCTCTATTGCAATGCAACATTTCGATTTGAAATGTGTTCCCAATCCTTTGCATTATGCGCCAGTACGCTTAGATTGGCTGCGTGTTTCCATCGACCAACAGCATCCTGAGCGTCCATGAGGGCGAAGCCCAATGAGCCGTGCTCGCCGTTCCAACGATTGGGGTTTTCCGCGCTGGCGTGGTTATGAGGAGTCGCGAGAAGCGGCTACAGTACGCCTGTGCGATCGACATGGTTGCGAGGAAAAGGGAGACTGCCCTGCTCCCAAATCACCAAACAATCCGGATCGGTGGTATTTCTGTCAGGCGCATGCCGCTGAATACAATCGCAAATGGGACTATTTTGAAGGTCTGGACAAGGAAGAGGCTGCCAAACGCGCCAAGGACGAGAAGCGCGACAATTCCGGTTACGCCGAAGCAAGCCATTATGGCTGGACCGGATCGGGCGATGGCAGCCGCAGCGATGATGAGATGCGCGCCCTAGAGCTGCTTGATCTGGAAGCAGATGCGGACTTTGCTGCGATAAAGAAGGCTTACC
This sequence comes from Pseudomonadota bacterium, assembly GCA_038534015.1. GTDB lineage: Bacteria > Pseudomonadota > Alphaproteobacteria > Sphingomonadales > Sphingomonadaceae > Erythrobacter. Next base: position 20,824 of record JBCAXQ010000018.1, on the reverse strand, counting down.
GGGCCAAAGCAAAGGAAGTTCACCCCGATGTGAAGCCAGGCGACGAGGAAGCTGCCAAGCAATTCCAGGCTATCCAGGTTTCCTATGAGGTGCTCCGGCAGGCCGAAGAGCGCCGGGAGTGGAAGGGATGAGGAGAACCCGCTAAGTGACCAAGCGCGTGCTGGCTTTTGCTGCGAGCAATTCCTCGAAATCAATTAACCGCCAATTGGTGGATTATGCCGCATCGCTGATTGAGGACGCGGCGACCGAGTTCCTCGACATTCATGATTTCGAGATGCCACTTTACCGCTCTGACCGCGAAGAGACCGATGGCATCCCGCAACTGGCGCATGATTTTCTTGCGAGGCTGGCAGCGGTTGATGCGATTCTCGTGTCGTTTGCCGAGCACAACGGGGCCTATCCGGCAGCGTTCAAGAACCTTTTCGACTGGTGCAGCCGCATTCAAAGAGAGGTGTGGCAGAACAAACCGGTCGTGATGCTTGCCACATCACCGGGCGCCGGTGGTGCTGCGCGCGTTCTGGATTTTGCAGTCAACGCTGCCCCGAATTTCGGCGGAGAGGTGCTTGGGCAATTGGCAGTGCCAAAGTTCAACGAAGTGTTCGATGGCGAGACCAACCGTCTCGCTGACGAAGAGCTTGACGCACAATTGTGTGAACTGCTCGCCAGGCTCGCTTAGTTCTCTTTTAGTCCGGCAAAACCCGGCCGATCTGCGCTCGAGTCAATCGCGGGGCTGGGATTGTCGTTCCACCACGCCACATCGGTCCAGGGTCGCGCGTCGATTTCATGGGTCCAGCAATTCTTGGGCTGTTGTGCCAGATGCCAATAGGTTTCCGCGAGCGCGCCCGGATCAATTACGCCGTCTGCACCTTTCGATGCCTTAAAGGCTTCAAACTTGTCACCAAGCAGCTTGCCGAGTGTGTCTGGCGCGTCGACGGCTCCGTCAACCACGATATGCGCGACGTGGATGCCCTGCGGTCCGAACTCGGCGTTGAGTGTTTGGCACAGCATCCGTCGGCCACCCATCGCAGCCGCATGGCTATGCTGGCCGGCATTACCGCGCACGGCCGATGTTGCTGATGTGACCAGCAAAGTTCCTTTGCCGCGTCCGACCATGTGCGGGAACGCGGCATGGGCGAGACGAAACACGCCATAGCAACCAAGCCGCCAGCCGAGCTCGAATGTCCGATGCGGCGTGTCATGCAGCTTCCGGTTCCCGATTTGCGCTCCAAGATTGTACAGCAGAGTGTCGATCGGCCCGATGTCTGTCTCGACCCGCTCGATCAGTTCCTCGATTGCACCATCTTCAGAGGCGTTGAGCAAGGTGCCGGAGGCGGAGCCGCCTGCGGTTTCGATTTCGCCAACCAGCTTGGCCAGACCATCCTCATCGCTGCGCCGGGCCAGCACCGCATGGTAGCCGCCAGCGGCAAAGCGCGCTGCGGTGTGGCCACCGATGCCAGCGCCCGCGCCGATCACGAGAAAGACGGGTTTGCGCTCACTCATGCTGTTCTCCCCTTGGCGGTCGGCCCGCCTTCAAACCGCAGCAATAGTCTGAGAACCAGACATATTCCAGCGCTTGTTCGGACGTTCAGCGCGATTGTATCGACATGCTTGCGCTAGTCACTGGCAGCACAAAGCTCGTGTTCTTGACGGTTCGAAGAGTCAGCAAGGGGCCAGACGAACTCGTCGACAGCATTTGGCCTGGGAGCGAGGGAGCGGTCGGCAGCGCATCGCTCCTCAAAACAGTGCTGTCAAAAGGGAGGCCGACAATGAAGCGTTCCAGATGGCGAAGTGCACCGGTATCGAGCGGCGCGTATTCGAAACCGAGGGCATCGAAGACTGGATCATCAATCACCCGGAGTACCATGTTGCGCTTGCCCGCCGCTATGGCGGAGGCTGAGCGTTTAGGGTCGCTCACTTTGACTCGCCCAATTGCGATCCGGATCATCTTTGCGCGATAAGCTCCGTTCACAGATCCTCCGGCGTTGTCCGGCGCGGTACTGCTCACCACCATTTCCATCGACACAGTCGCATCTGCTTGAGCCGTTAAGCCAAGCGCTTTGAGGTCAGCGGCGGGGACGGTTCGCAGGTCAACCTGACCTTCAATTGTGTAGGTCACATCATCGGCCAGCGCCGGTGAGGCGAACAAGGCCAGCAAAGCCGCTACGATTGTTGGCCCTTTCATACAGCCTCCAGAGCCTGCGCGAAATCGGCAATCAGGTCATCCGGATCTTCAATCCCGATACTAATCCGCACGAGATTGTCGGTGATACCCAAAGCGTCCTTGCGCTCCTGGGGGACAGACAGGTGCGTCATCGCCGCAGGGTGGCTGGCAAGCGTTTCCGTGCCGCCCAGGCTCACCGCCAGCTTCGCAATCGAGAGATTGTCGAGAAACCGGAAGCTCTCCTCCTCGCCGCCTTTGATGAACACGGAAAAGGTTGAACCTGCTCCTTTGCAATGTCGATCATAGATGTCTTGCTGACGCGGATCGTCGATGAATCCGAGATAGCCGAGGCCCTCAACCTTGGGATGGCTTTTCAGGAATTCACACACTTTCGCTGCATTCTCGCCCGCGCGTTGCATTCGCAGCTCGACAGTCTCAAGCGAGCGAAGCAGCATCCATGCGGTGTTGGGATCGACAATGCCGCCCATCGTATTGCGAAGCGCACGGACCGGGTCCATCCACTTCTTCGCCCCGGCGATAGAGCCTGCCACCAAGTCTGAATGGCCGCCGACGTATTTGGTCAGCGAGTAGACCACGATGTCTGCCCCATGATCCAGCGGGCGTTGCCACAGTGGGCCAAGAAAAGTGTTGTCGATCGCGATCGGGCAGTCGTTTCCTTGTGCGCTACCGCCTTCGGCTACTTGAGCGCCGCCGAGATTTGCGTCTCGCGCCTCCTTGACCGCCTCGATGTCGACCAGTGCATTGGTCGGGTTGGCCGGACTTTCGAGATAAATCATCGCAACCTTGCCGCCATTCGCACCCGCTTGTTCCTTGGCGCGCGTAAGGACTTCGTCGAGTTCTTCGCGGCTCGCACCTGCTGGGAAGTCGACATAGGTTACGCCAAACTTGGAGAGGACCTTGGAGACGAAGCCTTCACTTGCTGCGTAAAGCGGCCCGGAATGCACGATCACATCGCCCTGGCTGACGCTGGCGAGCATCAGGATACAGATGGCTGTCATACCGCTTGAAAATGTCAGTGCATCCTCGGCGCCGTCCCAAATGCTCAGGCGATCTTCCAGGATTTCCTGATTGGGGCCGTTGAAGCGCGAATATACCAACCCTTCGGCTCCGCCTTCGCGCTTGCCGGTGATCCCCTCGAAGTGGCGTTTGCCTGCCGCTGCATTCTCGAACGCAAAGGTCGACGTCAGGAAGATTGGCGCCTTGAGCGAACCCTCGGAAAGGACCGGATCAAACCCATGCCCCATCATCAATGTCGATGGCTTCATTTCGCGACCGGCGATGCTCGTCTTTTCCTGCTTCGGTTTGCGGCGCGGGGTGGGCGTGTCAGTGGCGTCGATTGCGTCGGTCATATGCCGAACCTTCCTATGTGTTTCGCTCCCAGGAAGGCAGGAGCCGATTGGGATCGCCGGGGCTCCCGTTCCTAACCTCCGCAGGAACGCCTCTCCACCAACGGTCCGAATGGCCCGGTGAATATCGCGGGCAAGTTTCATGTGCAACCGGTTGAATGCCGACTTTTCGCAGCTGTTCAATTCATTCAACTCACCGCAGCTGAAGAACGGTTGAAACACATGAGACACTGTTCAAGCGACAAAACTTGCCTGATCGCATCGCGGGTCTGCACTGGGAGCGGGGGCAAGATTCATTGCGCGCATCGGGGCATTCTATGGACAGGTCGCAGTGTAGGAAAATACTCGGCCCGCTAGCGTCAATTTGCGTTCGCGATTGGTGCGGCGCTGTGCAATGACTTAGGCCGAGCTCAACAAGGATATGCTGTGGACGCCAACCCATTGACCAAGATCTATCTCGACGCGAACGAGCTGCTTGAGCTGTCCTTTGCGCTCGCCAACCAGGTTGTCGAGTCTGGCTTCGTACCCACGCACATTGTCGGCATATGGCGTGGTGGCGCACCGATCGGGATCGCGGTTCAGGAACTGCTCGAATATCGCGGGATCGAATGCGATCATATCGCCATCCGCACGTCGTCCTACACGGGAATTGGACAGCAGGCCCGGCTGGTGAAGGTCTATGCGCTGGGATATCTGATCGACACCCTCAATGAAGAGGATTCGCTGCTGATCGTCGATGACGTGTTTGATACCGGGAAGTCGGTCGAAGCCTTTATCAATGAACTGCAAAAGCGCTGCCGTCGCAACACGCCCACGACGATCAAGATCGCGACCGTGTTTTACAAACCGTCGAAGAACCAGACGTCGCTCAAGCCAGACTTCTACATGCGTGAAACCGAGGACTGGTTGATCTTCCCACATGAACTGGATGGTTTGACCGAACAGGAAATCGCGCAGAACAAGCCGTGCGCCGACGAGATCCTCAAAGTGAGTGGAAACAGCAAATGACTGAGACAAACCCGAGTCTGCGCGCTGACTTTATCGCAGCGGTCCCGAAAGCCGAATTGCACCTGCATATTGAGGGTTCGCTTGAGCCGGAGATGATGTTCGCGCTTGCCAAGCGCAACGGGGTTTCGCTGCCTTATGCAAGCGTCGAGGAAGTGTCTGCGGCCTATCAGTTTTCGAACCTCGAGGAATTTCTCGACCTCTATTATCTCGGCATGCAGGCGCTTGTTGAAGAGCAGGACTTCTATGAACTCACGATCGCTTATCTGCAGCGGGTGCATTCCGACAATGTCAGGCACGTTGAGATTTTCTTCGATCCGCAGGGGCACACCGAACACGGCATGCCGTATAAACATGGGAAAAAGTGCAGTAGAATCGGCGCGCTTGTTCAATGCGGCGCTTGGCAGATTGGTAGCTACGGATACCTATCTGGTCCCTGCAAAGGACCAGCATTCCGGGACTTTGGGCGGCAGTTCTGAGATGTCCCATCGCCATATGGTCCCCATGTCCAGAAAAGCCGGACGCAGGGCCTTTCTCGACGGCAATTATGCGCGGCGCAAACTGCCGCTCAAAACGAGCGAATACTGCATCTGGGACACCGAACTTCCGGGCTTCGGAATGCGGGTCCGGCCCAGCGGCAACTATTTCTGGTTCGTTCGGCTCAGGCATCGCGGCAAGCACCGCAGGATCACGCTCGGAAAGACCGATGATGTCGATGCTGTACTGGCACGAGCGCAGGCGAGACGCTTGCTGGCGGAAGCCGCTCTCGACGGCCTGCCCAAGCGAGTGGCGATCGAATCGACCCCTACTATGAACGATTTCGTCACGACCCATTTCGATGATCTCGCAAGGGTCTGGAAACCATCGACCGCGAAGCGCAATGCGAATGCCTGGAGAATTGATCTGGCCGCGCACTTTGGCGATATTCCGGTTGCTGATGTTTCGAGGGCGGATGTCGTGCGCTGGCGCGATGCCTGCGCGGGCGAGAGGGAAGCGCGCTTCAATCGCGCGGTCCCTGTTCTTGCCTCCCTGCTCAAATATGCCGAGGCGCTGAGAATGCGCCGTAAGGGATCAAACCCTTGTCGCGGCATTCCGCGCTACAAGCGGCAGGCAATGGAACGGTATCTCAGCCCAAGCGAGTATGCGCGCATCGGCACCGAACTGCGCGCTTGCGAAAATGAAGCTCCCAAGCAGGTCGCGATTATCCGGCTGTTGCTCTACACCGGGGCTCGACGAAGCGAGATCGAAAAGCTGCGCTGGGAGTGGGTAAAGCCGCCGCGCCTTGTGCTCCCTGACAGCAAGACCGGACCCAAGATCATCTGGCTCAACAGTCAAGCGCTTTCGGTGCTGGGCAACATTGAGAGGCAAGACAGGTGCCCGTTCGTATTTCCCGATCACGCTGGCACCAAGCCCATCAACGTCGGCATGTGGTGGACCAGATTCCGTCGCCGCTGTGCGCTCCCCGATGTGCGCATTCATGATCTGCGGCACAGCTTTGCCTCGACCGCCATTATGGGCGATGTGCCTCTTGCGACCATCGGCAAGCTGCTTGGGCACGTTTTGCCCGAAACTTCTGCCAAATACGCCCACCTCGCTGACGAGTTCGTCGCTGACGCTGCGCAGCGCGTGTCAGGTTCGCTGGCATCCGCCATTGGTCTTCAAACATGACCGTGCTCGCGCTCAGGCAAGTGGTCGACGATGCGCTGGCCAAAGTTGGCGCGGACGTCAGTTTGATCCGCATTCCGAAGGGCAAACCGCGCACCACAACCTGGCTCGCCAGCGAGCACGGGTTAGGCATCCGTCACTACGCGTCGGGCAGGAACGTTTACATCGTGCAGACGCGGATGGGTGGCAAGCTGCGGACGGTGACGCTTGGGCCAGCGTCGGTCATCACGCGCACACAGGCAACGCAGGTGGCGCGGATGGTGCTAGCCCATGCGCGGACGGGTGAGAACCCGGCTACAAACCGCAAGCGGATACGCTCGGCTCCGCGCTATACCGACTTCCTCGACGAGTTTTGGCAAAAGTGGGCGCGGCGGTGGTCGGCCAAGACCTACGCCATTAACGGCAGTTATCGCCGCTTGTACCTCCAGAATGCGTTCGCGGAGCTCTGTATCGATGAACTCAACGAGGAGCATGTGACGAAGTGGTTCGCCTGGGTGAACCGGCAGACCAGTCCCGGCGCGGCTAATATGGCGCTCGGCTTGCTCAACCTGATGCTCAACAAGGCCGAAGCATGGGGTTACAGGCTGGAGAACACTAATCCGTGCCGCGTAGTTCGCATGAACCGCCGCCGCCACTGCGAGCGGTTTCTGACACATGAGGAGCTTGCACGCCTAGGGTCGGTGCTCGCACGAGCGGGCGACGGCGATCACGCCATGCGTTCGCTGGCAGCCAAAGCGGCAACGCTTCTTTTGCTAACTGGGTGCAGGCGCGGTGAAATCCTCGGCCTGCATTGGAGCGACATCCACGGGACGCGGATCAAGCTGCGCCACGGCAAGACCGGTCCCCGAATGGTGTGGATGGGGGATGAGGCGAGGACCATCATTGATACAATCCCGCGCCACAGGAAAATCCCATGGGTGTTCTGGAATACACCTTATCGAAGGCCCATGCGCTCCATTGATGGTTTCTGGCGGCAGTTCCGCGATGAGGCCGGACTGCCTGGCCTACGGATCCACGATCTTCGGCACACATTTGCGAGCCATGCGGCGATGAACAAGGAAACGCTACCGATGATCGGGCGGTTGCTTGGTCATGCCACCGTTCAATCCACGGCGCGCTATACGCATCTCGACGATGGGCATGTGCTGGACGCTACTGAGCAGATTGGGACGGCGATTGAAAGAATGCTGGGTTGACCTACGAAGAGACGCTGGCGCGCTGCCCGGTTCCGAGTGCAGATTGGATGAAAGCCGCCATTCCGCTAACGACCCACAATCAGACGAAAGCTGCGTTCATTTGTCTAAAAATAGTGTCATCAGGTGGGACCATCACTATTAGACTAAATCCGACCTTGAAATAGCATGGAATGGATCACCAAAACGCCTTGGAAGACGGCTAGAAACGCCCAACCCTCCAGCGCGAACGAAGCGTGACATATTTGTGAAACGCCTCGGCGCGCAGGATGTGGAAAAGGTTGCTGCCCGGCTGTTAGAACTCGAATGCGACCGATGCGATTACCCGTCGCGCCTGCCCAAGGGTGCCGATGACAATCTGACCCGGCTCACCGGGGTTAAGCGCGCCAGCGAAATTCGGAAACTCTTGGACGTCGTTGAAATACGCCTCGTCAAAAAGGTTCTCCACGCGGAAACCAATGTCGAAGCTCCCGATTTCAACACCGGCCGAAAGGTCGGCGACAAAGAAGCCCGGATTTTCAAAAATCGGGAAGTCATCGCCTGGAACATCGAAGAACTGGGCGTTGGTCGAGGCAGGGCCCTTATAGCGCCCCTGGGCGCGAATGAAGAACTCATTGCTGCCAATGTCGCCTTCGTATTCGATCGCGCCGCTGGCGCTCCAACGTGAGACGTTGGGCGGTTGGACGCCCGACAAATCGAGGCCAGTGACCGGAGAAAGGGTTCCATCGTCCCACTCAGCGTCGATGTACCCGGCACCGCCTGAGAGGTTGATGTTGTTGGAAACCTGCCAGTTGAAATCGAACTCGATACCGGCTTGGGTCGAGTCTCCGACGTTCACAATGCCTTCGACAAATCCACCAGTGGCCGGATCGGCTGCTTGCAGTTCGAATTGCCGATCTCGGTAGTTGATCAAGAAAGCCGCGAGGGTCACGACCAGGCTGTTGTCTAGCAACTGCCCTTTGTAGCCCACTTCAAATTGATCGGCTTTCTCACGGTCAAAGCCCAACAGGGTGTTCTGGCCTGTCAGATTGCTCAGCGAGAAATCAGCAGGCTCAAAGCCCTGCGAGAACGTGGCATAAAGAAGCGTGTTGTCATCTGGGCTGGACCAGGCAAGCGACGCGCGCCCGAGAACGACGGTCTCGTCAACTTCGCCTGAGAAACCAGTGTCAAGATTGTCGCGCGTCGAGGTCGTGTTATCGACACGCAGGCCACCGCTGAGTTCAAATTGGCCGAATTCATAGGAAGCGTTCAGGAAGCCTGCGATTTGTTCTCTTGTGCGATTGCTGACTTCGAATGGCACCTCGGCCAGCACCACGTCGTCGTTCTGGCTGATCGTGGGGCAAACGCCAGGGTCAAGGAAACAAAATCCTTCTCTAATCACGAGAACGCTGTTCAATTCGCGGCTGAGATCGAGGTAGTAGGCGCCAATCTGCCAAAAAAATGGTCCGGAATCGTCGGAGGACAGGCGCAATTCCTGCGTAAAGACCTCGAAGTCTTCCGGGCGGAAGAGGTCCAAGACAAATTCGGGCTGAATATCGAGATCGGTCTCACGCCGCGATTTGGTGTCTGTAAACGAGGTGATCGATTGGAGCGTGACGTTGCCAATGGGAATATCGATATGCCCAGTAAGCCCAAAAGTTTCCCTTTTGTTGCGCGGGTTGGTGCTCAGGTCGATCAGCGGCGAATATCCGAAGTTGCCGTCCAACTCGCGCACCCATGCGTTATTAGGCCCGTCAAACTCGTTGTAGCGAACCGTCAAGTAGATCTCTGACGCCCCAATTTCGCCGTACAAGGCGCCGCGCACACCGTATTGATCGCGCTGGCCAATGTCCTGTGAACCTGTCGCGCTGCGACCGTTGGACCGAGGTGTCTGGGGATTTGTGAGAAAGCTGTCGTCGGTTTCCCCATAAGCGTGGAACTTAAAAGCCCACGCCTCGCTCAGCGGGAGATTGAGTTCGATCTCGCCGTCAAAATAGTTGAAGGATCCCGCGCTGGCCGAAACACTCCCCTCAAAGGCGCTTGGATCGGGACGGGCCGAGACAAACTTCACCGCCCCGCCAATGTTGGAGCCGCCGTAGAGAATGCCTTGAGGTCCCTTTAGAACTTCAATTCTTTCTAGGTCACCAAACCGTGACGCGGCGTCGGCGAACAGCTGCACATCGTCGAGATAAAATCCAACACCTTGCGTGTTACCAAAGCCCCCGAGGCCACGGACAGTGACGTTGGGAAACCCATCCGCGCGGGTGCTCAGTTGCAGGTTTGGAACGGCAAGACCCACATCGTCGATGTCTTCAATGTTGGCGCGCTCTAGGGCTTCTTCTCCGAAAGCCGAAACCGTTTCAGGCACTTCAAGGGTGGTCTCAGAGCGTTTTCGCGCTGTGACGATGATAACCCCCGGCGGCGCGGTTTCCGATGCCTGCGACTCACTATCTTGAGCCAGAAGCGAGTGCGGCGAAACCGCCAGACAAAGGCAGGTCGCAATTGATCCCAGCGACGACACATAACGACGATGCGCGGCGCTCTGACGCTTCTTGATGCTCATTTTGGTCTCTCCCAGACACATTATTCTGGAGGACACTCTTGCCTGACTGCGATCGCTATGCTGTTCCGCGAGTGCAAGGAGACTTGTCGCAATAATGTAATGGGACTGAGCCGGCCGAGTAGGGTTCAGCGTCGTGAAACTTGTGCTCTCATCTCGGAAGGCGACAGGCCATATTCAGCCTTCATCTTACGACCAAAATGCGCTGAGTTGGAAAAGCCCCAAGAGTAGGCAATCTCTGTCGCGCTGCGCGAGCGGTGCTCGGGATTCTCCAGATCGCGCTTGCACCCTGCAAGTCGCTGTTGGACCACGTAGCGCCACGGTGTGGTTTCGCTCTCTTCGAAGAGCCAATGCAAATAGCGAAGCGAAATCCGGTTCCTCGCGGCAATTTGCTCAAGGTCAAGATCTGGATCGCGTAGCAACGGCTTGATCTTGGATTTAACCGTTTCGAGCTGCGCCAGCCTGTGACTTTGCTCGGACGCTTTGGGTTGCAGGGGTGAGACCAGTAAGGCAATCGCCGCTTCGATCAGCGCGTTGTAGCGCATGGGATTGGTCTGAAAATCGATCTGCGAGAGCGATTTGATGTAAGTTCCGAGCAACTGAGCGCTGGGCTCATCCTTCTTAAGATGACGCGGGAGGTCACGCCAGTCGTTGGGAGCCCAGCTCTTCAGCCTCTCAAGCGGCAAGACCAATGAGATCTTATGGAGCGGTTCAACGACAGAGAATCGCATGGGTTGAGTGTTGTCCCAGACGAACACATCGCCGCTGGTTAGGGTCGCTTCCTGATTTCCAAGGACCATGTGTTCGCGCCCTGAGATCACCAATTGCAATGTCAGCTGTTCGCTTTCGATCGCGCCGGCATCCACCCTTGAGCGACTGGCGCCGCAAGGGTCACAATGGCATTCCACAAGAGACAACCCTGGCAACTTGCTGGCTGAGACTTCAGCTGAAAAGTTCTGATCTGGATTGGCCTCAGCTCCCCAGGAGCCAAAGGTTTCATTCAATCTGGCAACCCAGGAATCATACTTCTCACGACCCTTCAGATCGTGCGTCGACCAATTCATCTGCTCTATTGAGCTCCCCATGGCTCTCTCCCCGAACGGCCTGACTTTGCGCAGACCTATCTTATTTTTGTGGCCGCTCAGGTCGGCCAATGCGTGCGCCCCCGCTGTGCCGACCCTATTCCATCCGTGTGTTTTCTCCAAATCGACCGCTAAGCCCAATCCCTCTCTCGGGAAGTCTTGCCGATTCCCGGATTAAGCGAATTGGTCGGGTCCAGCTTCTTGTAGAATTCAACGACCGGTGGCGGGGCTTCATAGAGGTGCCCAAAGTTATGCTCGGCTGGCATTTGACCACCCTGCGCCTCAATCAGTGCCTTGATCTCCAATTCAAAATCTTCGCGATCAACGCCTGGCTTCAACACATAGTCCAGATGAAACACGTGACACAGAAAGTGACCATAAATCGCCTTGGCCATGATTTGATTGTTCAGGTGCTCGGGCAGGAGCAAGTCCCAGTCCCTCGTCCCACCAGGCAAGGCCACATCAAGTGCGGCCAGTTCGCCAGCGTTCTTGGAAATGTCGCGAATGCGCACCGTGGCGCCAGCGCTTGCAAAACGCACTCGAAAGGCCGCATCGGCATCTGCCTCGGAAGGTTCGAGGTAATCTAGCCCACCCTCGCTCGAGAGCTCTTCCAATATAGACTTAAGCGGTTCGATCCCATCGTCGTCGGTCGTAATCAAAAGCAAATGATCGTGCGTGTCGAAGAACGCGCGCATATTCTTGGGCAGCGGATGGGGCGACGCCTTAAAGATGAGCTGAGATATCTTGGCTGAGGACAAGCCGGAAAGTCCAATACGCCTTAGGGCGACGTCCAAGCGTTTCTGCGTCTCCAGAACGCGTGGCATAATTCGGGCACCAAACATGCGCAAAAGCTGGCAAACGTCTCGACCATATTGGGCTGCAAGGTCGCTGGCCCCCTTGCTTACGTATTCGCAAACGCTGGGCAAGATCACGAGCGAAGACAACATCTCACGCCGCAACCGCGTGAGGTCCTCAGCTCTGTTCGTTCCAACGATAAAGCTGCGTTCTCTTCTCGGCGCCTCAAAGGTGGGCACACGGACTGCAAAGACAATCAGCTTTCCGGCGCAGCCGGCGGCCTCAAAAAGTTTCCTGATATCGGCGTTAAAGCGCGTAGGCTCATCGCCCAAAGTGCGCAGTGTATCGATGTGATCGGGGACATCCCTCACCGGCTCGAAAGACTCCGAAGTCTCGGCCCCGATGTCTCCTGCATCCAGCCTGCGAAGGATCTCTTCAGGCTCGCTTCCCAAATCCCGACCGAGGTGATTGATGAGCTCAAGCTCGCCCGCTTCGTTGACACGCGCATAAAGCGACCTCTCGGTGTAGGCTGAGCCACGGCGCACTAATGCGCCCCCCGAATTGTTGCAGACGCCACCAACGACCGAGGCGCCGATGCATGATGATCCGATGACCGAGTGGGGCAGACGCCCCATGGGGCGAATGGTGTCTTCCAGCTCCGTCAGGGTAGAGCCCGCCAAGCATAGCGACTCCTCGCCACCCTTGAGCGGCAGAACGCCAACCAGTCGCGTCGTCGAAATGATGACAACTGGGCGATCGTATTCGCCGAAAGGAGCCGAGCCGCCAGTCAGGCCCGTATTGGCAGCCTGAACGATCATGATTGCGGCGTGCCGCGCACATACAAGCGCGACACGCCACAACTCAAGGAGCGATTCTGGCGTCACGACCGCCGCTGCGTCGCCGCAACCGATCCGGTAGCCAGTCCGAAACGGGAGAGTGCGTTGCGGGTGCGTCAACACTCGGTCGGGGCTGCACGCGGCCCCCAGATCCTTGACTAGTTGGTTGACTGGGTCAGCCAGCGTTCGCTCCCTGCCACGCCGCTTGCACCACGTCCCATGTGACCAAGGCGTGGGTTTCCCCGCCCGGCTTATCGACGAATTGCAGCGGCCCAAGGAAGGTCATGTAAAATTCGCTGTCCACCGGGAAGTACGTCTTGCCGTGAAAAGCCGATGTTGCCTCGTAACCGTAGGCGGGCGCGACCACAGTCTCACCGCCGTCGTCTTCACCGCCGCGCACCTCCATTCGCCCTTTGGTGAGATAGTACTCGCCCGGACCGATATGGTGATGGCTGGCAAAAGACGAGCCAGCCGGACAATCGAAGATGGCAGCCCAGGACCCCAGTTCGGGCGCGACATTAAGGAGCTTCCAGCTAATGCCGCCAGCGCTCAGGTTCTCGGGAAAAGGCACCCAATCCAACTCGTCCAGCTGGACGGCTCTTCCCTCTACTGGTGCGTATTGATTAATCATGACTTTCTGGCTCCCTCCATTGGACCGCAAACTTGAATTCTAACCGCCGCAAATCTCGGCGCTGTTTGCGGGGTTGAGTATTTCGATCCAGTAGCCGTCCGGATCCTTGATAAACGCAAGGCCCTTCATGGTGCCGTCATTGGGTCGCTTGACGAACTCAACGCCCAAACGTTCAAATCGCTCGCACGCCGCATCCACGTCTGGGACCGCCAGGCCAATATGACCAAAGCCGCGCGGGTCTGCGTTACCATCGTGATAAACCGGACCTTCGCTTTTCTCGGTGCCCCAATTGTGGGTCAGCTCAAGCATGGCGGGCGATCCAAAGGCGTACTTCAAACGCCCTTCCGGATCCTCGGGAAGAGACGCCGCTGTATCCAGATAGCCAAGAAAGTAGAGCGAAAACTCCATCTCGGGAAAGGGGATTTCCTTGATCAAGGTCATGCCAAGAACGCGCTGATAGAACGCAAGGGAGACCGAAGGGTCCTTCACCCTGAGCATCGTCTGATTGAAGACAAAGTGGCGCGTTTCTGGAATGTCTGGTCGTACGCCCTCCGCAAGCGGCGTACCTATGTTCTGAGATTCCATTGTCCCTCTCCAAGTCGCCCAAATCCAGGCGCCTTTCTTGAACTAAAGGCTAGAAAGCCGCTGGGCCTGCCGCTTGATCATTTCTGCAGAGAGAAGCGCCGATCCGCGCAATTCGATAGGGGGGTGGGGCCAAATAGGTAATTGTTCGCGCACAATCACATGGCGAAATCCAGTCAAATGAAGTGGATGCCAGTTTGTGATATTTCCCGTACCCGTCGAGATGTTTGCGATAGCAATGGGCCGTGACTAAGACCATGAGCCTGGTCTGAATGTCCAACGTCCGCTTTCACCCCCACGATCAGTCATTGAGCAACGGCTCAAGCTAGGCCGTTTGTTGACTGTCCGGATTCATCGGAGCGGATCGCCGAAGCGGACGCTCTGCATTCGTCCGCCGATCAGACAAATCGGTACTACAGGCGGTTACGCGCACCTTGGCTCAGCGTAGAATGAACAACTGCAAAGCAGCGAAATCCTCTAACCTCAGACTGGGACGGCAATTGAAAATCTGGCGAGATGAGAGACTAGCTCTGTCCTGGTGATTGGAACGTCGTATCGCCATTCGAGTAGCGGTACCCCATGGCTCGACAGCAAGGTCCGCTTCTTATCATCTCGGGCACAAGTGAGCTCAAAGCCTTCCTGTCCACCGAATAGTGCGATCGGCTTGTAGTGTTGCTTTCCTTGGTATTCGATGGCGAGCCCTAGTTCTGGAACATAGATGTCAACGGACTGCATGCCCAGGAAGGCTGGTCGCCACTGATGGACCGCTGATGGCCATATCGAGCGCACAAGGTCGAGAAGTGCGACCTCAGAGACCCAACCGCGGCCAATCTCCGGGATAGATCGTTCTCTACGAAAGGCGTCTTCTGCAGCGACCATCCAGTTCGCGAAGAACTCGGAGGCCCCTGTGTCCGCAACGCCCAAATTCCAAGAGAAAATTCGACCGCGTTGTCCGCTCGGATTGATGAATTGAGCGATTTGCCGACGGCACGCGGCCCAATCCGAAGCGGGAGGCATTTGCGGTACCGAAAAGGATTCATAGTCCGGTCGCAGTCTGTTCATTTCTTCGAGAACTGGTGGCTCTAATGCGAACTGTGCGTCAAGATGGTCGAGGAAGGCCCCAAACTCTTCGAGCAAACGCCCAGATATGGGTGAACTATCTGCGTGTTTTCGCGCGAGGACGCGGATGTCCTGTGCTTGCAATGGCGTTTTGGTGAGATATCTCAGATAGATGACCTCGTCGAAAAGCGTTTCTCGTTCTCTGCCAGGAACCGCTTCGACCAGCTCAAGCGCTTCGCGAAGCCGGTCTGCGTCTGTAAGGTCGAGAACCTGTTGCCAATAGGGGTCTGGATCCCATGTGCCTTCCATTGTGTCCGGCAGATCTTCTGGCAGTCCGGTCCCATCAACTCCGCGCCATTGATTACCTAGCAGACGCGCCTGCAAGCCATATCCTCTCGACCTCTCATTATCTTCCCGAATCCTAGCAATCGGCAAGCTCGGGTCGAGCGGGTTGGCAGTCCAGGATTGGCCTTGCGGGATACCATCTGGGCGCATGACGTAGCCAATGTCGAAGCCCGCGGTCGAAAAATCGCCCAATGCAAGATCGCCGATCGCTTCGACCAGCCGCTCATAGAGTCGGACTTGATCCTTCCGGACTCCCACAGAGATTAAGGTGCGGCCTCGGCCCGATGTCTGTCTAGCAACGGCAGGGGCATAATTTGCGAGCGCGACTGCACGTTGTCGCCGAAGGCCCGGGCCTTCGAGAAAATGAATACGGTGAGTTATGTCGTCGGCGAAGTGGGGATACGTCAGAGGGACAGGATCGACTTTTTTCGATCGTCGCTTCTTTGGTGGTGGCTCCGGCCCGTATTCGACAAGCAGCTCCTCGCAAAGGCTCGAAAGTTCTGCGAAATGCAAGGCTGCAACAGAGCCAGCTTCACGCTTTCCCGCAAGAGTAGCGTAGAGCTTCTGCCATCTTGCTAGGTCCTTGCGATACAGTTCGCGACTCGCTTTGTTGCGCAACGAGCTTTCGTAGATCTTCGCCGACGTACGAAATTCTTCGAGGCCTGTTTCGCCCTCATTGGGAGGCGGCGGCTTCAGCAACAAGCGCTCCTATGATTTAGCTAATTCTCGGCACCGCATGCGCCTTCTCAAAAGCCCTAAACACCTCTCTGGTGTACGCAGCGTAGAACTTGATAAAGCGCATGAAGAGACCCAGCGAGAGGATCGCTGCACCGATTGCCAGTATTGCATCAATCCGTTCACCTGTGCGCACCGCAAGGCTCGAGAGGAACAGGGCACCCAAGAAGCTTGCGAAAGACACGTTCCGGCACAACCCATAAAGGTTCAGGAAGTTGTCCAGCCGATTAGCCGAGTCGGGAAGGGATCGAGCACGCGGGAAAGCGTATTGAAATGCAGCTTCAGGCTCGATCTCGCATTCTTGCACACTGAGGGCATCGCGTAGCTTGGTCACGATGACTTTCGAGTAGTCGGGTGAGAATGGTTCGTATTCGCGCGCGCCCACTGCCGCCCCGAAACAGCGCTCCCGCCAGCGCTGATTTTTCAGCCCAAGGATGACAGAGGACGGATCAAGTAGAACTCGTTTGGCAAGCCAGTGCTCTATTATGGCAGAGGACGGCATCGCAATAATGTGTCCGATTAGGTATGCAATCGCGGCCCAAAAGACGCCGACTACAATCCCCCAATCCATTTCATTCGCTAGGAATGATCCCATGAAGGCGCGGTCAAATGCTGCCAAGACGACCATTCCTGTCGTGAGGTACGCATAGAAGTCGTAGCTCGTTAGCGGGAACCAGTCCTTCATAGTGTGTACTCGGTTTCGACAGTGAAGCTTCCGACATAGCCATCAAACTTCGATTGCTCCTCATCGGTTAGCTTCTTGTGGGAATAGCCTTCCTTTGAGGCGTAGACGTGAACCTTCTCGTCGATGATGTCGAAGGTCAGGTCACCCGCTTTGTGCTGGGTAAAAACGTTGTAGCCAGTGTAATAGTCAAGGTGGCGAGATGGGGCCTCGCCGATGATGATGAATTGCGGGTCCAGCTTCTCAAGCCAGCTATTCGGAATCTTTCCCGACTTACGCCCGTGATGCGCTGCAATCACGACCGTCGTTTTATTCAAATTAATCGCATCTTCTATGTTCTCCATAAACTCTGTCTCGAGGTCACCGAGCCAGAGGAAGCTGGCGCCGCCCTTGAGGCTGTAACGAACCACTGCCGAGGTGTTGTTAAAGCTTTCGCCAGCATTGCAAGCGGCCAATGCCTCCTTGAAGTATTTGTTTTTCGTGTCCGGCCACAGGATGTTGATACCAGCGGAGCCGCGTCCCTCACCATTCTTGTTCATCCACCTGCGGCTGCAGCCTTTGTGGATGTAGAAGGCTTTGTCGCTATCGCGAAGCTTACAGTAACGCTTGAAGGACTCCGTTTCCTCGTCCTTGATTGCTTTGTTCTTCACGCAATAGAAATTGACAATCGACTTAGCATCATCGAGCCGTTCGATCCCCCCAAAGTGGTCTTGATCGGGGTGTGTGCAAATAAACCTGGTGATCCCTTTTTCCGCCGATTCCGTCTTCAGTTCGTCTATGATCCGGTCAGCATTCTCATCGTTGAGATTGCAGTCGATAATAGAAAAGTTGTCGCTGCCATGCCGGATGTAAAACATGTCGCCGTTGCCTACTGAGAAACTCTTGATGACAGGCACAGCCAGACCCCTAATCAGCGCACTTGGACTTTACTTAGCGCCAGATCAAATGCTTGCAAAGCGCTGAGAGCGGACCGTAAATATATGCACAAGCATTCTGGCATCGCTATCATACTGCATTTAGGATTTCGGTGCCCCGAATTTCTTCGCTAAATTGACTGTCCTCTACGTATGTAGGTTGGGAAAGAACTCCAGTCTTCGGCGCAGTATCAGCTGCGATATTGATAAAGTGTGGACGCCTTACCCCATGGCGTTGAATTAGGTACGAACGTTCTTATATTGTTCCAAATTCCAATTCTCCGATTCGAGCGCAGCATGGCCAATAATCAGATCACTTTCTTCACTGTCGATAATGGAGACTCGGTTCTTCTCGAGGCACATGGCTGGACCATAATGACGGATGTCAATTATCGCGCGGGCGCAGCGGATGAAGATGACGACGATCACCACGATTTTGCGCCCATTCTCCGTGACGCCTGTAACGACGATAGCCTAGACATCTTTGTCCTAACGCACCCTGACGAGGACCACCTGAGAGGGTTTGGAAGTATCTTCCACCTTGGCAAACCAGAAGATCGCGACGATGATCCAGACGAAGGTGACGTCCTGCTCATAGCCAATGAAATCTGGTGCTCAGAGTATGCAGCAAACCCAAATTACACGACCGATGTCTCCAAGCCTGTCCTGAACGAAATCAAAAGACGCAAGAACCTTCAGGGGACTCAGGAAGGGAAAAAGGACGGTAATCGGTTGCAGATTTTGACAGCAAGCGGCGGTGCTGAGCAGGATATTGTTAAAGGCCTTTCCTGGCGTCTGCTTGCTCCTGATGCAGATGAAGCCGATATCCCCGTGGCACCCGAAGGCGAGCCTCGAAATAGCTCGAACTCTTCGAGCCTAGTCATTCAATGGTCAATTACTGTGGGCTCGTCGGCTTCGAAAGTGCTTTTGGGCGGGGATAGCACCGTCGAGGTCTGGGAGCGGATCGACAAAGATTACGACGCCGCTGCCAAAGAATGGAACATCTTATTGGCCCCTCACCACTGCTCCCGACATTCGATGGGACGCAAGAAAGGTGATGATCAATTCGAATGGTCAGATGAAGCTATTGCTGGCCTTGATAACCCAAAAGGCTCCAGCCCTCATGTTGTATCCAGCTCAAAGAAGTTTGAAGGGGGTACGCCGCCGAATCCCAAAGCGCGGGACAAATACCATAAGATTCTCGCACAGGGCGATGATGTCGACGACGAAGTTCGTTCGAGATTTCTGGTGACGGCCGGGAAGAAGGGTGAAAAGGCAAAGGACATCGTTTTTACCTTTAAGAGCTCGGGGCCGAGCCTGAAGCTCATCGGCACGGCTACATCAGCTTCTATCATTTCTTCATCGCCCGCCTCCGCAGGTGGCGGCGGCTATGGCTGAAGAAGGCGAGCGGTTACCTAGAAACATAGATTGGGAAATTGCCCGTATTCGCAACTTCCCATCGACAGTCGACGATAGCGTCGCTTTTGAGATGCGAGACGATGCCGCAACAGTGAAATTTCAGATCCGCACTGACCTGCTGCTGGATGGAGAGAAGGCAGCGCCAATCAATGAGGTTGAGCCGATCTGCTTCGTATATGGTGCGCCGGATGAAATCGGTAAAAAGGCACCTGTCGCGCTAAGTGACCGCAAAGACTTCCCACGGGCTCTCTCCCATCTAAATCCCGGTGCCCGCGAACGGCCCGCCAACCTTTGTCTTTCGCGTGCTAGCATCCAAGCCATCTATGATCGGTTCGGGATTGTCGGTGTTCTAGATCGCCTGTCGAGTTGGCTTAGCGATGCAAAGAGTGGCGTTTTGTATGAGGACGGTTGGGAGCCCGTACCCACACCGACTGCAGAATTAGGTGTCGTGGGCCTGATCGATCCGAAAAGATTCCAGATGCTCGCGGCGCAAAATCCCTCCGGTGGCTTCAGGTTCATTAGTGCTGGCGTGAGGCACTTGAAGAGCGGCGGTGTCGGCATCGATGCTGTTGAGCCATTCTTGGATACGGGCGACTTTGAATCCTTACGACGCGCCAAATCTGAAATGTCTCAAATACAGGTAGGCCGGACCGCCATTCCTGCCATTTTTTGTTGGCCGAACAGCGAGACACAACAGAATGCGCCGCACTTCAATCAATGGACTGAGGTAAGCTCGATCGTGGACGGCCTGAAGGAAACTGCACTTTGGGATCACGTTGATAAGGCGACTATCATGATGGACGTTCTGTTCAATGAACAGGATGGGAGCGCTAAGCTGGCAGACGTACTCTTCAAAGAACAAAGACGCGGCATTCTCCTTATCGTCGGACTTTGGCGGCCCAAGCCAATAGACCGTTCAATTGGCGGGTTAGCGGAAGATGATGATCTCGCCCGATCATTGGAATTGCGCGCCTTCTTTATCAGTCGTCATGCGGAAAAAAGCGACCCTTGGGATGCTTCGGCGCGTGTTGACCCGTTCCTAGCTCTCACACCTGCAAACTCCGAGACCTTGAGTGCAGTTTCGGGTGAACCACCACTTGAGGACTTGCTGGTGCTTGGCGCAGGGGCCCTAGGAAGCAACCTAATAGACCATGCTGCACGAAGCGGAGTGGGGCGATTACATGTGATCGATGACGATGTTCTCCTTCCGCACAATATCGCAAGGCACATTGGCAGCAGATTGGCGATCGGCGAAGATAAAGCTGAAGTGTCGGCCCAATATGCTTCGGCAGCAAACTGTGATGCCTCAGTCACGTATGTTCGGAAAGACATTCTATCGCTTTCCGACGAAGATCTCGAGCAGCAAATCGAACGTTCGAAAGTTGTGATAGACGCAACTGCCAATGCGCAGGTGCGAGTTAAACTGTCTAAGAACGGGTTGCCGAAGCGTCCGGTCGTTAGAACCGAAATTTTCAATCAAGGCCTACTTGGGGTTACGCTTGCCACGGAGACTGACAGCGCTGCGTCAACGAACTTCCTTTATCACTGGCTGGTATCGCAAGCCCCTAGCCATCCTGCTGTGAAGGACTGGATCGCCTACGAAGCGACGAGTGACTTTAGGGATCAGGAGTTGCTGCTGGGTTTTGGATGTCACTCGCTGACGACGAAATTGCCAAACTACAAACTGTCTGGCCATGCAGCCGCGGCCTATGCCGCGATAAGGTCACACCAGCTCAGCGCCGACAAACGACCGTCTGTTTATCTCAATGAGATAGACAATGATGGATTATCACGTGGCGCTTCAGTTTTGCGGC
>JBCAXQ010000017.1:0-22618 GCA_038534015.1 Pseudomonadota bacterium | reverse complement strand
AGCCGGGATTGGCCCATTATCCGGTACATTCCCGATGGCGACGCGGCCTATGGCCGTGTGTTTGAAGTGCTTGGAATGCTCTTCCATGTCGGGCTAACCCATGGGGATCAGTTCTGCTTTTCCGGCATGGCTGAGCACCGCAATTTTGCGCGCACCACCCCCTCATCACTAGACCTCATGGCATCAACGATAACATTTTCGCTGCCGATGGAGGAGAGCCTCTGCAACCCTCGGATCGAACCGCCACCGCCCACAACCGGCGATCAGTAGGAGATCAATATGCCACGCAGATTTGATCGCAACTTGTCGTCGCGCCAACGCACGATGGATGCGCGCGCGCAGGTGAAGTCACAGACCGAGCTGATCTCCCGCATCGATTTGCGACCGGCTGTGCTGTTCTTCTGGCTGCTTCCGGTCTTGGTCATCTTCACAGCGCCACCAACTAGGCATGCGGTCGTTGTGGACCTCGCAAGCAGCTCCTTCTTCCAATTGTTCGATTCGGAAGAAGAAGAACGCAGGACGAACTATCGCGATAGCATCGATGTCGTTCCAATCACGAACGAGCTGCGCGTTGCCGCCGACGATCATATCCTTTGGAATGGTGAGCCGATAAACCAAGCAGGGCTTTTCAAATTACTGCGCGAAAGCATGATGATAACGCCCGAACCCATCCTGGTGTTCGAACCCGATCCGCTTGCGAGCTATGACATGTCAGCGCGAGTCATTGCGATGGTCAAACACGTAGGGGTCGTGAAGTTCGAGTTCGGTGGGCTTGAGCAACACTGCTATTTCGAGAAGAGTTGGGGTTCGTACAGCAGCACGGCCGATCATTCATCCCTTGCCATTGCTACTGCCCTGCACGTTGGTGCGGATGTTACATTTCAATTGCCTTATCACAGACTTCCGAAGCACGAAGAGATATGCTCGGAAGGCGGACGGTACGAGCAATAATCACTCTCTCTCAAAAGACGCATCCTCCCGCGCATCCACCCGCATCGCCTCCCCGGCTAGGCTTTCCGCCTCCAGCAAGAGCTCTTCATCCACCGCACCTTGCGGGACAGCCTCGCGGCCGATCATCGTCATCACCGGAACCGAAAGCGGACTGACCCGGTCCAGTTCGACATGCACCAGCTCGCGCTCAGAGCGTTCGAGCAAGTCGGCCAAGCGCCCGACATCGGTCATCCGCGCCCGCGCATCGGCCCAGGCCGCTTCGAGCAAGACATGATCGGGCTCATACTTCTTGAGCACGTCGTAGATCAGGTCGGTGGAGAAGGTGACCTGTTTGCCGCTCTTGCGTTTGCCGGGATGCTGGCGCTCAACCAGTCCGCTGATCACCGCGACTTCGCGGAAAGCGCGGCGCAGCAAATGCGATTCCTGCACCCAATCGTCAAATTCATAGGTAAGGATGTCGGGCGACAGCAAAGGCGCTGGATCTTTGACCGGCTTCAACCCCCACACCGCGAGCGAATAATCGTTCGCCACGAAGCCGCCCGGCATCAGGCCGCGATCCTCCATCCTCCGGGTGATCAGCATGCCGAGGCTCTGGTTCGCGTTCCACCCTTCGAATGTGTAATATGTGCTGTAGTGCTTGCCCCCGTGCGGGAAGCTTTCAACCAGCAGCTGGCCCGGCCCTGGTAACTGGCTGCGGTAATCCTGCATTTCGAGCCATTCGCGCACATCGTCCGGGAACCGGCCCCAGCTGGCGCGGTCGACCAGCATGGCCTGCACCCGGCTGGCGAGATGGGTGGTGAGCGGAAGCCGCAATCCACCATAGCTCGGAATTGTCGCCGATTTCTTCGCCGCGCGAACCACCAGGTCCATGTCCTGAAGCTTTTCAACCTCCAGGCTCAACCCGGCAAAAAAGAACGTGTCGCCCGGGGATAGCTGCGCGGCAAAGCGCTCTTCCACCTTGCCCAGATTGCGTCCGTTGCGAAACCGCACATTGAGCATTTCGGCATCGACAATGATCCCGGCATTCATCCGGTGGCGTTGGGCGTGCTGCGGGTGGGTGAGCCGCCACACGCCTTGTTTGTCGCGCGTGATCCGCTTGAATTTGTCATAGGCGCGCAGGGCGTAACCGCCATTTTCGACAAAGCCGAGCACACGTTTGAAGGCTTCATCATCCACCCAGGCATAGGCGAGCGAAGAGCGGATCTCGGCGTGCAATTCATCCTCTTGAAACGGGCCTGCACAGGCGCACGCCATTACATGCTGCGCCAGGACATCAAGCCCGCCAGGGCGGAAATCCTCCCCATCCCGCTGGCCCTCATCAACGGCGTCCTTGGCGGCGCTGGCTTCGAGAAATTCAAACCGGTTGCCGGGAACGAGGATCGCGCGGCTGGCCTGATCAAGCCGGTGATTGGCCCGACCAATCCGCTGCAGCAGGCGCGATGACCCTTTCGGCGCGCCCATTTGCACCACGCAATCGATATCACCCCAATCGACCCCGAGATCGAGGCTGGCTGTACACACCAATCCGCGCAGCTCACCCCGCGCCATCGCGCTTTCCACCTTGCGCCGCGCTTCCTTGGACAGGCTGCCGTGGTGAATGCCTATCGGGAGATTGCTCTCGTTGATCTCCCACAGGAGCTGGAACACGAATTCGGCAAGGAAACGCGTGTTGGTGAAGATCAGCGTGGTGTTGTTTGTCGCGATCTGTTCCATCAGCTGTGCGATCGCCCACCGCCCGGCATGCCCGCCCCACGGCACACGCTCTTCAATCGGCAGGAGTATCTCGAGATCGGGCTTCGCTCCCGTCTCGCCCAGCACCAGATCAGCCGCCGCGATCTCTCCAGTGCCATCCACCAATTGCGGTGCAAGCCATTCCTGAAAGCCGAGCGGATCGGCGACCGTCGCCGAGAGCGCAACCCGCTGCATATCCGGCGCAAGTGCCTGCAACCGGGCCAGCGCCAGGGCCAGCAAGTCCCCGCGCTTGCCAGTGGCAAAAGCATGGACCTCGTCGATCACCACCCGCTTCAATCCCGCAAACAGATCTACGCTTTCCGGATAGGACAAAAGCAGCGACAGGCTTTCGGGCGTGGTCAGCAAGACATGAGGCGGGCGGGCCCGTTGCCGCTTCTTGCGATCCGACGGAGTGTCGCCGCTGCGGGTCTCTACCTTGATGTCCAGGCCGATCTCGCCAATCGGCGTCAGCAGGTTGCGTTGAACATCATGCGCCAACGCCTTGAGCGGCGAGACATAGAGCGTGTGCAGGCCGTCTGGTGGCCCGGCCTCGCCCAATTGCGAGGGCGCGAAGGCAGCCAATGTCGGCAAGAAACCGGCCAGCGTCTTGCCCGCTCCTGTGTCGGCGACGAGCAGGGCATGTCGCCCCGCCCGCGCCTTTTCGAGCATTTCCAATTGGTGCCGCCGGACCCGCCAGCTGCGCGCATCGAACCACGCGGCTATCTCTGATGGCAGGGGCAGACCAGCGTCAGCGCTCATGGTCTGCCCGTTTGGGGATTACTCCGCAGCTTCTGCCGCATCTTCGGCAGCATCACCGGCATCCCAATCGTCGAAACTGAAAGTGGAAATAGAGATATTGCTCTCGATCTCTTCAGCCGAATACCCCGTCAGCTCGGTGATGCGGGCCTTCTCGGTATCGCTCAGGTCAGCAAAAGGGCGTGCGTCAGGCAAGTCCGCGACGCTTTCTTCCATCTGCTGTTCAAGATTCTCGAATCCCCCCATCATCGCAGGCAGCGATTCCATGGTCGCACTCATGATGCGCGGATCGCTCGCCATCGTGAACGACTTGCGAGCGAACGCAGCTCCCGTTTCGGTGGAGAAGAATGCATCGATCTCAGTCAGCTCCTGATCCGAAAAATTGATGGCATAGAGTTCCGACATTGCCTTGCGCATGCCCGGCTCCATTGCCGTCATCATGTCGGCCATCATTTGCGGAAACAGGGCCATCTGGCGGTCGTGCCGCTCTTGCCAGTTTGGATCAAACACGCTGGCAAGCTCCGCCGCCTGCTCTTCGGTCAGATCAAGTTCGAAAGTTGTCACGCCGATCTTTTCAGCCACAGCCTGTTGCGCCGGCGAGCCGCCAAGCTCCATCATCGGCCCGAGCATATCGTCGAACATCGATCCCATCATTTCCGCCATTGTGCCTTCAGGGATCATCTTTTCGATGATCCTGGTTGCCAGCGGCAGACGCATTTCCTCCTCGGGCGTGAGAGGTTCGACAGCAAACA
This sequence comes from Pseudomonadota bacterium, assembly GCA_038534015.1. Lineage (GTDB taxonomy): Bacteria > Pseudomonadota > Alphaproteobacteria > Sphingomonadales > Sphingomonadaceae > Erythrobacter. Next base: position 18,428 of record JBCAXQ010000017.1, on the reverse strand, counting down.
TGCCACCCAGTTCAGCAAACGCTTCGCTGATGGGGTCATCCACATTGACCGTCTCTTCGGCTGTGGCTTCTTCCATTTCCTGCGCGAAAGCGGGCTGCACCGAAGCCAGTGCCAAACCTGTGCTGGTGGCCAGAGTGACGAACATTTTCTTCATTGCATTTCTCCGTTTGCGCCTCTGCGAACGGCGCTTTCCCAAATCCTATCGGCTAGTCCAGCTGCGCGCCAGATCGCTTCACAAACCCCTTAGCAGATCAATCGAGACTCTGCCCGGTTGTTCCAGCATGATTCCAAGCAGTGTGATCTCGATCTGGCAGCGGTCCTCGCTTTCCGGGTTCTGCAATGCAGCCGTCAAAACCTGCTCACTGTACTCGGTACGATCAAGCACTTCTCCGACCATCCATCCAGGAACGCTGAATGAGCGCGCGCCCTGAAACTCGGCCATCTTGCTCAACAGGCCCGCATTGAGAAGATCGGCCAGCAATTCGCTCTCGCGGGCATATTGCGCCGCGCTCATCGCAATCGGAGTGCTGTCGAAATCGCCCACCATAACGTTTCGGCACGCATCAGTGCTTTGGTCGAGGGCCGCAGTAAGCCAAAGCCGCTTAAGCTCAGCGATCTTCACCGCTTCATCGAATTCGGCGAACTCTGCAGCTTGCAGCGCTTTGTTCTGCACATACCCCTTGGCGGTCCGGCTCGAGCGCGCTTCAGTGTTCAGAGCGGCGCGCATCTGATCGGCAAAAACCGGATCGGCGGCGCGGATCGCCGCCATGTCGTAGTCACCACCAAATATGGCCTGTACCTTGATCGTAACTTGCTCATCAGCAAGAGCCTCGCTCTGCACAGTCTGTTCGAACAATTCGTCAAGATTGGCGCGATCGTCCATTTGAGCCGAACAGAAGCGGAAAAACTGCACGATCAGGAAACCGATAAACAGGTACTGGACGATCCGGGGGCCGATAGAGTCGGGCACGTACTGCCAGGAGTGCACCCGTTCCTCATCGAGATAGCTCTCCAATTCGGGATAGCTGGAACGGATCAGAGTGAAGAGTTGGTCGACTTCCTCGCGCTTGATCTTCAGTCGGTCGATCAGTGTCACTTTGCCCGGACGGCTGAGCTCGACCCAGGCTTTGTGCAGCGGATGGTCCTCTTGCTGTACCTCCTCATGAAACCGCATGCCCTGTAGACGCGCGTTGAGGAACATCAGCGCGGGGCGCTCTTCAAGGCTGCCCGCCTCATCGAGCCAATGAAACGCCTGGTTTGCCGGTTCGACAAAAGGAGCCGAGCGAGGCCACGCTTCGGCGAAGAGTTGGGCCAGCGAAGAATCCAGCGCATCGTGTTCAACAAGATCGCTTTCCGAAGCGCGCTGGATCAGGGCTGAAAGGTGTTCATGGCCGGCATCCAGCTCGTCATGGGTCACAGCCTCATCGCTGGGTTGCCCGTTTGGGATCAGGATTGAGAAGAGCGCTTGCCAAGCCTCCTGCGCGGCAAGCTGCGCTTCGGTCAGCTCCGGCTCGGCTGGTGCAGCTTCGTGTGGCTGGGGCCGTTCTTCGTAGGCGCCGGATCTGGCTCCATCGATAGCGACATCCACCCAATCTGCTGAACTCTCATCCGCGGATTGACCTTGATTGAAGGTGACGCTGAAGTCGGAATCCGGACCAAGTTGCTCATCATTGAGATCGCCAAGCCCGAAATTGCCATCTTCCTGGCTGCTCTGCTTGGCGAGCCACAGCGCTTCATCACGCGCATGGCGCAGACTGGCATAGCCCTGGATATCCTTGTCGAGATCCAGCCCACGCAGTCGGTCCGCATAGGCGCGACGGATCGCAGACACATCACTGGTCTGGGCGATGCCAAGCTCATCCCAAGGGTATCCGCTCATATCGGCGGGTTCGCCTCCAGCTCGTCCAGGGCTTCGATCAAGTCCGTGCGGGCATCGACAATAATCCGCGGATCCTGCTTCTCAAGCGCGCCTTTGAATTCGGTTAGCCAACGACCGATCATATCGCGCTGCATTCCGGTGAACCCTTCATAGGCGCGTTCTGCCCGGGCCAGAGCGGCGACGTTTTCAGCATCATCACGAGGGTGAACTTTGAGCTTTTCGAGTTTCGACCGGCTCTTTTCGATGTCCTTGCGCGAACGCTTGTCCTCTTCATCGACGATCACAAGATTCCGTGTGACGCCAGTGTCCGGGACATGCACGTCCACCTCCAGCAAACCACTGGTGTCATACGTGAACCGAACCTCTACCGGGACATGACCCGCCTCCTTGGGTGGCACCTGGATTTTCACTTCGCCCAGTTTGACATTGTTCGACACGTCACGCGCTTCGCCTTGGTAGATACCAAAGCGGACTTCGCGCTGGTTGTCTTCCAGCGTGCCGAACTCTTCCATCCGGCTGACCGGGACCGGTGTATTGCGCTCGATAATCGGCGCAAAGATCCCGGAATGATATCGGCCATGCTGATCACGCGTTGCGGTTTCGACGCCCAGGGTGAAGGGCGCGACATCGGTGATACGGATTTCATCGAGTCCTTCACCGCCTGACAAAAGACCCGCCTGGATCGCTGCGCCCAGTGCAACCGCATGATCGGGGTGGACCGTGCTGTTGGGGAAGCGCCCAAACATTCGGGTCAATGCCTTGCGTACAACGGGCATGCGGGTGGCACCCCCGACCAGCACGATATCGCTCAGCGATTGGACATCGATATGGCTATCACGCAGCGCCCGGATCACCGGATCGCGCAATCGCTTCACCAGAGGCGCTGCTGCCTCTTCGAACTGATCGGTCGCTATGTCGGTCGCGTAAACTCGCTCCTCGACAGTCACGGAGAAATCAGCGGCCTGGGCGGAGCTGAGCGCGATGCGGGTTTTCTCGGCCGCAAGCTGCATCAAGGCTTTACGACGGTCGGTCGGCACCTTGTTGAGCGCGCCAAGATCGCCAAGCAGTGGCTCTGCCAGCTTGACCATCACATCGTCGAAATCGTCCCCACCCAGGCGGTTATCGCCGGCCGATGCGCGCACTTCCACGATCCCTTCGAACATCTCGACAATGGAAACGTCAAAGGTCCCACCGCCAAGGTCGAACACCAAGAATGGTTCGCGATCCCCACGGTCATGCAATCCGAAGGCGAGCGCTGCTGCTGTCGGCTCGTTGATCAGGCGTTTGACATCGAGCCCGGCGATCTCGCCTGCCCTGCGCGTTGCTCGGCGTTGGCGTTCGTTGAAATAGGCAGGGACGGTGATCACCGCTTCGACTGGACGCTCCCCCATGGCTTCTTCGACATCGTCAATCAGTGATCGCAACACCATGGCGGACAGGTCTTCAGACGTCAGCTTGGTCCCCGCGAGGACCACATTGGCTTCAGTCCCCATCATCCGTTTGAAGCTCGACACAGTGTCAGAGGGATGCGTCGCCATCCGGTCAATCGCAGCCTGACCCACCCAGGTCTGCCCTTTCTTGTCGAGCGAGACAGCCGAAGGGGTCAGCTCTTTGCCCAGTGCATTGGGAACCAGTTTGGGTTCACCATCGCGCCAGATCGCGACCGCGCTGTTGGTCGTGCCTAAGTCAATGCCGACAATCATAGGAATGCTCTACTTCTGAATTCGACCCCCGCCTTCGCAGGAGAAGGCTTGAACATTCAATGCCCTACACTTTCACCGCGTTCCAGCCCCGAAAGCGCCAATTGTTCATCGATCTGCGCAATCAGTCGCTCCAGACCCGCTTCGGTGTCACTTTCCGCGCGGGCGACCAGCACGTCCTGCGTGTTCGACGCGCGGAGCAACCACCAGCCATCCGCGGTGTTTACCCGTACGCCATCCGTCGCGTTGACACTTTCAACCTGAGGGCCGGGATTGGTGGTGAGCCGCTCCGTCACTTCGTCGATGGCGGGGAACTTACGGCTCTCGTCGACCTGGAAACGCATTTCCGGCGTGTTGAGCATTTGCGGCATGGTGCCACGCAGTTCTGTAACCGATTTACCCAATCGTGCAGATGCCGCGATCAGACGCACACCAGCATAAAGCGCATCGTCAAACCCATAATATGTGTCGGCAAAGAACACGTGCCCGCTCATTTCCCCTGCCAGCGGTGAACCAGTTTCCTTCATTTTGGACTTAATCAGCGAGTGGCCGGTCTTCCACATCAGCGGCTCCCCGCCATTTTCGGCAACGCAATCGAACAGCGCGCGGCTGGCCTTAACATCGGCGATAATCGTGGCGCCCCGGTGAGATTTGAGCACATCCTCGGCATAGATCATCAGCAGCTGATCCCCCCAGATCACCCGTCCTTCTCCATCAATCGCGCCAATCCGGTCTCCGTCTCCGTCAAAAGCCACTCCGAAATCGAGGTTCTTCTCCGCGACCAGAGCGCGAAGATCGGCCAGATTGGCTTCGACAGTTGGATCAGGATGGTGATTGGGAAAATGCCCGTCGACTTCAGTGAAGATAAGATGATGTTCGCCCGGGAGCTGAGCAGCCAGAGCCTCCAGAGCGGGGCCAGCAGCTCCGTTGCCGGCATCCCAGCCGACCTTCAGCCCTGCGAGCGCGGTGGTGTCTATTCCAGTGAGGCCTTCGAGCATGCGCTCGACATACTCGCTCAGGATGTCGCGAGAGGAGACTTCGCCAGCTCCATCACTCCAGCGTCCTTCAGCGGCCAGTTCCCCGATCTTGAGGATGTCGGCCCCGAAGAACGGCCGACCCTGAAATACCATTTTGAAGCCATTGTAATTGGCGGGATTGTGGCTGCCAGTTATCTGAATGCCGCCATGCACCTCTTCGCTTGAAGCTTCGGCGTAATACAGCATCGGGGTGGCCCCCATGCCAATCGTAACCACGTCGCATCCGCTTGCAGTCAACCCTTCGATCAGGGCGTGTTCCAGCATGGGTGAACTGACTCGGCCATCGTAACCAACTGCGACCGTCGTTCCGCCTGCTTCTCGCAGCAAGGTCGCAAACCCGCGCCCAATTGCGCGCGCATCGTCAGGACCCAGCGTTTCTCCGATGATCCCGCGGATATCGTATTCCCGCAACACAGTTGGGTCGAATTGGTGAATCATAATGTCAGTCCTGGTTGGGAACCCTGCGCGGGCAGGCGAAGATGTCGATCCGATTGAGCCGCAAATGTTTCAATCCTGCGATCCATCGCCAGAACCAAGACTTGCCCCATCATCGGGGAGGTCGGCGAGCAAAAGGTCGCGAGCATCGTTGGCCTCATGCACCTGGGCGTTCGATCCACCTTTGTCCGGATGAACCATCGCAACCAGACGTTTGTGCGCCATCTTGATCTGTTCCCGGGAGGCATTCTCCCGGACTCCGAGCAGCTTTCTGGCGCGAAAGACAGCCTGGCTGCGGGTCGGCTTCGTGCGCATCATTGACCACGGCCATTCGCCGAAGGCCCAACGGAAGAGCACGCAGACAATCAGCAATATGGCAGCAATTTTGAGCATGAAAGCTAGGTTAGCGCCAACTCGCTCTGTCCGCGAGAAAATTCGGGCAATTTGAGCGCCTTGAGCAGTGCTCTCAATTCCTGTCGGGCAACCAGATGGCTCGTTCCCAGTTCACCCAGATGCCCCTTGTCGAGCAAGGTCAAACCTGACGGAAACAGTTCGCGGTAAATCACACGCTCCGAAAGGCCCTGCGTCACGCGAAAGCCCACCCGCTTGGACATTTCCTTGAGCGCTTTCTCAATGCGGGCCTGATTGCGCGCTTCGACATAGCCGGTGCGGTTGCGCACCACGAGCCAGTCCATCTCTGGTCGCTTGTGCTCAATTGTAGCGCGACTCCGTTTGAGCCGCGCCTCCCAGATCAGTTCGGCGAAAAACGAGAGCTTCTTCACCTTGAAGTTCTCGGCATCGACCTGGCCGATCAGATCAAAATCGACGAAACTGTCATTCATCGGAGTGACCAGAGTGTCCGCATTCTCGACCGCCGTGCGCGCAAACGGATCGTCGCGGCCCGGATTGTCGATGATCAGGAAATCGCAATCCTTCTCGATCCGGTCGACAAGGATCATCAGCGCCTGCTCGCTGCGACCGTGGAACACCTCACACCTAGGGGTGGGAAGCTTGATCCCACGCTTCTCCATCGTTGCCCGGCGATTCTCGATATAGCGATCCATGGTGCGTTGACGCGGATCAAGATCAATGCAGTGGACCTCTGCACCCAGATAGGACAGTGCCACGGCAATATGCACTGCTGTGGTCGACTTGCCGGTCCCGCCTTTTTCATTGGCGAAGACGATGCGATGGGCCGTCGGCGGGAAAGGTGGCGTCGAAGCGGACATTGATTTGCCTGGGCTTTCCATCAGCTTGGCCGCGCCGGTTTGGCGGGCTACATCGCGGTTTGGTCAATATCCAAGGGGTTGCGGGCGTGCAAACAGCAAAAACGCTTGATGTGTTGAGAAGGGACATTGCCGAATTAAGGCGTGAAGGTTCGGGCGCTGGTCCAAAGTCCATCGGACTGGTCCCGACAATGGGCGCCTTGCACGAAGGGCATCTGACCCTGATGCGAGAGGCGAAGGCAGCGTGCGATCATGTCGTCGCGTCAATCTTCGTCAATCCCACCCAATTCGGTCCGAATGAAGACCTCGAGGCCTATCCGCGACAACTTGCCGAGGATTCAGCCTTGCTTGAAAGCGTCGGTGTGTCGCTGCTTTGGGCTCCGACAGTGGATGTGATGTATCCTGATGGCTTCGCCAGCAGCATTTCCGTGAGCGGCGTTAGCGAGGGATTTTGCGGTGCCGATCGTCCTGGCCATTTCGATGGCGTTGCGACTGTTGTGTGCAAGCTGTTCAACCAGGTGCAGCCTGACATGGCCTTTTTCGGTGAGAAGGATTTTCAGCAGCTGGCGGTGATCCGCGCAATGGCGCGCGATCTCGATCTTAGCGCTCCCCATGTGGCTGACATCATTGGTGTTCCAACAGTGCGCGAGGATGATGGCCTGGCGATGAGCAGCCGCAACCGGTATCTTTCCGATGCAGACCGCGCCGCCGCCGCGACCCTGCCACGCGCGATGAAGGAAGCGATTGCCGGGATCGAGAACGGGCAGGATGTGAGCCCAGTTCTTGCGGCTCTTAGGAGTGAGCTGTTGGGGGCCGGTTTCGACAGTGTCGACTATGCAAATCTGGCGGATGCCAGTTCGCTGGGGCTTATTGATGCGCTGTCAGACAGCCCCGCGCGACTGCTGGTCGCCGCGCGCATCGGCGGAACCCGTTTGATCGATAATATGGCGGTTGGAAAGTAGCTCATTGTTGACGAGGCGGCCCTAACACGGCATTGGCGCGGCCTTAGAGCGGGCGGGTATAGCATAGTGGTAATGCTCCAGCCTTCCAAGCTGGCTAGGGGGGTTCGATTCCCCCTACCCGCTCCAACCGGTTTCCCGGGTGACAGTTCCATCCCCACCTATCCCCGACCCAAGCAATTCTAGGCTTGCGCGACACGCACATTCCCTTACCGCAGCGCAACAAAATCCCATAAAGTGAACTATGCGCACTCTTACCCATCTCGAACGGCTCGAAGCCGAGAGCATCCATATCTTCCGCGAAGTCGTGGCCGAGGCTGAAAAGCCCGTCATGCTGTATTCGGTCGGCAAGGACTCGTCTGTCATGCTGCACCTTGCGCGCAAGGCATTCTATCCGTCTCCGCCACCTTTCCCGATGCTGCATGTGGCATCCGGTTGGGATTTTCAGGCGCTGCTCGATCACCGCGACAAGACGGTGAAGGAATACAATCTCGACCTGATCGTCACGCAGAATGATGACGCGAAAGAACAGGGCATCAACCCATTCGACACCGGCAGCGCGCTCTATTCGCAGGCGCAGCTGACTGATCCACTCAAACGGGCATTGACCGAACACGGCTTTGACGCGGCGTTTGGCGGCGGTCGCCGCGATGAGGAAAAAGCACGCGCCAAAGAGCGTGTGTTCTCTTTCCGCACCGCCTCGCATCGCTGGGACCCAAAGAATCAGCGGCCCGAGTTGTGGAATCTCTACAACGCCAAGAAGAACAAGGATGAAAGCATCCGTGTCTTCCCGATCTCGAACTGGACCGAGCTCGACATCTGGCAATACATTCACCTGGAAAACATCGATATCGTTCCGCTTTATATGTCGCAGAAGCGGCCGACGGTAACGCGCGACGGGCTCATCCTGGTGGTCGACGATGATCGCTTCCGCTTCGAAGATGGCGAAGAAGTGGTCGAACGCTCGGTCCGGTTCCGCACGCTGGGGTGCTATCCGCTGACCGGCGCGACCGAGAGCGATGCGACCGACATGTCGAAGATCATCCAGGAAATGCTGCTCGCAACCGGCTCCGAACGGCAAGGCCGCGCGATCGACAAAGGGCAGTCCGCTTCGATGGAAGACAAGAAGCAGGAGGGGTATTTCTGATGACCAATCAGACCAATCCTGAATCGAGCTTCCAGGTCGATGGGCTGATTGCCGAGGACATCGACGCCTATCTGGATCAACACCAGCACAAGAGCCTGCTGCGCTTCATCACCTGCGGCAGCGTTGATGATGGCAAATCGACGCTGATCGGGCGTCTGCTGTACGATTCGAAGATGATCTTTGAAGATCAGTTGGCAACGCTCGAAACCGACAGCAAGAAGGTCGGAACGCAAGGCGACGAGATCGATTTTGCGCTGCTGGTCGATGGCCTCGCGGCCGAACGCGAACAGGGCATCACCATCGATGTCGCCTATCGCTTCTTCACGACAGAGAAGCGCAAATTCATCGTCGCCGACACCCCCGGTCACGAACAATACACCCGCAATATGGTCACCGGAGCTTCCACCGCTGACCTGGCGATCATTCTCGTCGATGCGCGCAAAGGTGTGTTGGTGCAGACCCGCCGCCACAGCTACATCACCCACCTGCTCGGGATCAAACACCTTGTGCTTGCGGTGAACAAGATGGATCTGGTCGACTATGATCAGGCGACTTTCGACGCGATCGTCAAGGAATACAGCGAGTTTGCCGAAACCATCGGTATAGAAAGCTTCACCGCGATCCCGATCTCGGGCTTCAAGGGTGACAACATCACGCAGGCCCCGTCAGCCAATACGCCATGGTACGGCGGTCCTGCGCTGATCGATCACCTGGAAACTGTCGAGCTGGCGAATGAAGCGGCGCAAGAGCGCAGTTTCCGCATGCCGGTGCAGTGGGTAAACCGTCCGAACCTGGACTTTCGCGGTTTTGCGGGCTTGATCAGCGGCGGCACCATCAAACCTGGCGATCCGGTGCGGATCGTCCCGGCAGGCAAGAACAGCACGGTCAAATCGATCGTTACCTTTGATAGCGAGCTGGAAGAGGGCGTGGCAGGCCAGTCGGTTACGATCACTCTCAATGACGAGGTTGATTGCAGTCGCGGTGATGTGATCGCGACTGCAGACGATCCACCCGAAGCTTCCGACCAATTCGAAGCCAGCATCGTGTGGATGGACGAGCAGGCTATGAAGCCCGGGCGGGGGTATTGGCTGAAACTCGGATCACAGATGGTCACGGCGACCGTCCAGCCACCGAAGTACGAAGTGGACGTGAATTCGTTCGAGCATCTGGCGGCCAAGACGCTGGAGCTGAATTCGATTGGTGTCGCCGAACTCGCGACCGACAAGCCGATCGTATTTGAGCCGTACTCGACAAGTCGCCAGCTCGGCGGTTTCATCCTGATCGACAAGTTCACAAATGCGACAGTCGCTGCTGGCATGCTGCATTTCAGCCTGCGGCGCGCGCAGAATGTCCATTGGCAGCAAACGACAGTCACGCGTGACAATCATGCGGTGATGAAGAACCAGACGCCGCGTGTTCTATGGTTCACTGGGCTTTCCGGTTCGGGCAAATCGACCATCGCCAATGAGGTGGAGAAGAAGCTGGCGCTGATGAACCGCCACACCTTCCTGCTCGACGGCGACAATGTACGGCACGGCTTGAACAAGGATCTGGGTTTCACCGAGACCGACCGGATCGAGAACATTCGTCGCATCGGTGAAGTCGCCAAGTTGATGGCCGACGCCGGATTGATCGTACTGACCGCCTTTATCTCTCCATTCCGCGCCGAGCGCCGGATGGTGCGTAACATGCTGCCCGAAGGGGAGTTTATCGAGATCTTTGTCGACACGCCTATCGAAGTGGCCGAAGAGCGTGACGTGAAGGGCCTCTACAAGAAAGCGCGAGCAGGAGAGATCAAGAATTTCACCGGGATCGACAGCCCTTACGAAGAGCCTGAAACCGCAGAAATCCGCGTCAACACCGTCGAGATGACGGTCGAAGAGGCTGCGGATTACGTCATCAAGCAGATCCTGCCTCTCAAATGAGCGCCTCTGTAGATCCAAGCAAAATGGCCGACGCCGAATTGGCGGCACACCTAGCGCAAGTCGCCGGGCGCTTGCTTGTCGATGTGCGCGAAAGCGGCATGTTCGAAGGCAAGGCGCTCGGCAAAGCCGGTGATGCCACCGCGAACGAATTCCTCTGCCACGCAATCCGCTCCGCGCGACCGGATGATGCGCTGCTGTCTGAAGAGGAAAAGGATGACACTGCGCGCTGCGATGTCAGCCGCGTATGGATTGTGGATCCGGTCGATGGCACACGCGAATATGGCGAGGCACGGTCCGACTGGGCGGTGCATGTCGGGCTGGCAGTGGATGGCGTCGCGACGCACGGCGCAGTGGCGCTGCCCGGCCTTGATGGCGGAGTCGTGTTGAGGACAGACCAGGTTTCAGACCTGCCGGCTCCCGCCGAAAAGCCCCGTTTCCTAGTCAGCCGCACCCGCCCGGCAAAAGAAGCGGTTGCAGTCTCCGAAGCTCTTGGCGGTGAGCTGGTCGGCATGGGCAGCGCCGGGGCGAAAGCGATGGCGGTCGTTCGCGGCGAAGCGGAAATCTATCTGCATTCGGGGGGGCAATATGAGTGGGACAGTTGCGCCCCAGTCGCGGTTGCCAAGGCACATGGCCTGCACTGTTCTCGAATTGACGGTTCGCCCTTGGTCTATAACCAACGGGACACCTACCTGCCTGACCTGCTAATCTGCCGCCCAGAATGGGCGGACAAGGTGCTTGATCTGGTCGCCGGTCTCAACGGCTAATCGATCTCCGTATCACCGAAGTCCAAGTCTCGGGCAGTGAAGATGTTCGCGCTCGGATCAAGCACAATCTCCACACGGCGATTGGCTGCACGTCCAGCCTCATTGGGCGCCCCATCCGCAGCGGCGTTGGGCTCGATCGGATTTTGCTCCCCGAACGCAATGACCAGAATGCGGTCTGCGGCAACGCCATTGTCGGCAAACCACTTCGCCACAGCCTGAGCCCGCGCTTCCGATGCATCAAGATTGACCTGGTCACCCCCACCGGCATCGCTGTGTCCACCGATCAAGATCGGCAGACCTGCCCGGAATTGCTCTGATGCCACCACCGCCTCAAGCTTGGTGACGGCGTCTGTGCTGAGTTCGTCCCCACCATCGGGAAAGCCGATCGTCACCAACAGCCGCTCCAAAACTTCCTCGTCTTCCTCAGTTGCGGGGCGTTCTATATCCGGGCGCAGAATGGAGAACGGCGCATCTGTATCACCAGCATCAGCCTCTACAGCCGCGGGCGTTTCTTGCGCGCCACAGGCCGCGAGCGTGAGCAAAACAGGGAGGGTGAGTAGGGTCGTGCTCTTCATCGCAATCCTCATCTTCAGGCCGTCTGCGGATCCTGCCCGCTCTTTCTGTTTTCTTTCGCAGCGCGTTTGGCCGCGTGATCTTCCGGTGTTTTCAATTGTGGGGGTGAATAGGAAATGATCGTGTCCCCGGCACGCGGCTCAGGCCGGGCCGCATGGGTAAAGAAACGCAGGGTCCCGCTTTTGCGCACGAGCAGCAACATATTGGCACTTTCGGAAAGTTTGTCTTGCGCGTCGTCAAAGTTGAACTCGTCTGAGAGCTTCGTTTTGCGGAACACCCAACCTTCGCGCTGCCGCTCGCTCACATCGGAAACGCCAAATCCGGATTCGAACAAGGCACGGCCCCTGATGGATTCGGGCAGAGCGTGCTTATCACCCTCATCGACGTCTTCGCCCAGCTGGTACACCGAATCCCGGCCCACTTCATGCGCGAACTCATTGCAAACCAACGCATTGTACGCCTCGTTGCCGGTCGCAGCGACAAGCACTTGAAACGGCGCGAGATCGAGGTTGTGCTCGGTCGATTCGTTCAGGATTTCTCCGTGATAGAACGGCAAGCCTTCGCGCCGCGCTGCCGCCAACGCCTGCCAGCTGGAATCGACGACCATCACCGGAGTCTTGATTGCTTGCATTTCTTTCGCGAGCGCAATTGTCCACGGCGTGGAGCCGACAATCAGCAAACCGGGGCGTGATGTCCCTTTCACCTTGAGAAGCTTTGCCGCGATATCGACTGTGAAGCCATGCGCGAGGATCGTCGCGACCACCACTGCGAAACTGAGTCCGATGAGGACGTTCCCGTCGCTGTACCCGAGATCGGCAAGACGGAGAGCGAACAGGCCTGAAATGGCAACCAGCACGATCCCGCGTGGGGCAATCCAGGCCACAAACAACCGTTCATTCCAGGGGATCGACGTGCCGATCAGACTGAGCAGCACAGTCAGCGGTCGAACGAGGAACAGCAGCGCCAGGAGGAAGGCCAGGAAGCGCCAGTTGAGATATTGCAAATCTTCAACTCGCAGGCTCGAGGCCAGAACGATGAAAATGCCTGAGACAAGCAGGATTGCGATATTCTCTTTGAACGGGTGGATCGAACGCAGGCTGGCGACCCCCATGTTCGCGAGCGCCACACCCATCACTGTCACCGCGACCAGGCCGGCTTCGTGTTCGATCTTATTGGAGATCACGAACACCCCGATCACCGTGATGAACAGGACCGGTACCTTTAGGTATTCAGGAATCGCCCCGCGCGGAAACAGGAACGCGATGATGCGCGCAGCCGCATAGCCGATCAAGCCCGCCATGATTGCAGCGATGATCAATGGAGGCACCACCTCAACAACCGACGCGCCCGGGCTTTCAGCGACTTTGCGAAAATACTCGTAGGCAATCACTGCGCAGAGCGCTCCGGTCGGATCGTTGACAATACCTTCCCACCGCAGGATCGACGCCGGCCGGCTCTGAATATTGGACTGGCGCAGCAGTGGAATCACGACAGTGGGACCGGTCACGATCAGTATTCCGCCGAACAGGATTGCAACCGGCCAAACCAGGCCGGCGATGTAGAAACCCGCCGCAGCGCCCAGTGCCCAGCCGATCAAGACGCCGATTGTCGCCAGCCGCATCACCGCGGGTCCGGAATGGCGGAGTTCGCGAAAATCGAGGCTTAGACCGCCCTCAAAAAGGATCAATGCCACGCCCAGACTGATCAGAGGGTTCAGCAATTCCCCAAAGGCTGCATCGGGATCTAAAAGCCGAAACCCCAGCTCCCCTGCGACAGGACCAGCCAGAAAGCCTGCGGCCAACATCAATACAATTGCAGGCCACCCCGTACGCCAAGCGACCCATTGGGCGCCAATCCCAAGCACACCGATCGTGGCGATTACCAGTGCTTGCGATTCCATATGGCTCGGTCGGATCCTTGCATTCTTGGGCTAGCAGTTAGGAGACTAGGGTATGACCACGGGCGAAACAACGAAGGCGCTATTCGCCCTCAAAATCGATCAGGGTCTTTACCAGGATATCAGCTTCACGCAGCTTGTCTGCGCCACCCAGGTCAGGCAGATCTATCACAAAGATCGCGTGACCCACGTCAGCGCCTGCCTGCCTTAACAACGCAGCGGCGGCCATTGCAGTTCCGCCGGTGGCAATCAGATCGTCCACAATCACGACATTCTCGCCCGCAGAAACAGCCGCCGGGTCCATTTCGAGGCGATCAGTTCCGTATTCGAGAGCGTAGTCGACTCCGATGGTTTCGATGGGCAGTTTGCCCGGCTTGCGCACCGGAACAAAACCAATACCAAGTTCGATCGCGACAGCTGCGCCAAAAATGAAGCCGCGCGCCTCCATCCCGGCAATCTTCTGGGCGCCAGCGACGCGCGCCATTCCGGCCAAGTGTTTGACGCTGGCCGCGAGTCCATCATTATGGCCGATCAGCGTTGTAATATCGCGAAACTGTATGCCGGGTTCCGGAAAGTCCGGCACCGTGCGGATCAGAGAGCGCAATTCGTCCGGCGTCATGAATATACCTCTCAAAAGAAAAGCGCCCCGCCATCTGTGCGATGGAGGGGCGCGGTATGTTGCTTCGGATTAGCAAGCCAACCCTATTTCTTCTTGGGCTTCATGCCCGCCCATATCTGTTTGTAAGACAGGAATGCTAGGATAGTCGCAAAGAGCAGAAAGCCGATCACAGCCCAGCCGGTCTGTTTGCGGTTGACCATGCGGGGCTCAGCAGACCAAGCCAGAAACGCCGTCACATCTTCCGATATCTGCGAGACTGTGGCCTCAGTACCGTCGGCATAGGTCACCTGACCGTCGATCGAGATGGGCGGGGCCATCGCAAGGTTTACGTTGGCAAAGTAAGGATTGAAATAGAGTCCAGGCGGGGTTTCGAACTCCGGACTAAGCGCCAGCTTCTCGGGGTCCGGCTCACCATACCCTGTCAGCAGCGAATAGACGTAATTGATGCCGTCCTTGCGAGCCTTCGTCATCAGCGAAAGGTCTGGCGGAATCGCGTTGTTATTTGCGGCCGCCGCAGCGACATCATTGGCGTAGGGACTGGGGAACTGGTCGGTCGGCTTGCCGGGGACCAGCGTCGCTTCACCGGTCACAGGGTCGATGCCAGGCACAAACCAAGTTGCAGCCTCGGCTCGGACTTCCTCTTCAGTGTAGCCAAGCTCCTGAAGATTGCGAAATGCGACAAATTTCAGACCATGGCAGGCCGAGCAAACTTCTTTGTAGACCTGATACCCGCGCTGCAATTGCTGATAGTCCCAGTTTCCAAGCGGACCATCAAATGAAAACCCGCCTTCCGGACCATGCGGTTTCTCTTTGAAGACGTAATAGTCTCCTCGCTCAGGCGGGGCGTAGTTCAACGCACCAGGCAGGAGCGACCAGAAGAACAGCGCGCCTGTGATCGCCAGGCCGATTGCAATTGCTCCGAGACGAATGCTCATTGGCTTAGTCTTTCTTATTCAGCTTTGCGCCAGTCGGCGATTATTCGGCAGGTTGCAGCTCGCCAGTGGGCTCACCACCCGCGGGCTTTGCTGTTGCTGGCTTTGGCACGGTATCGTCCGATCCCAGCACCGCTTCCGTGATCGAGTAAGGCAGCGGCTTCGGCACTTCAATCTGGCTGACAATCGGGAGGATCACCAGGAAGTGCAGGAAGTAGTATGCCGTAGCGATCTGGCTAAGGATCACATAGGGCTCCTCCGCCGGAGCACCGCCAAGGTAGAACAGCGCGGCCATGCACGGGATCAGGCCGAACCAGAAGAACTTCTTGAACAGCGGACGGTAATGACCCGACCGCACCGGGCTCTTGTCCAGCCACGGCAGGAAGAACCACAGCAGGATCGAACCGAACATCGCGATCACGCCTAGCAGCTTGGCTTCGATCAACACGATGCCGGTAAACGGTATGGTCAGATCGCCGGTAAAAGCGCGCAGGATCGCGTAGAACGGATAGAAATACCATTCCGGAACGATCAAGGCCGGGGTCGAAAGCGGGTTCGCTTCGATATAGTTTTCCGCGTGGCCGAGCATCGTCGGCAGGAAGAAGACGACGATGCCAAACAGGATGAGGATGGCGCCGAGCCCGAACCCGTCCTTTGCCGTGTAATACGGGTGGAACGGCACGGTGTCGCTTTCCTGCTTCACTTCAACACCTGACGGGTTCGATGAACCCGGAATGTGAAGCGCCCAGATGTGGAGGATAACCACACCGGCAATCACAAACGGCAGCAGGAAGTGGAGCGAGAAGAAGCGGTTGAGCGCGGCATTATCGGGCGCATATCCGCCCAGGATCCAGATCTGGATCGGCTCGCCGATCAGCGGAATTGCACCGAACAGACCGGTGATCACCTGCGCGCCCCAAAAGCTCATCTGGCCCCACGGCAGCACATATCCCATAAACGCGGTCGCCATCATCAACAGGAAGATTACAACCCCGAGCAGCCAGATCATTTCACGCGGAGGCTTGTACGACGAATAATACAGCCCACGGAAAATGTGCATGTAGATGACCAAAAAGAAGAAACTGGCACCGTTCGCGTGGGTGTAGCGCATCAGCCAACCCCAATTGACGTTGCGCATGATGTGCTCAGTCGTCGCGAAGGCCACTTCGGCGTTCGCTGCATAATGCATTGCCAGAACGACGCCGGTTATAATCTGAAGAACGAGGAAGAATCCGGCAAGCACGCCGAAATTCCACATATAGTTGAGATTACGCGGAACCGGGTAACCAGCGCCGACTGCGTTGTAGACCAGCCGCGGCAAAGGCAGCTTTTCATCGACCCACTTGGTGAAAGGGGACTTTGGCTCGTATTCTTTGGCCCAGGCGAAACTCATAATGCTCTCTCGTCTGCTAGATGCGTTCTAGTTCAGATACGGATCATCATCCAACGCGGACGATGTCTCCGTTGATTTCATATTCAGGTACAACGAGGTTGGTCGGCGCGGGCCCTTTGCGGATCCGGCCAGCCGTGTCGTAGTGCGAACCGTGGCAAGGACAAAAATACCCGCCATATTCACCCTTATTCTCTCCGTCGGCGGCGCCCAGCGGCACACAGCCCAGATGGGTGCAAACGCCCATGGTAATCAGCAGATCTTCATTGCCGGGCTTGGTACGATCAGCGAGGCTCTCGGCGTCGCGCAAGCTCGCGGCATCGACAGCATTGGCATCTGCGACCTCTTCCGGCGTCAAGCGCTTCACAAACAGCGGTTGTTTACGGAACACCGCCTTGATCGCCTGCCCCGGTTGGATTGCGGAAATATCGACGTCAGTGCTGCTTTCGGCGAGCACGTCTGCCGATGGAGCCATTTGCGAAACCAGCGGCAACACCACGCCCACCGCGCCAACACCGGCCGTTCCGACCGCTGCCACGTGAATGAAGTCGCGCCGACGAACACCGTCTTCGGTGGTGTCTGCTGCGGTTGCCGCGCCATCTGCAGTGGCGTTCACTTCAGCCATTATTTCAAACCCTGCTCATCTCTACCGCGCTGCAAAGCGCCATCGCGGCGTGTTGTTGAAATTTCTGTTGCCGGACCGGCGGGATAAACGCTGAGTGCCTTGCTCCAGCGAAATTCAGCATGCCCCATCGCAAATTCATTCCTGCTCATCCGCGCCTCTAGACACAAAATGCGACGAATCCAACCGTGTTTTCGACACCCCTTGTTCGCTTTGGCGCAAGCAAATCAGGAAAGCGCAATCACACTCAGGTTTCTCCCGTAATTCGACTCACCGCGCTGCGCCGCACGGCGATACGAAAAATAACGCGCGGAAAGCGAAAAAGTGTCCAGTGCGCAATCATCGATATGGTCGATGCCCGCTCGCTGCAATTGGGCCACAACAAAAGCCGGCAGATCGAATTGCCAGTGATCGGGACGCCCCGGCGCGAAAAACCGATCATCATCTTCGGCAAAGTGCGCCCTGAAAGGAACGTCGACTTCATAACTGGGTTGCGCAATCGTGGGGCCGATGGCGGCTGCTATAGCGGACCGATTGGCACCAAGGCGCTCCATCGCATCAATCGTGTTGCCGAGAATTCTGCCTTGCGCACCGCGCCATCCAGCATGAGCCGCAGCAATGATCCCGGCATCCGGATCCGCCAACAGCACAGGCGCGCAATCGGCAGTGACGATCCCGAGCGCAATTCCGGGGGTGCCAGTAACCACTGCATCCGCCACCGGTCGACCTTCAGGCGCGTCAGCCCAAGGCCTCTCAACGACAAAAACGTCGGGCGAGTGAACCTGATGCGGGGCGACAAGCACTGCTTCCGGGCGGATGGCCGTTACCGCAGCGGCGCGCATCTCTGCGATCTCACTAGCAGAACCATCTCCGCCGTAGCCGAACTGGTGCGCAGGTGCGTTTTCTTTGCCGCCATGACCGAAAAAGCCATGCGGCAGCCCCGCGAGCACTTTCGATCTCGTAATGTCGAAAGCCATGTGGTCATCCACCTCCGCTGCCGTCAATCAGTTCAGGCTTCGCGTGACCTGCTCGAATGTGTCTCGCGACAGGCTCTCGGCTTTGGAGATCCGCTCCAGCTCAGCCTTCATCAACGCTGCCCGACCAGGCTCGATCCGCCGCCACCGGCCAAGTGCGGGTACAAACCGCGCCGCCGTTTGGGGGTTGATTGGATCAAGCTCCAGGATCAAGTCCGCGATCATGCGATAACCTTCGCCAGTGGCATCGTGAAATCCTTGCGGATTGCCTGCAAACGCCATGTAGAGCGAGCGCACGCGGTTGGGGTTCCTGATGGTGAAACCCGGGTGCGCGGCCAATTTTTTGACC
>JBCAXQ010000016.1:0-23086 GCA_038534015.1 Pseudomonadota bacterium | reverse complement strand
CCCTCGTTCGCGCTGTTTCTGGACGACGGGCGCGTGGCAATCGATAACAACGCAGCCGAACGGGCAGTCAAGCCTGTGGTCATCGGGAGAAAAACTGGATGTTCGCGGGTGCAGACAGCGGCGCAGAAATCCTCGCCGACGCCATGACGATCATCGAGACCGCCAAGATGTCCGGCCTCAATCCGGAAGCCTACCTCGCCGACGTCCTCGCCAGGATCAACGATCACAGCAATCCAAGGCTCGACGAACTGCTGCCATGGAAATGGGCAGAAGAACAAAATCAGAAAATCAAGGCGGCGTAGATCGGCCGGTTACTCATCAAGTGGTGGTTGGCCGCGATCAACGTTCCGTCGTCCCGTCACTTGCCGAACCAATGATAGACCGTGCTTTTCGGCGGAAAATCTTTCGGCAACATGCGCTACTGGCCCCCAGAGCGCAGCATGTAGAGCATCGCATTGACGATCTCGCGCAACGGCCACTTGCGCGGTGAGCCGCTGAACAAGCCTGCCAGCAACGCCCATTCAGCATCCGTTAGATCGGATTGATAACGATCAGATTTTCGCTCATACTTTGGGCGGGTGATTTCAGTCCAGGCCATGTGATCCTCCAGTTCTCGCAAACCAGGAGAATCACAAGTCACTGAAATCACTCAACCCTAAGTCGGACGGGCTCTAAGATCAAAAGCGGTAAGGAAGCCGTTCTAAGGAAGCTCGGACCTGCCCGTCAACTCGTAGACATGGGGCGTACCATGTTCACTGATCTCTGGCAGCTGCTTCTTTCGCAGTCGGAACAAGATCAAGCCTCATTGCAAAAGCAAAATTGGGACGTTGAGAAGCAAACCCAGGCCCTTCTAGACCGAAAAGTTGAGGCCAGTGGTGAGTCCGTGCTTAAGGCATATGAAGCCAGGATCGAGAAGTGTGAACGGGAGAATTTGGTTTTGGAGGAACGTTCGCAAATCTTGTCCAAACCCAAAAGGGACCTAAGCGAAGTTATCGAACCGGCCTTGCGATTTCTCACAAACCCTTGGAGTATATCAAAATGGTAATATTGCAGGGCAGCAAAACGTACTCAAACTCTCCGTTGCGGAGCCATCGCGCTACTGGCGAACTAAAGGTTATCGAGCCGCCAATATAGCATTTCCTTTCAGGGTGTTAGCGGATTTTTCCGCCCCAAAGTGTGAGATGGTGGGCGACCCTGCCATCTAAACACAATATCATGCGGTCTCATTCTGTTCCGCTTTCTAGCTAAACTCCATATTTTAAACCGTTTCCTCGTATCAAACTGTTTCAATCCATCTCAGGCTATACTACATGTTGGGGTGGATAGAATGTGGGGAGTGCGGATCTGCCTGCGCTTAACAAACTGTCAGCAACGAGCATCAAGAACGCCTCGGTCGGCAAACACGGCGATGGCGGCGGCCTCTGGTTTCACAAGCGGCCCGACGGTGGTGCCCAGTGGTTTTTGCGGGTTACCGTTCACGGACGACGCCGGGAAATGGGACTTGGCGCTTATCCCGACATCACCTTGGCCATGGCAAGAGAAGCAGCAACAAAGTGGCGACGGCTGGCAAAGCAGGGTGTCGACCCAATCAAGGAGCGCGAACGCCTCGCTAAGGAGGCCGCGAAAGAACACCCGACAGTTCAGCAGGTTTTCGAAGAGTGCTTCGAAGCTCGCAAGGCGCAGCTAAAGGACGAAGGCAAGGCTGGACGCTGGGATACTGCTCTGCGCGTCCACATCCTTCCGAAGCTTGGTCAGGTCCCTATCGAAGAGATCGACCAAAGCGACATTCGAAATGTGTTGGGACCGATCTGGCACGCGAAGGCGAACACTGCGACGAAAGCCATTGGTCGTCTCGGGATTGTCATCAAACACGGCGCCGCCATGGGTCTGGACGTGGATCTGCAGGCTGTAGACAAGGCCCGCGCCCTTTTGGGCAAACAGCGGCACACGGTCACCAACGTGCCGTCTATGCCATGGCAAGAGGTGCCTGAGTTCTACCAATCGCTCGGCGAAGGTGTCACTGAACTCGCATTACGATTTCTGATCTTGACAGGCTGTCGGTCTGGCGAGGTTCGTGGCTGCCATCTCGACGAAATCGACATCAACGCAGCAGTTTGGGAGATCCCAGGCGAGCGCATGAAAGGCGGTAGTCCGCATCGCGTGCCGTTGTCATCTGAAGCAGTGCGTGTTCTGGAGACGGCTGCGCCGTTTGAACGTGACGGACTGGTTTTCCCAGGAACCAAGCCCGGCAAGCCGCTGAGCGACATGACTTGGACGGCGCTCTTCAAGCGGCGGAAGATTGATGCACGCCCTCATGGGTTCAGGTCGAGCTTGAGGACTTGGCTCGCAGAAGCAACAGACGCACCGCGCGAGGTGGCCGAAGAGTGCCTCGCTCACGTCAGCGCAGGAAAGGTCGAAGCCTCGTACAGGCGGACCGACTATCTGGAACGACGGCGGGCGCTGATGGAGAGATGGAGTCAACACGTTTGCGGAGAAGACCGTAATGTCATTTCGATCGCAGGTCGGTAACGGCCAAGAGTACTGGATTGCAGTCGAGCACTATAGACCGCCTTCGCAAGACTGGCAGGCCCTAGTGCCAATTCAGCCGTGGCATGGCGTCAAACTGGGTGTTCAGTCTCAATCCATGCTGGTTGGATCTAGGCAGTGTGACATGAGAATGGTGTCTACGCCCACCGAAAAAAACAAGTGGGACTTCTCACAAGCTAAGGATCATTGTGAAAAAGTCTTCATTGAACATAAAGGGAAATTCAATAAAGAGAGTAAAATTTCTCGCCGTAACCTATTTTCTTTCTTGGATAATTTATCAAAAGGGCAAGTTCTAAGAGCTACGCATGGGCCTGTTTACCGGCGAGACTGTCGTACGCAAGTACTAGTAGAACTCAAGATACCTGATGAGAAATTTGAAGATGTTTTCGAGGATGTCGACAAATTCCCCACCAACTACCTAATCATGCATGAGTTCGGCCTGCACTGCATAGACATCGGGAATTTCAATATTCAACCGAGTCGATTCCAGATATGGTTTAATGAAGCTTTAATTGGAAACCGAGCTAAACCCAATAAAACACCAAAGTTTTGGAAACTGAAGCCGAGAGATTGTTTAATCTACTATCTTGTCGAGGAACTCAAGTGTCATGGTTTCAATCCAACTCGTAACGATACATCCAAGCCTGTGAGCGCTTGCGATGCCGTTGCACGCGCCGCCGTTGCGGCGCGTATCGGCAGCATCACAAGCTACGACGCCGTGCGCAAGATTTATGACCGCCTACGTGAAGAGGCCAAGAACGTGCCGTCGGTAAGATTACGCGAGTAATCCTACCCATGCACTAGTCTCACGCGACTGATCTATTGGCCCTGTTACCTGCTGAGACAGACTTCAGCACATCACGACACAGGGCAATCGCATGAACCTAGAACACAGCCCGGCGCGGAGCGGATCGGCCAACTTCGCCTCCAAATCGCGCCTCATCACTGACAAAGAAGTGGCCAACATCATCGGATGCAGCCGCGCCACAGTATGGCGTCGCGTCGCCGATGGGACACTCCCACAGCCGCTCAAGATTGGCGGTTCAACCCGCTGGGTCGACGCCGAAATCAACGGTCGTATCGAAGAGGCGATGGCTAACCGCGAGGTGGCCGCATAATGACCCGGAAAATGGAAAACGCGGTGCCCGGCAGCACCGCGTTCAAGGTGTGTTCAGCTGAGCAGCGGAACAGCCCATATTATACCCACGCCGTCCCGAATGTCCACCGCGTCCTGCAGGCCGAACGCCTGCGCCATCGCTTCGGGCTGTCGCCAATCCGTGCCGAGTTGGTTGCGCGCTTTGCATACGGGGGTGGCGTCCATGGCTGATTTCGTCATCGAGGCCGTTCGAGAGCCTCACGGCGGCGAATTCGCAGGCTCGCACGGCCGGTACAAGCTCTCCTGTGCGGAGGGCGCGGAATGAAGGTTTCCCGAGCACTACGCAATCAACGTCGTGAGCACGCGCAGCTTGTTGTCGAGCGCCTCAAGCTGGAAGTCCACCGGATTCGCGTCAATGACGCGAAGAGCAACCACATCACGATCTGGATTGAGGAGGGCCGCCGCGTAGAGTGGTGGCCCTCGACCGAGCGCTGGCGCGACTGGAGCGGCAAGTCGCACTTTGGCAATGCGCTGCAGCTGGTCCGGTTCATTCGAGCCGCAACCACCTTGTCCGAAGAGTTTGCGTGATGGGCAGGGACGCCCGCAATGAACGTCGCGGTGACCACTTCACCAAGATGCTCCGCAACACGATGGAGACGCCCGCCTGGCGGGCGCTCTCCTCGACAGCACAGGCGTTATATCCGTGGCTCAAACTTGAGTGGCGCGGACCCGACGCAAACAACAACGGGAAGATCCGTCTGAGCGTACGGGATGCCGCCAACAGGTTAGGCGTTGGCATCGATACTGCTGCTCGTGCATTCCACGACCTGCAGGCCAAAGGTTTCTTGGTCGTGACCGAACAGGCGCGCCTGGGATTGGGCGGAGAGGCCAAGTCTCCAACCTTCGAATTGACCGAGCTCGCGCTACCGAAAAACGGCGGACATGCAGGTCGCAAGCTCTATGCGAGCTGGCATCCGAGCGGAGAGTTTCCGGTGTCCAAGGCACTGGCAAACAACCCGCGTGGACGGAACGGGAAAACAAAACCCTGTCATCAAAATCATGACAGCACTGTCATCAAAATCGGGACGTACACATGAATCACGTCATCAAAATCATGACGGGACGTCATCAAAATCATGACGTTTTGGGCTGTTTTTGGCTCTTTCACGTCATCAAAATCATGACATCCTTACTTACCATGGGTACCGGGCCGAGACTGGCGTGGCCCAGCTCATACACTCATACCCGCAGCGGGCGCGTGTTATGAGCGACGGAAAAAACGGACTAAAAACGGGCCGCACGGAAAACGGTCAGTTTGCACCCGGTAACGCTGGCCGGCCAAAAGGCGCACGGCATCGCACGACGCGGGCAGTCGAGACACTGCTCGAAGGCGAAGCCGAGGGGCTCACGCGGCGGGCGGTCGAACTCGCTCTGGGCGGCGACACGACTGCTCTGCGGCTCTGCATCGAACGGATCTGCCCGGTCCGGAAAGACAGCCCGATCACCTTCACCGCGCCCGAGATGAACAGCGCCTCGGACGCGGCTCAGGCAATCGGCAAAATCCTCGAGCAAGTCGCTGCCGGGGACCTCACGCCAGACGAAGCGAAGTCGATTGCGGCGCTGGTCGAGACCTATCGCAAAGCCCTCGAAACCCAAGAACTGGAGGCGCGCATCAGCGCACTGGAGGGCGCGAAATGAGCAGCCTCACAAACTTGAATGCGCGCATCGATCGGCTGGAACGAACTGGCGACGCAGAACGGACCTCGTTTGGCGCAACCGTCTGGGAGGTCTTCGATCCCAGTCCGGATGGCCCCGTAAGCGGCGGCGTCTGTGCGATCAGTGTCCACTCGGGCGAGTTCTTCCGCCGCGAAGACTATTCCAGCGAGGCTGCGTTTTTTGAAGCCGCAAGCGCATGCCACGAGCGCGTTCATGGCGAACCGCTCAGGATAGACGAAGGGAGTGCAGCATGAACAACTTGAGCACCCGTATGGCGAAGCTGGAGAGGGCAAATGGCTCCGGGCTTCGTCCAATCACCACGATGTCCGTCTCGTTCTTCAGGCCTGGGCTCGAAGGCCCGGTCAATGGCGGTCCCGGAATCATCACCGTCATGGGCGGCGAGCAGTTCTGCCGCCGAAACTATCAGAGCGCAGACGAGTTCTACGCAGCCGTCGATGAGTGCCACCGGCGCGTCCACGGTCGGCCTTACCCAATGGAGGACAAGCAATGAGCACCCTCGAATCACGCATGAAAAAGCTCGAGAGACTGCGGGGAGCTGCGCTTCGTCCGGTGACCGCCCTATCTATCCAATTCGTCGGCCCTGATGCCGAAGAGCCCGTTGATGGTGACCTCGGAATCATCTTTGTCATTCGCGGCGGGCAGTTCAACCGATGCGATTACGAGACCTCGGAGGCCTTCTACGCTGACGTAAACGCGTGCCACGAGCGTCTCTACGGCGAGCCCTTCTTATCGGAGGATGCGCAATGAGCACTCTCTCGAAACGTATTCTGGCCCTTGAGGCGACTGCGGCCCCTGGACGGAACCGCGCGAAGGCTGAGAAGTTCGGAAAGGAGCTGTTTGAGTTCGTTCAAGAGGCCTTCCCGCGCATTGCTCATCGAAGCCGGATGGATGACCTCGCGGCCTGCTGTGGTCTGCCGGGCGGTCACTCCATGCTCAGCATCTTTGCCGACAAGTTCTCTGAAGAATCCTTCATCACCGCCGCCCGGTCAGCCTATGGCGAAGACTGGCAGGCGCAGATGCGGGCGACTCTCGAGACGACTCTGACGACAATCACCGATGCACGTGGCGAAGACGGGCTCATGGAGTTCGCCAAGGTCTTCCCGCCGGTCCTTTTGGCGAGCCGCGTTGCGCTCGGCATGGCGGAGGAATCCGCATGACCCACCAAGGCGACCTGGCCCCGGTAATCGCGCAAGTCTTGCACATGTTCCGCCGTCTCATAGCCCTGCGCGGCAGGTCCTCGGAACGGGCTTTGCTTGAAACACTCGTTCTGTCCGGAATTGCCCGTGAGGCCCGGCGAGAGCTGACGGCGGATGAAGTCTCACGCGCTCGGGACATCTGCGTTCAGATCTGCTCGGCTGATGCGTCGACGGCAGTTTCGATGCCCGGCGAATTCGACCGTGAGGCCCGAATTGACCGTGAGATACGGCGGTCCGAGGGCCTGAATGGATTCGAGATTGCCAGCGGTCAGAGGTACGAAACTTTTCGGCTCAAAACGGTATGAGATATGGTCTTAAATCACTGATTATGCTAATATTTCGGCAAAGTGTTCAGCCCTTTGGAGGCCCTTAGAAATGCTGCCACAATCGGACAACGTTCTCCGCAACCAACTGCTCATCGACCAGTCGAATGCTCTCCAGCAGAGTACGCGCAGCAACGCGCTCAGCGCCCTGTCAGAGGGCATCCAATCCTATGCAGATGCCCCACGCCGGAACGCATTGCTGGACGCTCAGGTGTCGCAGGCGCAAGGCCATGCAAAAGTCGCGAAGGTCCAGGGCCTTCAAGCCGAGGCGCGGATCGTGGCGCCACTGTTGGATGGTATCGAGCAAGCAGCAGACCCTGCGGCGGCGTATGCGGAAGCCGTCAGGTCGGCAGAGGCGGCGGGTGTCGATATCGCCGAGGAATTTGAGGTGTTCAGCCCGGAAGTGTTCCAGATCGTCAAATCGATCTAAACGCTGCCTGCCCGCGAGCTGACGGATCTTGAGCGAACGCTTGCTGGCCTTGGCTCTGACGAGGAGCGTCGAGAGTTCCTTCAAATAAAAGCTGGCCTCAAAACCGACGCCAACACACGGTTGCGCGCCGAGAATGAGGGTTTCAACCTCGGCCCCGGCCAAACGCGCTTTGACACAGCAGGCAATCGTGTCGCAAGTGTTCCGGCAAAGCCACAAGGCGCGCCATCGGGGTATCGGCGCGCCGCTGATGGTCAATCTTTTGAGGCCATTCCGGGCGGTCCGGCAGATCCATCTGTCATCCAGCAGAATGCGCAGGCTCGAGGCCCTGCAACGCAGATCACGATTGGTGACGGCCAGCGGCTTCCTTCGCCGCCGAAAGGTACGGTCTGGCAGATGGGTCAGGACGGTAAGCCTTTGCTGGATAATCGCGGCGCACCGGTTGCAATCCCGTTCCAGGGCGGCCCCGCAATGGCTGATGCAGAAGCGTCTGCGGCGCAGGCCCAAGGCCGACGTAATCAGTCGATCCGTGAGGCAACCGTCGTCACTGAGGACATCTCGCGCGCGGTCGGGATTATCCAGAATTCGGACTGGCCGACCACAGGACTTTTCGGTTCAGCCCTTGCAAACCTTCCGGGGTCGTCGGCGCACGATCTGAACAAGATGATGGACACGATCAAGTCGAATTCGGCGTTCGGTGCCCTTCAAAAGATGCGAGAGAACTCACCAACGGGCGGTGCGCTGGGTGCGGTCTCGGAACGCGAGTTGACCCTGCTGCAATCGACCATCGGCTCGCTCGAGCAATCTCAAGGCCAGCAACAGATTCTGGACAACCTGGCCCGCGTTCACAACGGTTTCCTCGATATCGTCTTCGGCGCCGGAGAGGGTCCGCAGCGAATGCCGGTCACGTTCCGGCAGGGCGACGTTCAGCGGCGGTTGGAATTCCTTTCGGCGCAGTATCCCGACGACGCAAACAAGGTCATGCGGATCATGAAGAGCGAGGGCCTGCTATGACCCTCGCGGCAACCGCGCTGATCCCGGCAGCGGGACACAATCCGGATCTGGCGAACGTCGATCCGGGCCTGTTGCAGACCTGGGAGCGGGTTCAAAAGCGCTTCGGTCGAGACCTTCCCATCAACTCAGGATTTCGCAGCCCGAAGCGTAACTTCGCATCAGGTGGGGCAAAGAAATCCCAGCACATGCACGGCAAGGCGCTCGACATTGATGTGCGGGACCTATCGAAGGCAGACCGCAAGCGCTTGATCCAGATTGCCAGTGAGGAAGGCATTTCCGGGATCGGCGTCTACGGAAACGCATTGCACTTCGATACCGGCCCGCGCCGGGCCTGGGGTCCGAGCCACAAGAAAGAGTCCATCCCCGGATGGGCGCGCGGGACGGTCGGAAAGCACCTCTATCAGCGCTTTGAGGGCAGCGCAGGCAGCGACACGCTTGAGGGCGGCGACGTGAGCTTCGATGATCTTCGCAGACTGGCGCAGGAGGCCGACAAGCGGCTAGGCGGGGATGATACTGCACCAGCACCCCTCGGCAGCGCTCAAGAGGCCACACAGGCCGCTCCTGCGCCCGCAGGCGTAACCTTTGACCAGCTGCAGCAGATGGCAGCGGAGGCAGATCAGCGCCTAGGTGGGCGCCAGGTTGATCCGTCTGTCACGGAAGGCGCGCAGGGGGCGTTCGGAACCCGTGTCGATAGCGGCATCGATCAGGTGAGCGCAGATATCCAATCAGCCCAGCAGCCGGGTTTGCTCGAGCGCGCTGGCGACTGGATCGGCGAAAAGATCCACGGCAACTCGGAATTGGATGCTCCCGAGATCGAGGGCGAGCTGACCCGCCGCGATCCGTTCTCGAGCCCAATCGCGCAGGCCCTGCGCAATGCCAATCCGGTCGCGTCGGCGTTCCTGCCCGAGCGCGACCAGGAGATGGAGGATCTGCGCCGCCGTTTGTTCATGGCCGAGACCGAGGCCGACATGGCGCCCATTCTTCGAGAAGCCTTCCCCGAAGCGCAGTTCGGCGTGGACGGCAACGGCAACCAGTTCGTCAATCTGGACGGCGACTGGTTCGCGCTCGACAAGTCCGGCTTGTCCATGCGGGATGCGCAAGAGGTCATCAAGGAAGGCCCGCTGCTCGTGGGCGGTGCCACCCTTGGCGCTCGGCTCGGACTGAAGGCCGTGGGCGGAACCGCTGGCCGTGTCTTGGGGTCTGGCGTTGGCACGGCGGCGGGTGATGCAGGCGTCCAGATGATGAACGTCCATTCCGGGTCCGGGGCCGACTTCAGCACATTCCGCACGGCCATGGCTGGAGCCTTCGGTGCCGGTGGGGAAGCGGTCTTCTCGCAGATGGGCAGGATTCTCGGGCCAATCTTCGCCTCATCCCGCACGTTCCGGGGTGGCCGCATCACGGCGGAAGGCAGATCCGCGATTGAGCGTGCCAGGATTGACCCGGAAGTCATCAGCGACAGCTTCGCCAGCCACTTCCAGAGGCGCGTGAGAGAAGCCAGCGGTGCAACAGACGAAGCGGTGCGGATGGCCATTGCGGACGAGTTCCAGATTCCACTCACAAGAGGGCAGGCAACCGGGGACGTCAGCCAGTCTGCATTCGAGGAAGCGGCACGCAATGAAGCACGTGGAGCCATCGCTGGACGGCGCGTTCGGCAGATGGATGAGCAGGCTCGGACACAGGTTGGTGCAGCCGTCGACGACATCGCCAAGGGCCTGGGAGATGCAGACACCGCTCTCGGCGCCGCAGAGCGCGCAGGAGGGGCCATCAAGGACGCCGCAGGGATTTACCGTCAGGCAGCGGACGACGCCTACACGGCGCTCTCAGAGACCGGGGCAACGGTGCCGGGGCGCGTGGCCCTGAACCTCGGCGACACGCTCAAGCGCGGCGTCGAGATGGGCGGGACGATCATTGACGAGGCAACGCCGAACGCGGCCCAGGCTGTCCAGTTCATCAACAAGCGGTTCGCAGGCGGTGAGCGCGGCTCAGTCGGGTTCGACAGGATCGAGTCGACACGTCAGCGCATCAATGCGCTGGTCTCTGCGGCCCGGAAGGGTTCGAACGGCGCGGACGAGTTCGCGATGCTCGAGATCAAGCAGGGCTACGACACCTGGGTGGACAGGTTGTTCACCCGCGCGCTTCTGGACGGAGACCCGACAATTCTCGCGAAGGCCAGGCAGGCTCGCGGGGCGTGGACCGAGTGGAAGCGCAACTTTTTCAAGCAGGGACCGAAGGACGACGCGGGCCGGGCGATCGAGACGATGGTCGAGGTGGATGTCACGCCCGAGGAAGTTGCCAGACTTCTCTATGGCGGGGTTGCCGTGGGCGAGAAAGGGTCATCCGTCAGACTGGCCATGAAGCTGAAGGGCATCCTGCCCGATGACGCCTGGAACAATGTCAGAGCGGGTGCGTGGTTACGCCTGACCGAGACCCCGGCAGGAAGACCCACATTTGGCCCTGAGCGGCTTGCAGGGCGCATTGAGGCGTTCGTGGGTGGCAACGGCTCATCGATGTCGAAGGTGCTCTACACAGGCGAGGAGCGGGCGCTGATGGGGCGTCTGGCAAAGGCACTGCGCATCCTTGTTCCGCCCAAGGAGGCGACGAACCCGTCCAAGACGTCCTACGGCAACGCGCGGCTCGCCCAGGACACGTTCCGCTCACTCGCAGCGGTACTGGGCTTCTCCGAGGGCGGGCTGTCCGGTGGGCTGGGGTCCGTGATTGCAACGGCCATCCCAAGCATGGCGAGAGATGTCGCCAGAGGCGCCTCTATCCCGGCCAAACGAGCAACAGGACCCGGAAGGGGCGGCGCAGGTGGTATGTTCGGACCAGCCGAGCAGACGATGCGGTAGGCGTCACGCGGGTCCGCAGCGAGCCCAGATTGCCGGACGCCACGCGTTTTTTGCGCCTCGCAAGAGCAAGCACCGCCCGAATTGGACAGTTCATCTCGAATAGTGGTACTGTTTGGTTAGGAGATAGTAGGGAAAGTTTGCAATGACCGAAGTTCGACAGCCGGAAATTTTAGATGACGACGCCTTGGATGACGCCTCTGGTGGGATAAATGGTCCGATACCGAGCGGAAACACCGCCAGCGCTGCCGGTCTTTCAAAGTTCTTGCCTACCGAGAAGAGGCGAAGCGTGACAGTCGATATGGACGACGGCAACCGCGTTTCCTCATCGTTTGGCGGTTTCGACCCCAGCTCTCCAGGATTTTCGGCAGATAGCAAGGGGGTCATGACTGAAGAGATCACTGTTATCGTTGAATCGATGGACTTAAAGTAAGGCCAGAACATACCAGTCTGGGCGACCAGGAATTCATAATCCTGACAACCGTGCTCAGATGTCGGTTTCGTCCCGACACCTACCCTAGAAGCGGTCAGGATCACCCTGCAACCCTGATCAAAGTGGTCAGATGTCCGGTCAGAGCCCATTCTCCCATGGGTCGCGCTTCGACGGGATGGGAGTCTCAAGGGTAGACCGGACCTTCGTTTCCAAAGAGCTGCGCGGATCTCTGCGCGAAAAGCGGACATGGCGTATCTGCAGCAGCCCGAGCTCTGAGGGCGTCGAGAGCGAGTAAGCTCGCGTCTCGCAACCTTTGAGCTTGAGGAGACATGACGATGAAGCGGTATGTTGGACTAGACGTTTCGCAGGATCAGACAGCGATCTGCGTCCTGAACGAGGACGGCTCGATCATTTTCGAAGGATCCTGCCTGACCGAACCAGATCAGATCCTCAATACGATCGCCAGCTTTGCACCGATCGAGAAGATCGTGCATGAGTCTGGGCCTCTTTCCATCTGGCTGACGCGGGAGCTCAAGGAGCGCGGCGAGCCGATCGTCTGCATAGACGCGCGGGCCGCGCACAAGGCGCTGTCGGCGCGAATGAACAAGTCAGACCGGTCGGATGCGGAAGCGTTGGCGCAGCTGGCCCGGACCGGTTGGTATCGCGAAGTCCATGTGAAGAGCGAAGCGTCCGATCGCTTGAGGCTTCTGCTCTCGGCTCGCGATCGCCTGATCAGGATCCGCATGGATATCGAGGCGCAGGCGCGCGGTATCCTGAAGACGTTCGGCATCCGGCTCGGTCCAGTGCGCGCCGGGCGGAGCCGCAGAAACTTCCGAGATCAGCTCTCAGAAATCGTCGCAGGCGATCCCATCCTAGAGGCGGTCTTCGCATCGTTGATCGCGGTGCATGAGACGGTCTGCCATCAAGCGACGGAGCTCGACGCCGAGCTCCAGGAGATCGCGAAGGAAAGCCCGTTGGCGCGCCGGCTGACGACCGTGCCGGGGGTCGGTCCAATCGTAGCGCTTAGCTTCATCGCCACGATCGACGACGCAGATCGGTTCCGTCGAGCTGTCGACGTAGGTGCCTACCTGGGCCTTACGCCTCGTCGATATCAGTCCGGCGAGACCGGCTGGACCGGTCGCATCTCTAAGCGCGGCGACAGCGCGATGCGAAAGCTGCTCTACGAGGCGGCTAACATCCTGATCCAGCGCGTGCCGCGCTTCTCCCCGCTAAAGGCGCGGGCGGTGAAGCTGGCTGAAAAGAAAGGGCTGAAGAAAGCGACCGTCGCCGCCGCGCGCAAGATCGCCGTGATCCTCAGGAGGATATGGCGCGACGGAACAACCTTTGCATGGACAAGAGAGGAACTACCCGCATGAGCTGACCGCTCAAAAGATCCGCCGCTGGCGGACCCAGGTCCCATCGGGACGGAGGCCGAACGACCTCGCGGTCGAATGTCGATGCGCCCCAGCGGCGACCTCGCAGCGGACCAACGGAGGCGTTCAGTCCCCGACGCCATTATGGGGCGGCTCGACCGACCCCGGAGAGAACCATGAGCCCGATGAGATCTAACCAAATCGCCCTTGATGCGAGGGCTGCAGATAGAGAACATTCGACAATTGGATGATCGAAGAGTAACGCTCAGATCAGCTGCGGTCAGCTTTGCGCACCAGTTTTCACCAATTTTGCACCAAACGTGTCCCACGCGATCTTGATCCATCCAACGTAGAGCGCAAGCTGCGTCCCAGAGACACGACCGGCTGCTAGATTGCCACTGCAGCTGAAGCGTGCAATAGAACGAGCACAACATTCAGTGGGTAGTCTGGCCTGTCGGTGGTCGACGATCCCATGTGGAAGGCGATCAATGACCGAAGAGTGTTCAGACAATCTCGCTCGGCTCAAAGTTGCGATCCTACAAGAGACAGAAGAGGCATCCAAGAGTGGCTCGGTGTTGTTCTTGAGCACTCTTGGGAAAACGATCTCTGATAAGTTTGTGGACTTTAAGGAGATTATTGGTGATCGAACGCTGAAGCACTTTATCGACGAAGAGCTACATGAAGAACTTGAGGTACAGAGGGACGAGATAACTCCGCAGCGGATTTGGGTGAAACCGAGAGGGCGTGAGCTACCGGCGCCTAGGGGCGCCAGCACACGTCGAGTCCTGTCCTCGGGCGTCCCGACACGACGTGAACGCGTGATCGACGAACTCTGGCGTTGCTTCACCACAAGTCTTGATGATAACGGGCAGCGTATAATCGATTTTTCCCATGAGCGGCCAGTTCGTCGTGAGTTTAGCACCACGGAAGAACTGACGGATAAACAGATTTCGATTGATCGCGATCTTATCGTCCCTTGGGTGGCGGGAGACCCCGAGAGTGTGAGAAAGGGCTGGAGGAGCTTCGACACGTGGTTCGAGCGAAACTCCGCCAAAATCAAAGAGCTAGGATTTGATCGGTCCACGTTTGTCTATGAAACTCCGCTCAGGGTTAATTCAGCTCTATCTGCGCATGTCCGATCAGGAACAGTAATGTCATTCATTGCATCGCTCGAAGTTCTTTCAGAAGAAGATCAAAAAAGAGTGATTATTCCTGTTGATATTATTGCAAAGCTACTGCGCAATGAAAGTTAAGCTTTACTTTTTAAGTAGATCAACTCCTTTTATTGAGGAGCTAAAGAAGCATGCGGAAGGCGCGATACCCGTAGACTATATTAAATCCGTCCGATCAAAGGGAATAAACCTCGACATAACAGTAGACTTTTTCTGGGTTGGAGCGAGTTTTGATCCGACAGAGCTAGACAAGCGTGTCGCCCGATTTGCTCAGAACGGTATGGGAGTCATCGGCTTCTGGACGCCAGATCTATCAGATGTTCGAGGAAAATACGAAATCTGCTTGTTCAATCGGCGTATCGCAGTCGAACTTGGTCAAAGTAATTTTAGAAACATTATTCGAAAAAGCATCACTAAAGCTCTTAAGAGCTTCGTTATATTGTACAGAAAGCTCATGAACCGTGGAGAGGCACAAGCTCTCACTCTACCAGAGGTCAATTTCTGCCACTCCAAGAAGAGTGAATTGTTCGCCCTGATCGCAAATTCAGAGTCGAACGAATTTGTAGTCGCCATGGAGAAGAATCTAGCAGCTGTGAAATCACTTCGGCAGCCAAAGAAAAGGGGGCACGGGAAGAGCCAGTACTTCGTTGACAGCCGAGGATATCACTTCGCATTAGGTCACGAGGCTCACGGCGAAGCGGAAACGCTGATGCCGCCACATAATGAGCTTTGCAAAATACGAAAGCATCTGAGATTTGGCGTCCAGATTGACCCGACACAGCACTACAATGTTAGCTTGGACTCTAGCAACATCAGTTCAAGTGATTTTGTTAATTGCCACGGCTCAGAGCAAGCAGCAGCATCACATCTTCACTTAAACATATTCCCGAATGATTTCATTAGGTAAAATTAAGTAAGCCCGCCAGAGGCGGGCTTACATTCGTTCGACATTGCAGCTCGCAGTTCCGTCGGCGCGATAACGACAGATCACAGCATTGTGCCGATCTTTCCGGCGCATCGTCTCCCCACATGCATCCCGATCCTTCCGTCGAAGGGCACAGGTGCGGAATGGAGCTGACGCTTAAATAGGTACAAACAGTTAGAAGAATGTCAATCCCTTCTGAATCGAACGAACCGATTATATACTCGGGAGATGCGCTCCGCAAGCCGCGATCGCTGGACCGTCGCCTCCGCCATTAGCGCCATCTCTGAACTCGGAAAAGCGCTGACGCACATCCCTCTAGGCTCATTGTAGATTTAAGGTTGGCTGTCACGGATTTCAAGGTGAGCGAAGCGCCCAGTTACGGGCGCGCTCCAAGGCTGCAAGGTTCATCGCCGATAACAGCGGATTATCGGAGCGAAGGGCAATGGACATACGAGGCGCAGCTTATCACCACGGGTCATAGCACTCTTGGAGTGACCCGTTGTGGCGCAGCCTTCCAACAGGCCGAACGGCAGCTTCAGGGGGCGGATCGTAAATTCAAATGTTTTGCCCAACGGCGGCTTTGTCCCGTGTGCTGCCTTTAAGTGCTTGTTTGCTTGGAATAATCCAGACGGAAACACTCAGATGGCAGCAATGAGCCCAGTTTGACCGGAGCCGGACATAGCTTTGGCAATTTGAACGTTCAGCCGCGAAGTGAAAGAGCGTTACAAATCGCGGTAGCGAGTGTACGCTTCGCCTGTGCCTAGTAGAAGCTCCCGGGGATCTTTGCCTCTAGTTGCAAATTGACTTTTGATGACAAAACTCTCAAAATCTCATTACGAACAAGCATCTCAACTAATCGATAGGATGCAATTTGGTTCTTGTGGTATTGAAATTCGTATTCGACATTTTTTGCCGATAATCTTAGAGAAGAAATACACGGAAGCATACATCGAATATTTGAAGCAACTCCATGAAAGTGCTGATGGCGAAAGCCCATTGAGTATGGAGATGTTTTGTGAGCGCCTCATAGAGACGGATAGAGCATTACACATAGTGTCGGACGCCGTGAGAGAAACGGTTCTCATCGTTGTATCCGAGCCATTGGCAAAAAGATATGAACCCGAAATAGCGGCGCAGTCGGCTGGAGTTCCTGCTAGTACTTATCTTATTGCTTCGGGCGCGGTTGGGCTCAGCATAGGTGGAGCGACCGCCTCTTTCGGAGGCGGCGCAGTGGGATTGGTCATTGGGGTTACTTTCGGCTTCGTACTGTGGTGGCAGCTGAGAAAAAATGGGCAAGATGGCAATGCCCGCTGACCAAGAACCAGATAATGGCGCACGCAAGTCGCTTTGGGACAGTTTAGGCGAGATCCTACAAAGTCCCATGGATTGGGCATTCGCGATGGGGGGGGCGGCTATAGGCGTCACGCTCGGCTTGATCTTTCAACTTCCTGATACGAGCACCTCCTTGGGTGCAGGAGCGCTGATCGCCGTAGCACTTAGAAAAGCTACAAACGCAGTGTTAGCTGGTAAACGTGTAGAGCGCAGAGCAACAGGCCTACTCAATTTACTTAGAGAAAAGCCAAATGAGGAGGTGAGTATTATTATAAATCAACTCGAACGCGAGATTAAACTATATCGACATGAAAGTATTTCAAAAGAAGAACTCTCTAAATCACTAGATATAATTGTGGATAAGTACCGAGCTTGCGAGGTTTTCTCGCAAACGATAGGGTTTGAAGGAAAGAAGGGCTTACTTGAAGATCGGCGCACCGATCCTGAGCAACCGGGCAGCTAACACCATTGTCAAGTCCCAGCACGCTTTGAAGGGATTACAGCTGAGTGATTTGGTCAGATGACGGCTTTGTCTTTCGACAGCCGACGATCAACACCCCGCAAGATCGACAAGAAACTGTCGCACAGACTTAGCCAGCTTCCGTTCGTTCGAGTTAATCTAGGAGTCCTTGGTCAGCACCAGAACTTCGCGCCGTCCGGCCAAGCGCGTGCATGGCCCTCGGCCAACAGGATCTCACCAGCCGTGGCGCCACTGGCCAGCCTGAGCCAGACCAACGGGCGGTCAAACCGGTCGACCTCGCCTGAGTCCACGATCGAAACACCTGGTGCGCGGATCAGATCTCGCATTCGGTCGCGGGCTGCAATGCCAAGCTCATGCTCTCCTGGGCACTTTGCATGTTGATTAATCTCTGGCGTATCGAAGCCCGAGACGTAGGGCGCTCCGGGCCCCATGGGTCTGAGGCTGACGCCATCGCATTTCACGGTATCGCCGTCGTACGCGGTCAGGGCGGTGCATTGCATGCCGGACTTGGGCGAAACGGCGCATCCGGCCAGGACCAGGGCAAGCAGTGTGGCTCGAAGGTACGGCATCAGTAGACGTTCTCCCTGCGCAGACGATCCATTTCCCTGACCGTCTCGCGCGCGATCATCTTGGCCAACCGCTCGTCGCGCTCGTGTTCCCTGACTTCTCTCACGGCGGTGCGCCACTCCCACAGAAACGCGCCAAGCTTCCATACGCCTCCGAGCCCGAGCATGGCGAACAGACCGACCGTCGTCTCAAACGGATAGAAATCGGCGGAGATGAACAGAGCGCCCATGACAAGGGCAAACAGCGTCCAGTGGATAAGGTGACCGAGAAACACGCGCATGACGCAGATATAGTTGACCTTGCCGAGTCCGGGAACCCGGTTCTGACCGAATTGGACGAAGAGCGCTCACGACGAGGTTCTGGCCGATGTTTACCGGGCGCAGTAGCTCGATCCCAAGGCGACTTCGCGAGCTCATGGGCCAGGACGGCGGCGGTTACTTTTCGCCTTCCTCGATCTTCCACGTCGTCTCTACGGTGCCACCCTTACTGCCGCTGGCTCTAGCAGAGGATTGCCGACGATAGGTCCATTCGATCTTTTCGTAGTTGAGCGATACTTGCTCGCGACCACCGCTCGCATCATCAAGGTCGTCATCAGAAATCGCTTCAGGCTTTGTTTTGTTCGTCATTTCAGTTTTCCCTTTCTTCGATTGCCGGGCATCAGATGCCGCTATTGCCTCCACCGCTGCTCGTGATGATACCCGGCTTACCAGATGGCCTTTTGTCACCAGAGTCGATCGAACCATCATCGCGAACGTTGAAGTTGCCTATGTGATCGTGGTTCCGCCGGTTCGGCCCGCCACTGATGACGTCGAGCGTTTCGTCCTCAACGGCTTCAGGGGCGTCCTTGTGTTCGGTCATTGTAACCTCCAACGATGCGCTAACCCTGATTAGAGCATGAGCCGATCCGCGAGAATGTAGCAAACGCTACAGAGCCCAACGCGGCGCACAGAGTTCGCTCTTCAGTAACTCTCAGCGGCGATGTGGAATGCTGATGCCGTCAGATGTCTGTTGAGAGCCCTTAGTTCCGAAATTGCTGTAACCTTTCATCGAACTCTGCACTTACTTAAAACCACTGGAGACATGAAACATTTGGGTACGATGTTGCGCAAAAAAATCCGAGAGCTCTTGATCATCTGCGAGGCCGAGAACGACTTCTGGCCAAACTCTAGACACTTCTTTTCGGTGGGCGAAGATGAATTAGCCTTCGAAGGTATCTATCTGTACCTTCTGGAGCGGACCGATGTTTGGAAGAGAAATCATGCGCTTATCAAGTCGATCAAGCGAGATTTGGAAGAGAAGATTGATTTCGACAAACTCGAACTCATAGCCGTAGATGATGGCATCTATGATGAGAGGAGATCGACCATCGAATGGAGAGCCGAGGTCGTTCAAGATATCGACAGGAAAAATTGATCAGAATAGTCTTACGCCCTGCCGTTCACTTTTCTGCCAATGTCGGCATCGTCCCGATTGACGAGGCTGAGACTGCACCAACCTTGCCACGGTGCGGCGCCAGTCAAGCACAAGATCCATTGACGGCTGTGGCGCGATGTGGCCCGTCAGCATTTTCAAACGCGGGCGCGCCAATGGGCGTTGCTTGTCCCATTCAAACGAGTGGCAGAATGGGACGGTTTTGACCCCAGCAATCTCAACGGCTTATGGTCTGTGAAACACCGGGGGTTCAATTGGGACAACCGGACCGGACTAAGACCGCCGGAAATAACCTTCCATTAACGTAAGCTGACTGTATACCCGCGTCTTCAAACGCAAGAACAAGGACAAGAAACGTGGCTGAGAGCAACACAGAACATAGCGCCCTTCTGGAGCTGACATCGGAGATTGTATCCGCGCACGCCGCGAACAATCACGTTCCGGCGTCTGATCTGAACGACGCAATCAAGTCAGTCTATTCGACCCTGGCCGGACTGAGCTCCGAACCGGTCGAGCCCGAGGTCGAGCTTGTGCCTGCCGTGCCAATCAAGAAGTCGGTCACGGATGAGTTCATCATATGTCTCGAGGACGGCAAGAAGCTCAAGATGCTGAAGCGCCACCTGATGACAGCCTACGGCATGACGCCAGAAGACTACCGGGCCAAGTGGGGTCTGGCGTACGACTACCCGATGGTCGCTCCGGCCTATGCCCGAAAGC
Organism: Pseudomonadota bacterium; assembly: GCA_038534015.1. Lineage (GTDB taxonomy): Bacteria > Pseudomonadota > Alphaproteobacteria > Sphingomonadales > Sphingomonadaceae > Erythrobacter. The sequence goes on along the minus strand of JBCAXQ010000016.1, from coordinate 3,472 downwards.
GCCAGGAACTTGCAAAGAAGATCGGCCTCGGTCGCAAGCCCGCCGCAACGCCGAAGAAATCACCTGTGAGACAGCGGCCTAAACGAAAGTGACGGCATCCCCTGAAGGAGCGTGTATGCAGGCACGTGGTCAATTTGACCACGTGTTGAAGGGGGCGATTACGGCTTAGTGCAGGATAGTGCGCTAAGGGCAGCAGTCGGGGCAAAGCTGCCGTTGGCCGCAACGCTGCAATGCCAATGAAATTCCCGAAGACTCTGTTTCTCAAGTCCTAAAAGCTCTATTTGGCAGGATAGGAAGGCTTGAGGGACGATAGAATGCCAACAAAGCTTATTGATGTCGTACCCGAGAACCTTACGCGGCTCTGGGCGGCCGAGGACAACCTAGTAACATGGTCAAAGTCGGTAGTAGCATCGGAAAAGTACCTTCAAGATCACCTCCAAATGATCGAGGCGTACATGGATTGTGTCGAATCGGTTCGACAATCTGGGCTTTCTAGTGAACGACACATCGCACTTGGGAGCTTATTCCTACGCACTTTTGATGCTTCGTCTTACTGTGTGCGCAGCGCGATGTCTGGCAACTATACTGGTTGCGCGATGTATGCTCGTGATTTACTGGAAACTCAATTCTTGTTGAGTTATCTGTTGGATCAACCAGGCCGCCCAGAAGCGTGGTTGTCGTCAGATCCCAAGTCTTCTCCGGAAGAATACAAACCTGTAGTGATCCGCAAGTATTTGGATCTGCGTGATGGTTTCGTGGAGAGAAAGCGGGAAAAGGCATATAAGATGCTCTCGACACTTGGAGCCCATCCATCTCCAGGCGGGCTGGAGTTGAAGCGGGATGGTAGCAGAGCAATCCATAATGGGCCGCTCAAGCAGCGGGATACCTTAGTGCAGTGCATCCAAGAAGTTGCCAGGGTTATCTTCCCGCTTTGTGAAGTGTTACACGGCTTTTGCATCTCGGATTTTAAACAGGGTTCAAATATTTCCAGTCGGCTCTCACTCATTCTGCAACGCACTCGAGAAGAGTATTTCGACGACCAGTGCTGATTTTTCCCGGCACAAAGGGCTCTCTCGGGTAATTCGCTGCATCCAGCAACAATGGCAGCACTTCACTAACGTAAGATCCTGCCCCCTACCGGAACCGACCCTAAATTGACGACGTGTTGAAAAGGCACCTTCATGACACTGGCCCCTTTCGGCACGGCAATCGAATCCAACTGTTGCTGGCAACCTGTGAACTGCCATCTTTGCCAATCGTTTTGGTCAACTTGGGAAATTCCCAAGTTCCCTCTAAACAGCTTCGACGTGGTGAAATTCACCACGTGGCCAATTTGCCTTTGGGCATCCAGATGACAAACGATGCGCCCCCGCGCGGCAATGGTGCCATGATGCGCGGAGACAAGATCTGCCCAAGCCTTGTCGGTGGCGTTCATCTCAGCATCGCCTCGCAGCGCGTGAAGAACGGTCTCAGGTGCGGCTCGCAGAGGTTTTCGTTATCCAGGCCCGTCAGGAGGAACAGTGCAGCGAGTTCGCGCATGGTCTCTGGCGTCATGCCGCACGCTTCATTCAGCGGCTCGTCAATCCATTCCGTCGCGCTGTCGACCATCTCGTCCGAACACGTTGGCAGGGTGTTCAACCAATCGTTCCGGCGACGAAACTCGAGCAACCGCGCCTCGATAGGCCCTGCTTCAGTGGCAGAGACGGGAACGGCAAGTGCGGCAGGTGCTCCTGCGAGAAGTGTGCGACGGTCAATCATGCTGCGGCCCTTTCTTCTGTCTCGATCCCAAGGGTCGCGCGGGCGTCATCGATCAACGCCTGCAAGTGGCTTTCGCGCTCCAGGGTTTCGCCGTTGACGGTCATCAGAAGCACCTTAGCGGCCCACTCACGGGCGCTGTCCGGGTAAACTGTCTTGGCGTCCTCGGTTGGCTCGCTGAGCCATTCCATCGGATCTTTGCCCTTCATGCTCGGCAGCACTGCCGCAAGATCCGCGTGCGCTTCCGTGAGGCGCGTTCTCGACTGGAGCGTGTCAAGAAGGCGCTCGAGCGGGCCTGCGACCTTCTTCTCTGGCACGTGGTCGTAGGCTTCACGCAGCACGCTTAGAATCTCGTCCAAGTCCTCCCCGAAGGCGCCAAGGGCGTCTGCCAGATAGTCGTCGGTCATGTCCCAGTGGGAATGGCCGAACTGGCGCAGCACGCCGATGATGGTCTTGAGGCGGAAGGAAGCACGGTCCACCCGATCCAGCACAGAAGTCTCTGATTTGTCATGCATGGTAGCTCTCCAGTTTGCGCGCACAGACGGCGCGGATCTCAATGGTCAGGGCGTCGATGTCTTCGGGTGCGGACAGGTTGAACCGTGCAGCACTGATCATCCGGGCGACATCGGTTGGCGTCTTGATCGGGCAGGCCAGGACACGCGTGCAGGCGGCGCTGAAATCGTCATAGGCGGCGTTCAAGGCGCTCTCAGCGGCCCGCAGAGCGTTCACAGGCGCCTTGCCCGGCTCCTGTGCCTGCATGGCGAACTCAGGGTGCGTATCCTCCAGGCACTCGCACTCGTCGTTCCAGCGGTGGATCGCAGCCAGTGCTGCACAGAGCTTCGCCCAAGCCTCGGACGTGGCGTTGAACGCGGGCGGCATGTGCGTGCACACGGCGAAGGGTGCGGGGATGATATCGTGCTTCATGCTGCGGCCCTCAGGTGCGAGGACAGGTCGGCGTGCCGGGCAAGGGCAGCGGCCCAGACGGCATCTATTGCTTGGCGCCATGCAGTGCGCAGGGCATTCAGAACCCGGAACGGCGGGAAGGTTGCACCTTCGGCACGGCGGTGAATGGCCCAGGCGGTTCTCATGGTTTCGGCGCGGTCGTACATGGGTTGTGCCTTTGACAATTTATCTTATGTCAGACAAAATGACTGACGATAAAAAGGATGTCAAACAAAATGTATGAGGTTATGCATTATGCCCATATCTGCAGGACAATGCAGAGCAGCGAGAGGTATCGTCGCCATGTCTCAATCTGACTTGGCTGAAGCCGCGAACGTGTCGCGAGCCACGGTTGCAGACTTCGAGAGAGGCACAAGGGAGCCTCATCCAAACAATATGGCGGCGATGCAAGGAGCTCTCGAAGCCGCTGGCGTTCAGTTCATCCCGGAGAACGGCGGTGGCGCAGGTGTGAGGTTGAGAGACCGGAAATGATCCACCCAGACCAGCTTAGCTTAGGGTTCGAAAGCGTAAGTCCCGCGTTCACGGCCAGTCCGCAGATCCTCAATCTCACGCTGTCTGAGACCGAGGCCGATACCTGGATGTACCTTGGCTCGCTCCTTGCCTTGGGCAGCGCAGAGCCACTCGATTGCTGGGCAGAAACGCGACGTTGGGTTGAGTACAGCGGCGGTGAGGACGCGCTAGACGCGCTTGACCTGATACACGACCTCCAGACCCGACCTGAGCCCGATGCCACTGAGGCCGGTCAGATCATCGA
>JBCAXQ010000015.1:0-24209 GCA_038534015.1 Pseudomonadota bacterium | reverse complement strand
CCAAGCAGCAACAGGACACAGATCCCGATCCGCAAAATTGGAAAGGCTTTGTGCGCGCGGAAGGGTGGCAGCAAGGCCGCGAGTGTCAGTGCGGCGACCAGAAACAGGCCGGTCGAGTTGCGATTTGCAAACGTTCCGAAGAGGACGCCCGGCATGGGATTTTCGGGGTACATCAAGCCGGTCTGACCGGACGAGAGCATCTGAGGAATACCGACCATCACGTTTAGCATGCCAAGCCCGACGAGCACCCATCCCAGCTTCACACGCTGCTCGGTCGAAAGGCTCCAGCCGACGGCCAGCAGGGTCACGGGCAGTATCAGCCCTGTAAGAGCCACCAGTGTGCGGGCAGGGTCAACACTGGCAGGAAACCAACGTTCCGAGCCAATGAGATCAAGCGATTGACGAACAGTCTCTCTACCCGGCAGCGAAATGGAAAGCTCAGTTGGCAGTGGAACAAGATGAATGGCCGGCAAAGCGAGTGAGGCGGCCACCAGTGCTCTCAGCGGTATTGGTGCTTCGCGCCAGAACTTGAAGAACGCTGCGCGATTGAAGGCAAGCAGGATAATTGCTGACAATTGGACGAGCAAATTGGCGAGCCCGTATCGAACCCCGCCGCCGCCATTGACCACCGCGATAATGACGATGAGTGCTACCGGCCAGAGAGCCAATGACGTCTGGGTCTTGGCGCGTTTGTGCGCGCTCTTCCCAGCCCCTGAAATAGAGTTCGCGGCGCTCACTTGATCAGTGCACGCCGCGAATTGGAAACTTCAGTTGAGGCCGATCCATCGGCATCAAGCAGTCAAAGGTTCAGTTTGCACCCGGTGACTGGTTGATCTCGTCTTCGTCATCTTCAAGAATGAGAATGCCGCCAGCGATCGCACCACCACCAAGGAGCAGAAGGAGCAGCGCGCTCCAGCCTTCGACTTCTTCGCCTTCAGCCGTGCGATCAGCGCCCGGTTGCGCGGCAGACGCGCTGAACATTCCGGCAAAGTCGCTTGCGCGGGTGTTGGCCTGAGCGGCGATGGGCCCGAAAGCCAAGGCAGCTGCGGCTGCAGCTACTGCGATACGAGAGGTCATTTTCTGCATCAATTTGGCCTTCTTAATCTTGGTTACGCGAAAACACTTACTGCAGTGCAGCAAGAACTTCAACTCGTGAGTACGAAAAAAACCATAAGGAATTGCTACTTGCGCCGCGTGCCGCTTCCAAACATCCTACCATACCGGGAGATTGGCACCGCTCTAATCCCCGTCTTGTCCGTGCAATAGAACGCTGTAGCGTTCTATTTCTCCCCCAGTTACAATGGTTTGCCCATGCGCAAGCCAGGCGTGAGCTCCAAAGTCGCCATCACCGGGCTTTTCGACACCAATCACGATCACGCTGCGAATTTCATGCGCAGCAAGCCAGTTCTGCGCCGCCAATGCCTGCACGAGACAATCACTACGCCACGGCATCCGCCTGGCAATGCGCGGCATTGCGTACATGATTCTACCGATCAGACCTTTTTGCGCTTCCGAGGTTGAAGTCAGGTCCGCTGTGATCTGAGAAACCTGTCTGTTTCGCTCTGGAATATCTGCAGCCTTGAGGCCCGCGAATTGCCAACGACCCTTGGCCAATTCCAGAATACCGCGCATTGCCAAGGGGGCCAGCCATATCCAATCACGCAATGTGGGCCTTGATCCGCTAATGGGGTTAAGAGGAGATTGCGCGGATGGCATAGGTCGCTAAATGTCAGGTTTCTGCGATGCAGCCAAGGCCGGCTGCACCCAAGGATCGGGGACATTCAAGAACCCATGTTGACGGCAGCGATCAAGGAGCGGCTCAAGGACCCCGCCTATCTAGACTTGCACATGGTCGCGGTCGCATCGATCAACAAGGTTGGCGCTGTCCCGTGGTATGACGCGCATTTCCTGCGCAGGTTCGAAGCGGCCAAGCACTATCTTGCCGAAGTGCGGCCCGATGCTGTTGATCAGTTCGTTGCCGGATTTGCACCGTTGCGACCGCCCTTTGGCTACGAAATCGAGACGGTGAATCAAGTGTTCGACGAGAGAACCCGATCCAGGATCGTCGAGATTGCGCGGAACATCCCCCAAACAGACCGCGAAACCCATGAAAACAGGAGTTTCGGGCGCGATCTGGTTTGGGATCACCCCTATTTCCTTGAGCTTCAAGCGCAATTGGTGCCTCTGGTCAGCGATCTGGCCGGGAGAGAACTGGTTACCGGCTACAACTTCCTCAGCCTGTATGGTGGATCGGGCAAATGCGACCCGCACATGGACGAACCAATTTCCATGTATACGCTCGATTATTGCATCGAACAGAGTGAGGGTTGGCCGATCCATTTCAGCGATGTGGTGGAATGGCCGACAGTCGAAAACAGTCAGAACTGGAAGCCGTCTGACGTGCTGGAGGATCCAGACATAGCGTGGACCACGCACACACTTGAGCCGAACCAAGCGTTGTTGTTCAACGGCAGTTCGCAATGGCACTATCGTGATAACATCAATCCTGGCGGATTCTGCAACTTGCTGTTCTTTCATTATTATCCGGCAGGATGTGAGAATCTTGTTTGGCCGAGACAGTGGCATAAACACTTCGACATTCCGGAACTTGAGCCATTGTGCGAATTGTTCGGTGATGGCGACGCCGACGGATTGAGCTGATCGAGACAATGCAATGACAGGTATTGCCGCCATATACACGGCCGACGGGTCGCGCCTATCAACGCTCGACACCATGCTCGATGCAATGCGTCCTCGGGCGCGAGACGGGATCGGCAAATGGGACAGGGACCGCGTCGCACTGGGCGCATGCATGCTGCACACCACTGCGGAATCCGTTGACCAGCCTCAGCCTCATTCGAGCGAGGATGGCGATCGCTCCATCGTAATCGATGGTTATCTTACAAACCCGGATGAACTTCGAAATGATCTCATCCAGCGCGGTGCAAGTCTTCGCAACAGGTCTGATGCCGAACTGGTTCTCAAAGCCTATGAGACTTGGGGTGATGAGTGCGCCCGGCGCATCGAAGGCGAGTTTGCATTCGTAGTCGCAGATATTGGTCGTCACAGGATTTTGGCGGCGCGCGACCATGCGTGCCTGCGGCCGCTATTCTATCACTGTGACGGCGAACGTTTGTTCATCGCCTCAGACATTGTGGCGATTGCAAACGCGCTCAAAGACAATCTGACACCGAACACCGACCATTTGGCCGAGATCATGGCGAACAGTTGGTATTCGCGCGGTGCGACGGTCTGGAACGAAATCACGAGCCTGTTGCAAGCGCACACGCTGACGTTCTCTGATGGCCGGATTGAGCTGCGGGAATTCTGGTCGCCTCGCACTGAAGTTTCGATACGCTATGATAGAGATGAGGACTATTTTGAGCACTATCGCGGAGTTCTGATCGATAGTGTTAGGCGCTGCTCTCGAACGCATAAACCATTGGCTGCGGCTGTCAGCGGTGGACTGGATTCAACGTCGTTGTACAGCATCGCCCACCGGCTTGAGGAGGCCGGTGATCTGCCTGCTCCAAGCCTCCAAGGGTACACTCTTGCGGGCGATCCCAATTCGCGATCATACGAACTGCCTTATGCGAGAGCTGCGGCAGATCATGTGGGACGTACGCTTGTCGAAGTGCCACTCTTCCGCCCGGAAATTGATTGGTTCACCGCGCAAGTGGAGACCGAACGCGATATCCCGATCCCGACGAACGGAGCCATGACGATCGGGATCGAGAAACGGCTCGTCGCAGACGGGTCCGTCGCGTATATGAACGGAGACGGCGGCGATGAATGGCTGCAGGGGGGTATTCAGTATTATCGCCAGTTTGTGTCCGATCGCGACTGGAGCGGGTATTGGTCCGCCCTGAAGAATGATCTTTCGAGTGTTGGTGCAAAAGCTACCCTTCCCCAGGCCATCCGTCAGCTGATCGCGACCCTCCCTCCTGAGCGGCTGCGCAAATCCATGCGCAGTGCGCTTCGCACATGGCGGAGAAGGCGTGGGAGTGGTGATGAATACTACTGGTTGAAACCGGCGCTGCGCAGGCGGCTGGACGAACTCGAGCATGCATATGCTGACAGCCTGCCCGATGAACCGATCGCCTGGGTGAAGCACAACCTCTTGAAATCACCCTTCACGGATCTCGCCAACTCGATGATGCAGCGACAGCGTGGGTGCAATGGAATGGAGCCCAGGCACCCGATGCTAACCCGACAATTCATCGAGTTTTCATCCCAAACACCCGAACATATCAAGCGCCGAGCCGGGCTGACAAAGTATGTCCATCGCCATGCGATGGCGGGTATTTTGCCGCAAACGGTACTGGAACGACGATCAAAATCGGACTTCCCTTCGTCAGAAATTGATCGTGAATTCGCCGCTTATGCTCGTGATCGGGCCGAATCTGTGCTTGGCGATCTATGTGATTTGAAAGGACTTTCCAGATTGATCTCGCCCGAGTTTGTCGCGAAGGAAGGCGATGATTGGGATTGGGAAATTTGGGGTGTTTACGCAGTCGCAGCATTTTTGTACTACCGATAGGTAAGACACCGTAGTTGACGTGGAATTCTGCGTCTCAATGACAGGAAGATGTGATGACCAAAGAAGTTAAAAAGGCGCCGTACAAGCAGCCCCGGCTCACCGCATTTGGTTCGGTCCGCAACCTGACCGGCGGCAGCGCCACGATGATGATGGACGGCACCGTCATGATGGTGCTGATGTAAGCTGGCTTAGACCTCCTTTTGGGAGGTCACCAGACCGAGCAAGGACATCGAAAGGTGCTGCGTTGACGGCACCTTTTTTGTATCGGTAAATCATTGAAACTTCGATGTATCCCTGGTGGAGTCGTGCGAGAATGTCTGAGGTTTCCGACGAACATCTGGAATATCTCAGCCTGCCCAATCGATCCGCAAAATATCGCCAGGCAATTCAAGCAGTTCTGAAACCGGAAGGGAGCGTTGCCGATCTCGGTTGCGGTGTCGGCGTGCTGGGGATGTTCTGCCTGGAAGCCGGCGCGAAGGCGGTCTGGGGGATCGACAAGAGTGACGCCATAGAGCTCGCACGCGAATCAGCACGGCAGGCCGGTCTTTCCAAGCAATATCATTGCATTGCGGATTCGACGTTTCGTGCCGAGCTTCCCGATCAAGTCGATCTGATCATCTGCGATCACGTCGGCTTTTTCGGTTTCGACTATGGCATGATCGAAATGCTCGATGATGCGCGCCGCCGGTTCCTGAAGCCAGGCGGAGCGGTTATGCCACAGGCTCTCGGCCTGGTTGTCGCTGGCGTTTCCTCAGATGCCTGCGCGCAGAAGGCTGCGGCATGGACGGCCGAACAAATCCCTGATCAGTTCCGGTGGCTGGATGAGCATCACCGCAATTCGCGCCATCACCACAGCTATGCGCAAGATGATTTTATCAGCGAGCCGGTGGTTCTGGGTGAGATCACGCTCGACGAGGAAGTTCCCGAGCTCTTCAAGTTCCAGTGCACGCTGACGATGCAAAGCGACGGGCAGTTTGATGGTGTTGCTGGTTGGTTTGATTGCCACCTAGGTGGCGGCGTTCGGATGTCGAACTCGCCCTTTGCACCTGACAGTATCGAGCGGGCGCAGGCATTTCTACCTGCGGAAACGTCGTTCGAAGTCGAGCGCGGTGACGAGGTTGGGTTCTCGCTGACTTTCAGGCGCGATCTCACCCTGACCAGCTGGACAATCACACCGCCAGGCGCTCACCCCAGGCAGTCTCTGTCGACCTGGAAGAGCAAGATCCTCAGGCCCGAGGATCTTGTCCAACGATCTGCAAGAGCTCCCGAGCTGAACGCGCAGGGAGTCGCACGCGCATTCATCCTCTCAAAGATTGATGGCAAACGGCTGGCGGCCGAGATTGAGGACCTTGTCCTGTCCGAATACCCGGACCTCTATCCCACCGAACTGGCAATCCGCGAATTCGTTCGCCATACACTGGCTATGGACTGCGCGGTGTGACTGACCTGGTTGTCGGTTCTGCTCGCGATCAGTCCCCGCTCACTGATAATCCTTATGATCGCTGGATTGCTCCGGAAGGGGATGAGAAGGCCCTGTTCTATCGCACTCAAACGGGTTTTCTCGTCCGTTTTCCCGATGAGGTCGATTTCGAGATTGAAGGCGTCGGCGACCGCGTGACCGCATGGCCGGTTCCCGAGGCAAAACCGGATCTGGCTGAAAACCTCTTCAACAACGCGATTTCGCCCATATTGGGCAACCATCGTGGCGGGCTTTTCTTGCATGGGAGCGCGGTTGAGATCGGCGGGAACGCGATCGCGTTTCTTGGTATGTCACGCAGCGGCAAGACCACGTTGGCTGCGTCATTTGCAAAGGCGGGGCATCCCTGCCTCACGGAAGATGTTATCGAACTTGTCGAACGCGACGGGACGTACTGGCTGCAGCCGAAGCCGAAGGTCCTCAGGCTGTTTCGTGACAGCGCCGATTTTCTACTCGGTGAGCAACCCCACTGGGAAGACGAGGACGAAAAGCAGCGCGTCGACGTTGCCGATGCCCTGCCATTTTCCGATGAGGCCAGGCCACTGACCCGGCTGTTCATTCTGGCGAACAATGAGCCGGATGAGGTGTTGCTGCCGCATCTGGGCGCTCAAAGCGCATTGACTGAGTTGATGCCGCATTCTTTCATCCTCGACGTAGAAGACAAGGCGCGGTTGAGCGCGCATTTTTCGCGTCTGGCCCAACTGGCTCAACGCATACCTTCCCATTCGCTTGACTATCGACGCGAATATGCGGAACTGCCCCGAGTAATTTCAGCAATAGTTCACAGCCAAACCGGGACAGCGCCAACCCATGAAACTGAATGATACTTTCACAGCTTCTGAAGATGTGGTTTCTCGCGAAGTGGGCGGCGAGATGGTTCTGCTTGATCTGGCAAGCGGTACATATTTCGGGTTGGACCCGGTTGGTGGCCGCATTTGGGAATTGCTGTCCAACGGTCCCCATTCACTTTCGCAGGTATGCGATACCATCGAGGCCGAGTTCGAGGCTCCCCGTGATCAGATTGAGGCGGATATACTCGCTCTTTTCAGTGATATGGGTGACCAGAATTTGATCGTTGCCACACCGGACTGAGTCTAGCTGACGGGCGCAATCCCGGTCCCTGATACCTGAAGCACACGCGTCGCCAATGCCAGGCTCGCCGGGCGGTGCGTCACGAGTATCACTGTGCGGCCTGCCAATGCTTCAATGCAATCCTCGACAAAGGCCGCTTCGCTGTCGAGATCGTACATGCTGGTCGCTTCATCCAGGATGTAGATTGGAGGGTCTCGGTAAAGGGCACGCGCCAGGGCAATACGTTGCCGCTGGCCGCCTGACAGTCGCACGCCATTGTCGCCAATTTCGGTATCCAGCCCTTCGGGCAGTTCGCGGATGAATTCCCAAGCCTGAGACAGCCGCGCCGCGTGTTCAATGCGCTGGACGTCTGGACTGGTCACGCCGAATGCAATGTTGTCTCGCACTGTGCCATTGAACAGCAAGGCACGCTGCGGGACGTATCCGATTTGCTCGCGCAGCGATTGCACCTGGACTTCGCCAATGTCCCGGCCATCGAGCATGATTTGACCGGAATCGGGATCATAGAAGCGCAGCAACAAGCGTATCAGAGTGGACTTTCCGATCCCGTTATCGCCAGTCAGCGCAACAATCTCCCCGGCCTCTACACTCAGATCAACACCATCGAGAACGCGCATACGCTCCGGATATGCGAACGACACCTGGCGAAACTCGATCGACCCGCTTGCGCGATCGAGTTTTACCTCGGCGGAATAGCCTGGCTCGATGGGTTGTGCGAAAACAGCATCCAGCCGGGCAAGAGTTCCTCTGGCCAATTGGAAGTGGCCGTAAATTTCCGCAAGGCCACCGACCGGTCGGGTCAGGAGGGCAGCGTAGAGCAGGAACGCGAAGACATCACCGGGCGTGCTCTCTCCACTTGCAAGCTGGCTGCCGCTGACAAGTATGATCAGGATCGCTGCGCCCGCTGCGATCAGGCCAACGATGGGCGCGATAAATGCTGTGATCCGGTCTTCTGCCAGGCTGAGCAAACGCGCTTCTTCGACCGTAGCGGCATAGCGCTTGCGGTGATGGTCTTCAGTGGCGAAGGATTTCACGGCGGGCAGCATCTCAAGGTCGCTTTCCGCCATGGCAACAAGTCTGGCCTGGGTTTGCTGCGTTTTTCGCGCGATCATGCGCAGGCGGCGACCGATCAGTTTCGCCAGGATGAAGAAAACCGGAACAAGCAGGGGCACGAACAGCGCAATGGCCGGATCGATCAGAAACAACAGGATCACCGCGCCAGCTGCGGTGAGCAGCATGGAAGGAAGGTTTGCGAGCGTGTTGGTAAGGAAGCCGCTGAGATGGGCGACCTCATACGTCATCAATGCCAGGAGATCGCCCTTGCTGCTGCGATCGTGGAAGCTCATCGGCATTGATTGGATACGCGCATAGGCATCCTCGCGGAGTTTCGCGAGTATCCTGCCCGACGTCGCTGCAGAGATGATTTCGGCGGTGATGTTGAATGCCGCCAGCAGCACAAGCGTGACCGCCAGCAGTCCGGCCAATTCATACAGGCTTGCCGGTTCCGCCGAAAACATCCCGCCCAACATCTGGCCGGCAAGCCAGGGTACAGCCAGCGCGGCAAGCGACCCAAGAATGGTCAGCATGCTGATCAGTGTCAGTTCGCGGCCAAATTCCTTGGCTCGCTTCCAGAGAAAGGAGAAGCTCATGGCTGTCCACCGCGCGCAAAGACTCGCCGACCGATTTCTGTCAGCCGACGAAATTGCAAGGCGACGGTCGGCCAGTCAGACCTTTCCGGATACTTGCTGATCAGATGGTCGCGTGAAGGGAACAAGTTGGAAAACAGCAGCTTCGACTTCGCAACAAAGCCAGAGGAGGCCTGAAGATCGGCCTCGAATTCACCGATTTGATCAGGCCGCGAGAGATAATCGATGATCGTTCTGTCATCGGGCTCTCTTTGCAAATCCGACATGACAGTGTCTGGAACCGGTGTACTCAGATCCTTTGCTGCGCGGGCCAGCGCGTCGTGCACCAGTGGTCCTGCATTTCGGCTGTTGCTGATCGTGACAAGAAGATCCCAGTCCTCATCGACAAATCCTCTTGCGAGCAAATCGTAATCTGCCGACCAGATGAGCCGCCAACCACCGAGCACGCGCTCATCGTCAACGAACAGGCCGCGCGTGCGGTGCCATTCCTGATTGAATGCAATCTGGATCAAGGTAAGCACTGGATTGGGCGCAAAGGCATGGGGGGACAGTCGTGGCAGTGGCACAGTGCTTTCCAGGTATTCGTCTATCCGAAGCACTTTCTGCAGCACAGGTCGATCAGTCGGTTCCCAGTGCAGGTCAACCGAATGCACAAACTCGGCGCCCGTATCGTATAGCCATGTCTCCTGGAAATAGAGGCCATGGGGATCCTGCCGCCGTTCGAACCCGCAAGCACGAAGGGAGGCACGTGCTTGTTCGAGATCTTTCTCCCGCACAAGCAGATCCGTGTCGCCCCGTCTGCGCATGGCCGGATCGGGATAGTGCGAGTAAGCCAGTGCAGTACCCTTCATCAGCACCGACTTCGTGTTCGCAGTGGCGAGGGTTTCCAACAGTTTCACGAGAATGGCTTTGTGGGTTTCTTCCCAAAGCCCCATCAAGCGCGCTTCGTCCGCTATCTCTGACGCAATATCTGAAGGCCAATCGGCAAGCTGATTCTTGCGGATTGCGAGCAAGACCTGGATTCCATGGAAGGCGATTTGAGACCGGATAAAGTCGATATCAGCGCCAGATTTCCAGTGCTCAGGCCATGCCGGAGCGGGCTGGCCCGCATCACTGCGCAAATGTGCAGAGAGAAAATCGGTTACTGTGTCGCTTTCGATCATAAAGGCCGACTGGATTTCCAGAGCTCGCACTATCTCAGAGGACCTATCGATGGGCGAAGTTGCCATGATTTACCAGTCCTGTGGGCATTTCATAACCTGCTCTAAGCTGCTTGCGTGTTCGCCTTTGGATTAATGGACTATTGGGCATTGACCCTTAGTGCACTGTGTTGCATCGCAGCGAAACCATGCGCAGACTGGCGCCACGCGGGGACACATCGAAATGAGCGCTCAGCGTAAAGGCATAATCCTCGCAGGGGGATCCGGCACGCGGCTTTACCCCCTGACAAAGGGCGTATCGAAGCAGCTCATGCCTGTGTTTGACAAGCCGATGATCTATTACCCGCTCAGCACGTTGATGCTGGCCGGCATTCGAGACATCCTGATCATCACCACCCCCGAAGACAGCGAGCAATTTCAGCGCGTGCTGAACGATGGATCAGATTGGGGACTATCGCTCAGCTATGCTGTTCAACCCAGACCGGAAGGACTTGCGCAAGCGTTCCATATTGGTGCCCAGTTTGTCGGAAGTTCTCCCAGTGCGTTGATCCTTGGGGACAACATCTATTACGGGCACGGGCTTCCCGAATTGCTCAAGAATGCCAATGAGCGGACGGATGGCGCGAGTGTCTTTGCCTACCGCGTGAACAATCCCGAAGCATTTGGCGTGGTTGAGTTCGATCATGGCGGTCGGGCGATCTCGATCGAGGAAAAGCCTGCAGAACCCAAGTCGAACTATGCCGTGACCGGTCTGTATTTCTACGATCAGACTGTGGTTGATCGCGCGCTCGATTTGGCGCCGTCGTCGCGCGGAGAATTGGAGATTACCGACCTCAATCGTCTTTACCTCGACGATGGAACCCTGTCGGTCGAGATCATGGGGCGGGGTTATGCCTGGCTCGACACGGGTACACACTCGTCGCTGATCGATGCTGCGACATATGTTCGCATTACAGAGGAACGGCAGGGGCTCAAGATATCCTGCCCTGAGGAGATCGCCTGGAGGCAGGGCTTTATCGATGATGCCAAGCTGGAGGAAATTGCCCAGCCTCTGCGCAAATCCGGTTATGGCGAGTATCTGCGGCAATTGCTGACCAATCCGGTGCAACCTTGAATTTGATAGAATGCGATATTCCGGGACCTATCGTCATCGAACCGCGCGTGTTCGGTGATGACCGTGGCTTTTTCCTCGAAAGCTGGAACGAAGAAGCTTTCAAACAAGCTGGTCTAGACCTCAGCTTTGTTCAGGATAATCACAGCCGATCTCAGAAGGGCGTGCTGCGGGGCATGCATTTCCAGAATCCCGATCCGCAGGGCAAGCTCGTGCGGGTGACCAATGGCTCAGTATTCGATGTCGCGGTCGATTTGCGCAAAGCCTCGGATCATTTTGGTCAATGGGTGGGAGTTGAGCTTTCGGCTGCTAACAAGCGGGTGTTCTGGGTGCCCGAAGGGTTCGCGCATGGCTTTCTGACCCTCGAGGACAACACCGACTTTCTCTACAAGTGTACGGCGCCCTACACTCCGGAGAACGAGCATTCATTGGCCTGGAATGATGCCGAAGTGGGGATCGAATGGCCGCTTGATGGGATTGATCCGATCATTTCGGAAAAGGATCGCAAAGGCGCGGCGCTGGCGGATGTGGCGGCATTCGCATGAAAGACCAATTGCATTGGGCCGCGCACATCATGCGCAATTCCCCCGTTCTGGCATTGCAGGCTGGCAAGGTCGCAATTGCCAGCCGCACATTTTCTCCGCCAGTGCGCAAACAGATTCTTGTCGGCACCCATCACAAGGCGCTGACTGTGTTTATCTCGCGCGTGTTCCGGGCATTTGCGAGTGTGACGGGCCGCAGCTGGGACATCAGCAACGGCAAGAAGCTCAATTATTCGCGCACTGTCTTGATCGATCATCAGTCATGGTTCGATTTTGATCGGGTGGAGCAGGATTATTTTGGCCTCCATATCATCCGCGATCCGCGCGATCTTCTGGTCTCGAGCGCGCATTATCACACACGCTCTGACGAGAAGTGGCTACACCGACCGATGGAGAAATTCGGCGGCAAAACCTATGCGGAGGCGATAGCCGAACTGCCATCGCTGGAAGAACGCATGCTGTTCGAATTGCGTAATTCCACCGGGCGCACGATCCGCGGCATGCTTGATTGGGACTATCATCGGCCCGGTTTTGTCGAGATGCGCTATGACCAATTGATTGGCAAAGGCGCCGTTGAAAGGTTTCGTCAGGCTATTGAGGCTTGGCCGGTTAGCCAGGGAGAGAAGGAGCTGCTGGCGGGTCTGTTTCGCTATTTCTCGCTCGGCGAACCAGGTACGCGCCAGAGCAAGCACATTCGCAACCCGAAATCGGGGCAATGGGAAGAGCACTTCACTCCGCGTGTCCGCTCTGCATTCGACGCCGCCTTCCCGAAAGCCATTGCCAGGCTCGGATTTGATAAGCCTTCTGATGGAGCATGGTGATGAGAGTCTGCATCACTGGGGCGAACGGGCAAGTCGGCAAGGCATTAATCGCGTCCGCTGATCCTGCTCATGAGATAGTGGCTTGGGACCGGGTTGCCTTGGACCTCACCGATCAGGATGCAATCCGAACGGCTATCGCTGGAGCTCAACCGGATTTGCTCATCAACGCGGCGGCATACACTGCGGTGGACAAGGCAGAGTCGGAGTCTGAGCTGGCCCAAGTAATCAACGGCACGGCTCCTATTGTCATGGCAGAATCATTGCGGCGCTGCGGCGGCCGCATGATCCATATCTCGACCGACTTCGTTTTCGATGGAGATGCGGCATGTGCCTACGGCCCCGATGATCAGGTCAACCCGCTTTCTGCCTATGGCGCATCGAAGCTCAAGGGCGAGGTGATCGCGGCGCACGGCCATTGTGCGATCCTGCGAACAGCATGGGTCTATTCTGCGGGAGGGGCCAACTTTGTCACCACAATGCTGCGGCTGATGCGGGAGCGGGATGAGTTGGGAATCGTTGCCGATCAGATTGGAGCCCCGACCTGGGCTAGCGGGTTGGCGGAAACATTATGGGGTTTGGCAGATCAGAGAGTGTCGGGCACCTGGCACCACAGCGATGCCGGTGTTGCCAGCTGGTATGATTTTGCCGTCGCGATAGCCGAAGAGGCGTATGACCTGGGAATCATCGCCAAGATGCCGACGATCCAACCGATTACTGCCAGCGACTATCCTACCCCTGCGAAGCGCCCCAAATTTTCGCTGCTCGACAGCCGTGCGACTCGCGAGCTACTCAAGGACAAACCGGTTCACTGGCGCGTCAATCTACGGCGCATGCTCAAAGAGGAAGCGACTCTTGGCTAATCTGCTTGTCACTGGTGGCGCTGGTTTCATCGGCGGCAACTTTGTCCATTACTGGAGCGAAAGGCACACCGATGATTCCCTCATCGTGCTTGACGCGCTGACCTATGCAGGCAACCGGTCGACCATCGAAGGTGCCGAGCGAACCGAGCTGGTCGTCGGCAATATTTGCGACACCGAACTCGTTGAAAAGCTTCTGAGCGAGCGGGCCATCGATACCATTGTCCACTTCGCCGCGGAGAGTCACGTCGACCGATCAATCACCGGCCCGGATGCGTTCATCGAAACCAATATCCTCGGCACCAACAGCCTGCTCAAGGCCGCTCGTAAAGTCTGGCTCAATGGCGATGGTGAGGATCACCGGTTTCACCATATCTCGACCGATGAAGTGTTTGGATCGCTTGGCCCCGAAGATCCCGCTTTCAGGGAAGACACAGCCTATGCGCCCAACTCGCCATATTCGGCATCCAAGGCGTCATCCGACCACTTGGTGAGGGCTTACCACCACACGTATGGCTTGCAGGTGACGACTAGCAATTGTTCCAACAATTACGGACCGTATCAGTACCCGGAAAAGCTGATCCCCTTGTTCCTGCTGAACGCGCTATCCGGCAAGGACCTGCCGATCTATGGCGATGGCATGAACGTGCGCGACTGGCTGCATGTCGAAGATCACTGCCGCGGGATTGAGGCGTGTCTTGCAAGCGGCCAACCGGGTGAGACATACAATATTGGTGGCGGCGCAGAGTTACCCAACATGGCTGTTATCGACGCAATCTGCGCTGAAGCTGATCGTGCGTTTGAAGAGGTCGAAGGGTTGGCGGACCGGTATCCCGATGCACCGGCGGCCCAAGGGAGGAAAAGCGTGGAACTCAAGGCGTTCGTGACGGACCGTGCGGGCCATGACTGGCGGTACGCGATCGACGAGACCAAAGCCCGCGCGGAGCTTGGATACGCGCCCGACTGGAGCTTTGAGGATGGCTTGCGACAGACGTTGCGCTGGTATCTAGCCAACGAGGCCTGGTGGCTGCCACTGCGGTCGGTCAAATAGGACCTTAGAGCCACGCATGGGTAAACTCGGGAATCTCGTAGATCGGCTGGCCCAAGCGACCAATCACCTCGGCATGGAGGTCAGATTGCGTCGTATTCGCCGGTCTGACTCAACCCGCAAGGTGATCTATTTTCTGCACATCGGAAAGGCGGCCGGGTCGCAGATCAAGCAGGCGATTGCTCAAATCAACGGAGCCGAAAAGGGCATCCATATTCATGCTCTGACGCATGACGAGATGCTGGTCGATGTGCCCGATGAGGCGGAGTACTTCTTCTCGATCCGCGATCCCGCAGCCCGTTTTCGATCCGGGTTCTATTCGCGCAAGCGACGAGGCCGCCCACTGAATGACATCGCCTGGACAGCGCACGAAGAGATGGCCTTCAGCACATTCGAGCACGCCAATGATTTGGCCGAAGCGCTGTTTGCCGGGGGAATGCGCGGCATGCAGGCCGTGGCCGCGATGAAGTCGATCCGGCATACCGCGCAAGATCAGGTGGATTGGTTTGCGTTGGTCGGTGACATATTCTCGGTGCGCCCACCCGTCTGGGTTATCCGGCAAGAGCATTTTGATGAGGACATTGAAAGGTTCTACCAGCGCGCTGGCATTGGAACGCGGCCTGAACTGAAACGCGATCCGAAGGGATCACACGCAAACGATTACTCGGATGTGCCCGATCTGAGTGAGCGTGCCTTGAGCAATCTCAAGCGTTGGTATTCTCAGGATTACGCACTTTACGAAGCAGTCGAAACTTGGATGGAGCAGGGCTCTCAAGCCTGAGGGGCATCGGTGATCCTTGTGCCACCCAACTGGTCCAGATGACGCTTCATCACAATCCAGGCTAGCCCGTTGAACAACAGCGCATTGACGGCCACACCGGCCGCCACACCGGCCATGCCGTAAGTCTCAACGGTCAACACAATCACGGCGATGCTGATTGCGGCTGCAATCATGGTGATTATCAGATTGGCGCGCTCCTTGTGCATCATCGCCAGCGATCCCCCGATTGGTCCAAACGCGACATTGATCAGCTGCCCGGTCGCCAGGATACGCATCGCATCGGCTCCGCGGGTGAACTCCGGTCCAAACAGTGCGAGGATTGATTCAGGAAAGATCATCAGCGCGAGATAAAGCGGTAGGCAAACGGCAATGCCCATGAGACTGGCTGTCCGTATGGCCTTGGTGACAGCTACGCGATCCGCTCTTGCGGAGGCTGCGGCAATGCGTGGACCGACCATCACCGCAAAGCTGGAGTTCACGATCACGAACAGCAAGCAAACCTGGAAGGCGACTCGAAAAATCCCCCCTTCAGCAGCTCCGGCAGCGGCGATCAGGAGAACCAATCCGACCCAATTGGCGATTCGGCCCATAAGATTGACACTGGCGATGAAAAGGCCGCTAAGCACGGGCACATCGGCCTCGCCACTACCCCACGAATTGACCAGGCGTTCGCAATGGTAGAGGCCCACCAACAGGACCAAAGCAGTGCTGCCAACGAACGCTATCGCCGGGGCAAGCGGATTCTCGCCGAGCGATCCCCCATATCCCAGCCACGCAACCAGGACTATTAGAGCGGCAAGCGTAGTGTAGCTCACGCCATCGAGTGATTGTGACAAGATAATTCTTCCGGCGCTGCGCAGCACGCCCGCGCAAAGGAAAGTGAGTGCCGTGATCAGGGCCGTGGGCGCGAAGATGATCAGGTGGTTCGCCGCAGCTGGATCATTCAGGACCGACTTCGCCAACGGTTCGGCTGTTGCGACCATCAATATCGCCATGACTAGCCCCACGATTACCTGGCGGTTGCGGGCGACGCGGTAGGCCGTGGCGGCATCGCCTCGGCGGCCTTCGTCCAATGCCACGCTGACTGTTCGGATTATGACCCGGTCAAGCCCCATTGATGCGATCACGTAGGCGATCAACGCCGTGGCCATCGCCAACTGAAAAAGACCGTAGGTCTCGGCTCCAAAGTGCCGAGCTATCAGCCATGCCAGAGCGAAGCTCGATACCGCACCGAGGCCTCTTAGTGTCAGGCCGATCAACAATTCGATCCGCAGATTGCCGGCTTGTAAGAGCTTCATCGACTTCGCGCGTTCTTTCGCACTTGCACAAGGATGGGGTGGCCTTAGGGTGCGCTTTAGTGCGGGGGCAAGCGGCATTTGCCCGTTTGCCATCATCCTATGTCGCAGCCTTGTTGATAGAAAGCTGACTATGGCCACCAATAGCGACCAACCCAAGGTGTTCTGCATAGGCTTTCAGAAGACTGGAACCTCTTCCCTAAGGGATGCATTGCGCCAACTTGGCTACAGCGTGACCGGCGTTTTCGGGGACGACCTGACGCTCGAAGAGCTTCGCAATTCCTACGTTACACAGGGCCTAAGCCTGGCCGCGGAATTCGATTCCGTGGAAGATATGCCCTGGCCGCTTATGGTCCGCGAACTTGATAGAGCATTCCCCGGATCGAAATTCATCCTGACGGTTCGCAAGACAGAAAATTGGCTTCGTTCGATCTGCAAACACTTCGGCGACAATCCGTCGGATATGCAGCGGCTGGTTTATGGCGATGATGCGCCCAATCCGGTCGGACACGAAGATCGCTACGTTGAGGTGTATGAACAGCACAATCGAGACGTGATTGCTTACTTTGACGGTCGGGAATCCGACTTTCTGGTGATGGAACTGGAAGCCGGACACGGATGGGCTGAGCTCGGCAAGTTTCTTGGCCGAGCAGATGTTCCGGGCGGGCCATTCATTCACACAAATCGAGCCAAAGACCGCGACACACTGTCCTACAAGATCCGTACGCGGCTGCGAAAACTTGGCCTGCCTGTTCGACACATGGCGGAGTGATCCCAGTCAGCGGGTGCTTGCCCTAAAGCGGCCTTCCGGGGTTGCCCTGGAGCGTAGTGCCGTCAGCGACATCCTTGGTCACGATTGCGCCCGGCCTGATGTCGCAGTTCTCGCCGATGGTAACGCCCGGCATAACAATAGCTCTCGCGCCAATCGTGGTCCCCCGGCCGATCCGCGTATCGACTTTGAGTGATCGGATCATGTCATGCGTCAGAACAATTGCTTGTTCATCAATCACGCAGTCGGCCGCGACATGCACGCCCTTCGGGTGGGTGCGGTCGATATAGGCTGTTTCGGCAATCCATGCGCTTGGATCAATATCCATGCGCCAAAACGTGGAGCGAACCAATCGCTGCCAGCTTTGCTTGAGCGAGCGTCGCAATGGCTTGCGGGAGGCTGGCGGATTTCGCACTGTGGACATGGGCGGCCCATACCGCCATGCATTTTTGCTGACAATCTCAGAAGGTCTTTCGTTCGTGGCAAAAGCCCTTAGCCTCAATGATTTCATGCCGCTGATGGCGGCGCTGACATCTTTGCGCCAACGCTGGCTATCGTGGCGGACTGGTGCCGTGATCGACCCAACCGCGCGTGTATCGTTGTCTTCGACAGTTATCGGCGGAGCGCCCGGCGCCATCAAGATCGGGTTTGAGACGCGTATCACGTTCAAAACTCTGCTGCTGGCGAAGCATCCCGACGGCACTGTTTCGCCCATCACAATTGGCAAGCGGACGTTTGTGGGAGGGGGTTCGACTATTTTGCCGGGGGTCACTATTGGAGATCACTGCATTATCGGTTCGGGGGCTGTGATCGATGAGGATGTACCCTCCAACACGATTGTGGCCGGTAACCCGCAAAGGGTCTTGCAGGTAGGGATCGAAACAGGTCGGTTTGGCAGGCTGGCAAAGCCAGCATCAGAGCACTCGTGAAACGCAGGTCGACCATTGCAGGGGTCTTTCTCACCACATTGGTGGGTATTGGTGCGGTGGTCTATCTGGCGCAATTCGCGCCGGTGGGATCTTCCAGTATTGAGGCGGCCGATCACATCGCGCTGTCGCCGCATGGCGAATGGCCGCTTAAGATCCAGGCGGGATCGCTGGTAGCATTCTGGGGTGACAGCAACACCGCCGGATCGCGATTGAAACTGCGCAATGCCAGCTTTCCGACCCAGTTTGACCAAGCGCTCGCACCAACCGTTACGGTTTCCACGCAGGCTAGAGGCGGGGCGACTGCGTCCGATGCGTTGGGTTGGGATGACGCCACTCAGGCTCCGCAAGTGGTCATCTTGATGTTCGGATCGAATGATGCAGATACCCGCGGGATTCTTACCCCTCGTTCGCCAATTCCTGTTGGCGAATTTAAGCGTGACCTTGCCGGGTTGGTGGATCGACATACACAAGCGGGTGCAACAGTTGTCATACTTGCGCCGCCACCTGTCGGCTCGTCTGCCATGCAGGCTCGGCTCGAACCCTATCGAGCAGCCGCCCGCGATATCGCCGTCGAACGCGGAGTGCGTTTTCGCGATACTGGCGAGGCGTTTGATCCAGGCGATACCCCCCTGCAATCAGACAAACTGCATATCAATGAAGTTGGGCAGGCCCGCCTCGCCAATTGGCTGCTCAGCCTGGTTGCGGTTGAGGAGTAACCGCGCCCGGTGTCGACATGCTCCCCCGCGCCTTTCCGGTCAGGTCATAAGCTGTTGTTGCTGGGGTTTGTGCGTTCAGCAAAGCACCTTGCGGAGTGAAATCACCGTTCGGAGCATCTGCAAACAGAGTGGTTGGGTTGCCTCCGATCGATGTGCCGAACGATCCTGGCGGTGCTGTCTCGCCTTCGACAATATGGTTGTTCGAGATAGTGAGAGCGGTATCGGGCACGTCATCCCTCCATCTGATCGCGTTCACCGCATTGTTGGCAATCAGGCAATGTTGGTCGAAAATCGCATTGTCGGCATCCAGCACAATCTCCTGGCTCGCCATCGTGTTATGCGCCCAAACATAGTGACTGAAATCAGCCTCTCCGATTTGGGATTTCTGCTGTGAGCTTGCCGTGTTGGGGGTGTCGTCCAAGCGATTGTAGAACGCGTTTCCGACAACAAAGAAATCGCGAATGCCCTCCCCACTGGGGGAAGTGAAGATATTCTGGGCAGCGATGTTGATCACGGTGTTGAACGCCAGGATCACGTTCTCGCTGTCTGAATTGATCCGCTTTTGATACCAATCGGCATGCAGATCAAAGACGGTTATAAAAGTTACCGGGGCTTGTTTGACGTCGACCGGCGCAAATTCGGTGGCCTTTTCGCCCGGAAGGCTGATCTGCCCGCCCCGGAAAGTGTCGTCCAGCAGAGTTGCTGACCAATTTGGCAAGGTATTCAGCCAGTTCACCACGTCGCTGACCAAATAGCCGTCTGTATCGGTTGCGATACCGAGCCAGTCTTCGTCCTCGAATCCGACTGTGAATGTGCCTTCAACGAATCCGTCGACGCGGGCCGTGAACATGCGATGGTTGCCGATATCCTGTGACTCAAGTGTCGCTGAGGATGCCGCACCGACATACTCAACGGTCAACGCATCTCGATCCGTGTTGAAGAAGTATGTCTCGTGATCATGGCATTGCGTGAACACGACGCACTTTGCCTCAGAGAAGACGTCTGCACTTGTATCGGTCCAAGTCCCACCACGCACCAGCTCGGCATCGTGGGCCGGGTTGTGAAGCTGGCTGCAGATCGCTTCGGTAAACCATGTCCCCTCGCGAAAACGCTGAGGAACATTCGGCGGTCCTCCACGGAACAACTGCTCTTTGCCGGCAGCGCTTCGATTGGTGACGTTGCATCCATCCAGCCAGACATACTCTCCGTTCTCGACAAAATACGTCACTGACTCGTCGAAATCGATCGTCAGGTTGGACCCTCTCCAACAGAGGTTGGCAACGCGAGGGCGCATCCGGCTGTTGTCATTGACGAAGCCGGACATGTTCTTGAAAATCACACCGGGAGTGCTGGCCTCCGTTACGATCCAGCTAGCGGGGTCATAACCGCCTGCGACGGTGCGAATATCATATTCGCCAGGCTCGGTTACGGTAATTCGGGCGCTGTCCCAGGCCATTGCCTTGATGTGGGAGGCCGCGCTGCGCCAATTGTTATAGACGGCTCCCGGCACCTCGATCGCACCTGCCGCGAGTTCAAGCTCGCCATCAAACAGAGACGCAGACGGGAATACGGAATAGGGCCCGATCACACGGCTTTGCATGCTCGTGTTAGTTGGGACCGCCTCGAAATATAGGTGGGCGACGCCTTCACTGTTGGCTGGCTTGGTCAGTTCAACCCACCAGCCGACATACTTTCTTTCGATCCCATTCGCATCAGTCAGGGTGCGTTGGCTAGGCGCAGCTATATCGAGCGTGGCCCCTTCGAAGTGCACCCTGACATGGCTGAGTCCGAAGTTTTCGAACATCGAACCGCTGTTGTTGGCCATAGCCATCACGCCCATGGTCAAACGGTCGGTGAACCTCTGATTGGGGGGCACGATCAGGCGGCAGGCCGGTTTGGCAATCGTGCGCACAGGGTCCAAAGGGAGAGCGGTGAAACCGGACCCCGCCGTGCCATCCCACTGTTCTGATGGAGTCAGGCGCATGATCGATGCAGGCTCGAACGCCGAGACCGCTTGAGGTCGTCGCCGAGCGATGGAGCAGCCAATACCAAGCCTGCCCATCACGCAAGGCCTACGAGTTCGCTGGCAGTAGTCCCGGTAGCTCTAACCGCTCGAACCCGCACATCAAGAATACTGCCCGAGATGACATTTCGAAAAGTTACGTCTTGCCCGGCATCAACCGCTCGGATGACGATATCTCCACCATTTCCCACATAGATAGCCTTGGTGCCGCGGGTCAAATCGGCGCTGTCATCTGGTGTAATGGTAAAGCAGTCCCTGGCGGGGGCAATCAAGCTATCGGACGAATTCTCAAACGGGTCAGCGAACATACTCATTCCTTACTGATAAGAACAAATAAAGAACATCTTCGATCATGAGGCTATTGGAGTAGGAAAATCCATTTTCTGAGTTCTATTGATTGGAATGTCGTTCTGTTCGGGTTGGCGACAGTGCCAGGCGACGTTAAAGCTTGGTCATGCCCGCCCCAGCGATCATAGGCCCCGAGTTTGCGCCGCAGGCCATGCGCGTACCCGCTCGGCAAGAATCCCGGCGGGTGGCGCTCGCGTCTATTCTGCCGGTCGTTGTGCTATTCTACGCAGCGCTTTTGCCTCAGGAGATTCGGTTTTCCCTGCTGGAGCAGCAATTCTATCCCTACCGCATTGCTATCTTTGGATTGCTGCCGTGGGTTTTCTTCAGGCTTGGCCAAGGCGAAATGCGCTGGAACGTTTGGGATGTCGTCTTCCTGATCGGTTCCGCATGGATCATCATTTCGCTGATGGCGGTGTACAATCCCGCGACCGGCTTGCGGCGCGGTGGTGCGGCGGTTTTGGATGCCTTCATGCCGTATCTGGTCACGCGGCTATGCATCCGCTCCACCACAGATTTGCGCCGTATTCTGGTAATGATTGTACCAGGGGTATTCCTGGCTGGATCAGCTGTTATGGCCGAATCCTTGCTCCAGAGGCCGATCGTTCGGCCGATCTTCTCGGACATCTTCGGACCTCTTGCGCGGATGGAGGACGGAGTAACAACGAGTTCGCAATTCATCACTGAAAAACGGCTTGGCCTCATGCGGGCAACTGGACCGTTTGCCCATCCGATCCTGGGTGGAGTCTTTCTCGCGAGTCTGCTGCCCTTGTTCTGGGCATCGGGTGTTCGGTCTTGGCCCCTGTATGCCGGCCTCTTTGCCGGAGTGTGCTCGTTCTTTTCACTCAGTTCTGCAGCGTTTCTATCCCTGCTGATCGCGGGCAGCTTGCTGACATTTGACTATGTCCAGCGGATCACATCGTTCGTGTCGTGGCGGTTGTTCATCCCAGGCCTCGCCGCGCTGCTGGCCGCGATACATATAGCTTCGCCAAGCGGGATCGTCGCTATTCTGGTGCGGTACACGCTCAATCCTCAGACGGGCCGATTCAGGACACTGATCTGGGAGTATGGCACTGCATCAGTTGAGCGACATCCCTGGGTCGGAATCGGATTTCAGGAATATGTCCGGCTACGTTGGATGGTCCCTAGTGTTGATAACCATTTCCTGCTTTTGGCGATAAGGCATGGCTTAGTCACTCCGGTCCTGTTCTTCCTTGTCTCCGTTGTGGGTGTTGCCATGCTGGCGCTGGCGAGCCGCGGCAAACCTGAGCCGGAGAGACGGTTCTTGGTAGGAATTGCGATCTGCCTGTTTGCGTTCGTTATTGTCTCGTTCACGACATCGTTTTTTGGTGGCGCCCAGACTTGGTTCTATATGATGATTGGAGTTGCGATCTCTCTTGGTGCGGCGAGGGCCCGTCCTCAGTGAAGTACAATACCGACAATGCAGAGATCACCGTTATCGTGGTGAACTGGAACACCCGTGACCTTACGATCAGCGCGCTCGAAACGCTCTATGCCAATGCCGGTGACCTGGCGATCAATGTGGTGGTATGGGACAATGCATCAGACGATGGATCGGCTGATGCCATTGCAGAGCAATTCCCTCAGGTAAGCCTGGTGCGGTGCGCAGAGAATATCGGATTCGCTCTCGCCAACAATCGGGCGATCGAACAAGTCGAGACGGAATGGGTGTTGCTTCTCAATTCGGATACTGAGACTCACCCTGGTGCCGTCGCCAACCTGTTACAGTTTGCGAAGGCGAATCCACAAGCGGGCATTGTGGGGGGGCAGACTGTGTTCCCAGACGGCAGCCTCAACCCGACATCCTGCTGGAACCAGATGACAATCTGGAGCCTGTTCTGCTCAGCGACCGGATTGACCCGTGCCTTCCGTTCTTCCCGGCTCTTCAACCCGGAAGGCATCGGCGGCTGGAAACGGGATGACGTGCGCCAAGTCGACATCGTCACCGGATGCTTCTTCCTTCTCAAGACTGCGACTTGGCGTGAGCTAGGAGGATTCCAGGACAAATATTTCATGTATGGCGAGGAGGTCGATATGTGTCTTCGCGCCGCAAAGCTCGGCTATCGCCCAATGATCACCCCGAAGGCGCGCATAATGCATCTGGGTGGCGCGTCCGCCCGCAAGCGCGAAGAAAAGATGTTTCAGCAGGCCAGTTGCCGGGCAACGTTGATCCAGGACCATTGGGGTCCGATCCGCGCACCGCTGGGCCTGCTGATGCTCAGGCTGTGGATCACGGTGCGCGCATCGGTCGCCACACTTCAGTCGCTCTTCGGGCGCGGTGATGAGCTAGAAAACAGCTCGTGGCGCAATCTCTGGAGCCGCAGGCGAGAATGGCTAAGAGGCTATCCGGACGCTGTCTGATCGGAGGCGAGGCACGCGCGCAAGCCGTCGGCAAAATCCCTGGCAATCATTGGACGCTGAAAACCAGACGCGTGTTCCGACGTCTGCCACCGGCCTAGCTCTTCCTTTAGCCGATGTTCGCTGCGTGCTGCTGTCTCCATGGCGGCGGCGATTGAATGTGGATCGCGCGCGTCTACGGCCAGCGCAAAACCATACTCATCGAAGTATCCATCAATGGCTGTGCCTCTCGGATAGATGATGGGCAGTCCGGCAAACAGGGCTTCGATAAAGACCAGGCCAAAACTCTCGCGCAGCGAAGGCAGGACGAGCGCGGTCGCCCGTTGCATCCTTTCTCTCAGCGGCTCTCGATCCATTCGACCGGCGAGGGATGCGCCATCGATCCCTGCGATCAGTTTGCTGCATGCGGCTACATCCTGGTCGTCACCGCCGCCAATGACGGTCAGACTGTGTTCGGCCGTCGGCGCCTGGATCGAGGCAAATGCTTTCGCCAGGTTTTTCAGGTTCTTTCGCCGATGATTCTGCAAATGGAAAACTGAGATGAAGTCGCCCCTGCCCTGCTCAACCGAGGCCTGGGGCGGGAGCGGCCTGTCGATGTCGGTGGGGCAGGGAAGCATGGTGATCCCATTGGGACGCCGACCAAGTCTGTGTGTCAGCTGATCGAGGGCCCAGGGAGTG
>JBCAXQ010000014.1:0-26064 GCA_038534015.1 Pseudomonadota bacterium | reverse complement strand
CACTCAGGAAGGTGGCTGGGATGAAGACATGCTCGAAGCGCTCACATCGGATTGAGCGCTTCCGACGCGGTTTTTGGCCCGCTAGCCTGTGAGGTGGGTGTAACTGCGACCTACAGAGGCTAGCGGCTCTTCCGGATTGTCATGTTCAATGTAGAATCGCTCGATACCGGCTTTCTCAGCAAGCGGTAGCAGGGTCTTGAAGTCGATGACTCCGTCTCCGACCGAGACCATCTCTCCATCGGTCGATCGGTCTTTGATATGGCAGGCGCTGAAGCGACCAGGCGCTTTGGCAAAAACGTCCAGCGGGTCCACGCCAGCATCAGCGACCCAGAAGAAATCAAGCTCCATCGTGACCAGTGCTGGGTCGGTGCGTTCGAGCAGGATATCATATCCAGTGACTCCATCCTGTTCGATGAACTCAAATTCGTGATTGTGATAACCGATCATCAGGCCTTGTGCCTTGGCCTCTTCTCCGCGCCGGTTAAGCAGGTCTGCGAGCGCGCGGTAACCATCTGGCGTACGCTCCTCCTCGGGAATCCAGCCGAGGTAGAGCTTGTCCTGACCGAGCGTCTGCGCGATTTCGAAATCGCTCTCCATGCTCTCCTTTAGCTGGGGCAATCTAGTATGGGCTGATCGGCTTATGAGACCCAAATCATCCATGATCGCGCGCACGTCTTTAGCTTTGTGCTCGAACAAGCCAGCCGTCTCGCAATCCTTTACGCCGATTTCGGCGAGCGCTTCCAGAGTTCCGCGGGCATCCGCCTCAAACAGGTCGCGCACAGTGTAGAGCTGCACGCCAAGAAGCTCGGTGAAGCCTGGCGCTTCTTCTTGCTCAGCGGCGTTTTCGCTCTGTCCTGCACAGCCCGCCAGCAGACCAATCGAAGTCAGTGATGACCCTGCAAGGAATGAGCGGCGATTGGTATGGAGCATCATGCGAGCGTTCCTTCTTTCATCTTCTGAGCCGCGTAGTCGACGGCGCGCGCGGTGAGCGCCATGAATGTAAGCGACGGGTTCTGGCATGCTTCCGAGGCGAAGGCAGAACCATCGGTGGCGAACACGTTGGGCACATCGTGGCACTGGTTGAAACCGTTGAGCACAGAGGTCTTGGGATCGCGGCCCATGCGTGCACCACCCATTTCATGGATGCAGTGGCCGGGAACAGGCTCCTGCTCGAACGGCTCGATATCGGTGCAACCAGCTGCTTCGAGCATGGCAATCGCATCGCGCTTCATGGCGATGCGCATTTTGCGCTCATTCTCTGACCAGCCCACATCCACATGGATCTGAGGAATGCCATATTCGTCTGTCTTGGTCTTGTGCAGGGTGACCTTGTTTTCTTCGCGCGGGAGCATTTCACCAAAGCCCTGTAGGCGGAACCGCCAATTGTCTGCGGGCTGACGCAATTCGTTTTTCAGCTCTTCACCAAATCCTTTGCCGCCCAGCGCGCGCGTCCAAGAAGCCCGGCGGCTATTACCCTGATAGCCATAGCCACGCACGAACTCGTTATCCGTTTCGTTGGCAAGATTGGCGAAGCGCGGAACATAGATTCCGTTGGGTCTGCGACCGGCGTAATAGCTATCCTGAAAGCCCGGATATGTCCCTTCGGCTCCGATCCGTGTGTGATGATCCATCAGATACTTACCCAATGTTCTACTGGAGTTGGCAAAACCGTTGTGAAAGCGCTCCGACGTCGAGTTGAGCATGATCTGCACCGTCCCGAGTGTTGAGGCGCACAGAAAAATGACTTTGGCGCTGAAGTCTTTGCTCTCTTTGGTCTTGCGGTTGATCGTGCGCACGCCGGTCGCCTTGCCGGTGCCGGCGTCAAAAATTATGCGTTCGACCAACATGTCGGAGAGCAGTGTCATGTTGCCGGTGTTTTTGGCCGCGGGGAGCGTTGCCGAGACGCTTGAAAAATAGGCGCCAAACGAACAGCCACGTTCACACTGATTGCGGTATTGGCAGGTCCCGCGGCCCAGAGATGTCTGTTCATCGGTTGGCTGGGTCAGATGAGCTGCGCGTCCGGGGATGAGTTTGCGTCCGGGAAAAGCCGTCTCGATCTTCGCCTTGGCGTCTCTCTCCACGCAGGTCAGGTCCATTGGCGGTTGGAACTTGCTGTCGGGCAGTTGCGGCAGCCCCTCTGCGGATCCACTGATGCCAATAAAATCCTCGACATAGTCATACCATGGCGCGACATCTGCATATCGGATTGGCCAGTCCGTGCCGTGGCCATCGGCCTTGTTTGCGGTGAAATCGATGTCGGCCCAGCGATAGCTTTGGCGCGCCCACATCAACGACTTGCCGCCGACCTGGTCGCCTCGCAGCCAGGCGAACGTCTTGCCATCCTCGACCGAATAGGGGTTCTCTTTGTCGTTGATGAAGAAACCGCGTGTGCTCTCGCGGAAGGCATAGCAGGTGCTTTGCACCGGATATTCGGCTTCGATCAGCTTGGGATCGACCCGGTCGCGGTGTTTCATATCCCACGGGTTCTGGTTCTCGCCGACATAGCCGACGCTGTGCTCGGTCATCTTGCCGCGCTCCAGCACCAGGGTCTTCATTCCTTTCTCGCAAAACTCCTTCGCAGCGTAGCCACCGGACATTCCCGACCCGACAACGATGACATCAAAATCTTCAGCACCAGACATGATAGTATTTCCTGATTGGGGAGGGATCACACGCCGCGGTCGAGCCAGGCGCTGCCGATCTCTGCGAGAGGTAGGCAGGCATCATACCGGCCAGGGACCTCTTCAAAGGAGAGTTCCTGCGTGGCGACTTCCGATGTGTAATATCCGAAGATCGTTATATCGCGGACTTGCTGCCACAGGGCCTGCCCGGGCATGCCGTCCTTTGCGAGAAAACCTGTCAGGGCCTCGTCCTGTCGCTCGGCGTCGACTGTCGTGAAATCACCGCCTGACTCTTCAGCAAGCGATGCCGAAAGATCGGCCAGCCCGTCGACGAACTCTTGCTGTTGCTCCTCGGTGAAGAAGTCCGTGAAAACATCAGAAATGTATTGCGGCACTCCGGCAGCGATCGCGCCCGGAGTATCGGTTTCCGGTATGATGCGATCGGCAAGCGCGCTGAGCAGCCCCGTATGCGTATCAAGCGCAGGTGGAGCAGAGCTACAGCCCGCGAGGCCGCCCATGGCCGGGAGCATGATGGCGGCGCCTGCGATGGTGATAGTGCCGCGCAGCAGCGAACGTCTGCTCAGCTCTGATGATGAAGTGGCGGCGCTCATGCCTGCCCCTCGATCGGCTTGATCCCTG
Organism: Pseudomonadota bacterium; assembly: GCA_038534015.1. GTDB lineage: Bacteria > Pseudomonadota > Alphaproteobacteria > Sphingomonadales > Sphingomonadaceae > Erythrobacter. The sequence goes on along the minus strand of JBCAXQ010000014.1, from coordinate 22,804 downwards.
TCGGGGACCCACGCCGGCGGTCAAACAGCCATATGATTCCAAAAATCACGAGCAAGGGTACAGTCAGCATTGCGACAAATTCGAAGGCTTGCGGCGCGGCCACGGCTTCTATGGCTTGCAATTGAGCGGCAGCTTCAGGGGTGCCAGTGTCTCGCAAACGAGCAAGCACGTCTGCATCGCCTGCTTCGGCAATCATCGCCGCGTCATACTGCCTTCCAAGCGCTGGCAAGAGGAAGTAGATTGCAAGCGCTCCGAATGAGCCGATCAGGCCGATGAACCAGCTCCCCCCTTTTGGGTAACGCTCGGACACGGTCGCCATCATGGTCGGCCACAGCAGAGCGACGCCCATGCCCCAGATTGTGGTTGCAGCAATAATGAGCGCCGGGCTGGCGGCCTGCGACATGGAATATAGACCAATCATCGCAGCAAGGCTGGAAATCCAGAGCACGCCGGCATTGGAGAGTGCGTTTGCCAGTACACCAGCGAAGTGGCGCATTACGAACATCAAGCCAGAAACGTAGACCAGCAACAGCACGGCATTGAAACCGACCTTTGCCGACAGCGCAGTGTTGATCCAGCTTGCCGGACCAAGCTCAAGCGAGGTGGTCAGCAGCATTGCGCCGAGCCAGATCAGGAAGGTTGGTGCACGCACTATCTCCAGCATCATATCCTTAAAAGAGACGCCATCTGCCGCGCGTTCGGTTGGTGGGAAACGCACGCCCATGGACAGGATCAAGACGAGCAGCGCAGGCAGGAACGCGACCGCCATTGCCATGCGCCATGGAATTTCCAGCCCGCTGACCGCAAAGCCAATAAGCCCGCCTGCTATCAGGCCAGCTGGCCACCATGCATGCAACACGTTGAGGCGGTGGGTCTTGTCTTCAGGGTAGAGCGCGGTCGTCATCGGGTTGACAGCCGCCTCCATCGCGCCCCAGCCAATTCCCTGGATCAGAAAGCCGATCCAGAACAGCGTCTGTGCGGTCTCGGGTCCAGCAAAACTGGCTCCACCAACGGCCAAGACTGTCCCGCCAAAGAAACACATTCCTGCACCGCGCAGTACATTGCCAATACCCAGCGCATCCAGTAGCGGGCTCGCGAGAAAAAGAGTGAAGCCAAAGCCTAGGAAAGCAGCGCCTAACGCTCCGCCGATTGCCTCGCCAGGATTGGCCAGACCGGCATAGACATCGGCCTGAATATCGGCCGCAAGCCCAACCCTTAGTGAAAACAATAGTGCAGCTGTGAACAGGGTCAGAACCCCGATCCAGAAAAGCTTGGTGCGCGGATATTCGCTGGCTTGCATTATGCTCCCTCTCGGACCCGTTGCTCAGGCCTTGCTCTGTGGCGGTGCGATCCCGAGGGCACGTGCAATCATGTCTGGATCGGTGCCGCCCCCTGCAAAATCGTCAAATGCGTATTCAGTCGGGCGGATTATGTGATCGGCGATGAAGGGTGCGCCTTCGGCAGCACCCTGCTCTGGATGTTTGTAACAGCACTCCCATTCGAGCACCGCCCAACCGTCAAACCCATAGTGGGTCAGCTTGCTGAAAACCTGACGGAAATCGACCTGGCCATCGCCCAAGGACCGGAAACGGCCCGCGCGGTCCTGCCATTTCTGGTATCCGCCATAGACACCAGTTCTTCCATCTGGGCGGAATTCCGCGTCCTTAACATGGAAGGCTTTGATCCGGGGATGATAGCGATCTATGAAGGCTAAGTAGTCGAGTTGTTGCAGCACGAAATGGCTTGGGTCGAACAGGATGTTCGCTCGCGGATGCCCATCGACAGCAGCTAAGAAGGCTTCAAAGCTTGCGCCATCATGCAGGTCTTCGCCGGGATGGATCTCGTACGCCACGTCGATCCCGTTCTCGTCAAAGATATCAAGGATCGGACGCCACCGGCGCGCGAGCTCGGCAAACCCCGCATCGACAAGGCCAGCCGGGCGTTGTGGCCAGGGATAGACAAGGTGCCACATCAGCGCACCTGGAAAGCTTGGACAGGCTTTCAATCCCAAACGGCAAGAGGCGATCGCAGCCTTTTTCATCTGGCCGACGGCCCATTCCTGCCTCGCTGCGGGTTTGCCATGCAGTTCGGCGGGGGCAAACCCATCGAACAGATCGTCATAGGCAGGATGCACGGCCACCAATTGGCCTTGGAGGTGGGTGGCGAGCTCGGTGATCGCGATACCATGTTCCGCACAGCGTCCAGCCAGTTCGTCGCAGTAGTCCTGGCTTTCAGCGGCAAGATCCAGATCCATGCAACGGGTGTCGTTCGACGGGATCTGGATGCCCTTGTACCCGAGTGAGGAAACCCATTCGCAGATACTATCCAGAGAGTTGAAAGGGGCTGTGTCGCTCATGAACTGGGCGAGGAAGATTGCGGGCCCTCGGATTTCCTTCATGTGAGAAGTCCTTTCAGATCAGAACCTGCCGAAGGCGCTTTGATGTCATGCCAGGCACTGTCTTGCGCACTGCTTGCGATGGCCGCTTCGAGAAAAGCCATGCCTCGCAATGCTTCGGCTATGCCCGGCACTCCATAGGCGTTCGGAGCAACTCCATCCCGGAGCGCGTGAGCGAAGTTCCGATAGAGGTTCGCGAAAGCTTCGACGTAACCTTCGGGGTGGCCGGAAGGCAGACGACAGCGAGCCAAAGCTTCTTTGCAAAGCGGCTTGTCGATCCCCGATCTGTGGGTGATGACTTCACCGCTGGTTCGTCGCTCGATCAGCGAATTTGGCTCCATCTGCCGCCATTCGAGGCCAGCATATTGGCCATAGACACGGATCGACAGGTCATTCTCATCGCCTGCATAGACCTGGCTTGAGATCAGGGTCCCGGTGGCTCCGTTCTCGAGAGTGAAAGCGATTTCGCCATCATCGTCGAGCGTGCGCTCTGAGTAATGGCTGCGCAACCGCGCTGACAACGAGTTCATGCGGGAATTGGCGATGAATTCAACCAGGCTGTGGGCATGGCTGCCAATGTCGCCAAGCGCGCCTGCCGGGCCTGCTAGTGTTGGATCGACGCGCCAAGCAGCCTGCTTGTTGCCGCTATTTTCCGCCAAAGTTGCGAGCCAACCCTGAGTGTAGCTGACGAGCACCTTGCGGATCGGGCCGAAGTTCGGTTGGTTGGCAAGGTGCCGAGCCTGCCAAACCATAGGATAGCCGAGATAAGTGTGTGTCAGACCATAGTGCACGTTTGACCCAGCAAGCACTCCAGCGAGTTCCTCGACCTCGGCAAGGCTAATGCCCGCGGGCTTATCGGACATCACATGGTAGCCTGCTTCAACCGATGCCTTGGCCATCGGCACATGGGTGTTGTTGGGCGTGACAATCGACACACATTGAATGCTGTCGGTCCGCGAGCTCTCCTCGACCAACATGGTCTGAAAATCAGTGTAGCAGCGATCCGGATCAAGCCCGAGTTCGAGACCTGTCCTATGGCCATTCTCGGGATCCCGGCTGAATGCGCCGCAGGAAAGACTGATCTGTCCGTCCAATGCAGCGGCCATGCGATGAACGGCGCCGATAAATGCACCTTGTCCACCACCAACCATACCCATCTGCAGACGCGCAGACATCAAACCATCCCTCCCGGCAAGTGGCCTTGAATTGCCATCTTGTCTTACGTTGTCAATTTGTATTACTGAATCGGCATGGAGGTCAAGAGGAGCCTCTGTGGATGGTCTGCTTAACAGAATGCCGGTCTAGATTGACATCGGCGGACTGCATGCGATCTTTGTGTGGGAGAGAGGAGACTGCGAGTGGCCACTGGCGACGCTGCGAAAACGGTGAATCATGTCGTCGTCGTGGGCGGAGGAACCGCAGGCTGGATGACGGCTGCGGGCCTTGCGAGCATGCTCGGGCCGACTGGCCTGCAAATAACCTTGATCGAATCCGAAGCGATTGGCGTAGTCGGCGTTGGCGAAGCGACCCTGCCTCACATCAAGCACTTTAACGACACGATCGGCGTGAATGAGGCCGAGTTCATGGCGGCGACCTCCGCCACATTCAAACTTGGCATCGAGTTCGTGAATTGGGGACGGAAGGGTGACAGCTACATTCACCCGTTCGGAGAATTCGGTTTGCCCAATGATGGGGTAGCGTTTCACCAGTATTGGCGCAAATTCGCGGGCGAGCCTGGGGTGGGCCCGCTCGATGATTACTCACTTCCGGTGATTGCGTGCAGGCAGGGAAAGTTTCAACCACCCAGCGATGATCCGCGCTCGGTATTATCCACCTACCGCTACGCCTACCAGTTTGATGCGCTCCAATACGCGCCGTTCATGCGCGCTCATGCCGAGGCGCGGGGAGTGACGCGCGTTGAAGGCAAGGTTGTCGATGTTTCGCTCGATGGCGAAAGCGGAGCGGTATCCCATCTTGCAATGGAGGATGGTAGCGAGATCACCGGTGATCTGTTTGTCGATTGCACGGGCTTCTTCGGGTTGCTGATCGAAAAGGCGCTGAAAACCGGTTACGACGACTGGAGCGAATATCTGCCAGCCGATCGAGCTGTAGCCGCACCTTGCGAAAGCGCCGGACCGTTGTTGCCCTACACCCGCGCCACCGCTCATGAAGCTGGCTGGAGCTGGCGCATTCCGTTGCAGCACCGCACTGGCAACGGTCACGTCTATTCCAGCCAATTCCTTTCCGATGATGCCGCTTGCGAAACGTTGATGCGCAACCTTGAGGGAAAACCGCTTGCTGATCCTCGCCTACTGCGGTTCGTAACGGGCAAACGCCGCAAGCTTTGGAACCGCAATGTTGTGGCCATTGGGCTATCAGGTGGGTTTCTGGAACCGCTGGAATCGACCAGCATCTATTTGATTCAGGAAGGCATCACAAAGCTGCTCGAACTGTTCCCGGACAGTCAGGATTGCGAGGTCGAGACGGAGGAATACAACTATTGGATGGATCTGCAGTTCGAGCGGATCCGAGACTTCCTGATCCTCCACTACAGCGCAACCGAGCGCGATGATTCCGAATTCTGGAATCACATGCGGACGATGCAGGTTCCTGATAGTTTGCGCGAGAGGCTCGAACTGTTCGCGGCCCACGGCCACGTTTCGGCTTATGAACACGGCCTGTTCCTGGTCCCCAGCTGGATTGCAGTTCTGATCGGCCAGCGTGCAATGCCGCGCGACCATGATGGGCGGGTCAACCGCCTGCCCGATGCTCAAATCAGGCAACATCTTTACGGATTGCGAGCACATATGCACAAAGCAGCCTCGTCGATGGAAGATCACGCGACTTATCTCAGCCGCCATGTCAAACTCAGCGAGGCGGCATGAGCGACAAACGAATAGCGATTGTCGGACCAGCCTTGAAGGCAGGCGTTATCGGCGCATACCTAGCCGCGAGGTGGGCTGCTCCTGGGCAAGAGGTCATCATTCAGCCAGAGGCTGAGAGCGAAAGCGATGGCCCTCTACTTCTGCGGCCGGACCACGAACGCTTCCATGCCGAGATTGGCTTGTCGCGAGCAGCACAATCGGGGAACCCTGCGTTTGCATTCAGGGTGGAAACGAGCCGCGGGGCGGTTTCGCTGCCATTCTCGCCTCATGGGCTGACGAATGGAGGTGTGGCATTTCACCACTTCTGGCACCGCGCCAATTCCATAACCGAACAACCAGATCTGCCCGATTTCTCGTTGGCTTTGGCATTAGAGAAAGCACTTGCCTTGCCAGACCTGGCGCAAGTGTCATTGGAAGCCGGGTGGACTGTGCAGCGGGCGAAGTATGCGACAGCGTTGTTGGAACTGGCGCGCGAGAACGGTGCGATCATCTCCTCTCCTGAGGAGGCAAATTCAGCTCATGTTGTGATCGATTGCAGGATCAACTCAGCAGAGCCAGGATGGTCTGATGGCAAGGTTACCGTGACTGGGTGTCCCGACATTCCTGGTCTTGATTGGCAAATCTGCGCAAATGCGGCGCGCCGCCTCGTCGGTTTGATCGGTGACGCCAAAGACTTCGAGTCCGAACAATTGGAGTACTCACGCCTCGCAAGGTCTGAGCTCGACAGGATTGATGACATGCGAGAGCTGCTGTTCGCGATGGACCCGTTCAAGACCGAACGGCCCTCTCTGAAGCGCAAGATCGATCTGTTCGAGGCATGCGGGCGAATCCCGACCGAAGACTTTGAGGTGTTCGGCCAGGCGGAATGGCTCGCCGCGCTTTGGGAGCGCGGCATAAGGCCGCGCCGCCATGACCGCATGGCCAATGCCATGCCTGAAGGTGATCTGCTGAAATGGCTCTCGATGCTGAGAAAGCAGATTGAACAGGTTCCTATGCGAGGAGCGGCCGCATGAAAAACCAGCCGATTAAGCAGGTTGTGATAGCGGGAGGGGGTACGGCCGGGTGGATGACCGCAGCCGCGCTTGCCAAGCTATTGGTGCCAGCCGGTGTTTCCGTCACTCTCGTAGAATCCGAAGCCATAGGGACGGTCGGTGTTGGCGAGGCAACAATTCCGCCGATTGCCAAGTTCAACACGCAACTCGGAATCGATGAACACGCCTTTGTTCGTGAAACCCAGGCCACATTCAAGCTGGGAATCGAGTTCAAGGATTGGGGAGGGTTAGGCGAATGCTACTTCCACCCTTTTGGTCGCTATGGCTTTGATCTTGAGGGCATTGATTTTCACCAGTTTTGGTCTCGTCTTCGCGGGCTTGGCGATGATCATGGTCTTGCGGACTACTCGATCAACACCCTAGCGGCCTATGCGGAAAAGTTCCTCAAGCCTGAGCCTGATCATGGCCAGGTCATTGGGCAATTGGGCTACGCCTACCACTTTGATGCAGCGCTCTATGCCGCCTTCCTGAGGCGTTTTGCGGAAACGAAGGGTGCGACACGTATCGAGGGCAAGATTGAGCGGGTGGAGCAAGACACTGATACAGGTTTGATAACTGCGCTTTCTCTTGATGAGGATCGTCGGATAACAGGCGATCTTTTCATTGATTGTACGGGTTTTCGTGGGCTCATTATCGACGGTGCATGCGGTTCCGAATATCAGGATTGGAGCCACTGGCTGCCCTGCAATCGCGCTGTCGCCGTGGCATCCGAGAAACGCAGTGATCCTGTGCCATACACGCGATCAACGGCACGCGAAGCCGGGTGGCAGTGGCGTATCCCGCTGCAGCACCGAACCGGCAACGGTCACGTGTACTGCGATGCGCATCTGTCTTCGGAACAGGCTGAAGAGATGCTGCTGGCAAACCTTGATGCAGCGCCGATAAGCTCTCCCAATCACCTGCGTTTCCAGACCGGGCACAGGAACCACTTCTGGTCGGGCAATTGTGTTGCGATAGGATTGTCAGCGGGCTTTTTGGAACCGCTGGAATCAACCAGTATCCATCTCATCCAGATGGGAATTGCGAAGCTCGCCGCGCTCTTTCCAGGAACGGTCGATGCGCCAAAGGAACGCGCGGAATACAACAGATTGATGACCGATGATTTCACTCATGTCCGGGACTTCCTGATCCTGCACTATAAAGCGACCAAGCGCGATGATTCGTCGTTCTGGGACTATGTTCGCGAAATGCCTGTTCCGGAAAGTCTGGAGCAGAAGATAGCGCTGTTGAAGTCCCGTGGCCGTTTCTTCAAATACGATGCGGAGCTGTTTGATATCACAAGTTGGCTGGCTGTAGCCGAAGGTCAGGGGTGGGGACCGCAGGGGCACAGCCCGGTCGCCGAAGGCATTGGCCAGTCAAACCTCTCCCAGAGCTTGGCGAACATGCGTGGCTTGTACTCGAAGACCGTTGCGGCAATGCCTAGGCATCAGGCTTATCTTGACCGTTATTGCAAGGCCGATCCGATCGAATTGAAAGCAAATGTCGCATGAGTGCGCATCTGCTCGACCGGGTGGTGATAGTCGGCGGTGGGACTGCCGGCTGGATGACTGCAGCAGCATTGGGTCACCTTCTAGATGGGTCCCCAACCAAAGTTACCTTGATTGAATCCGAGGCGATCGGAACTGTGGGTGTAGGTGAGGCAACGATCCCACCAATCATAGCATACAACACCATGCTCGGGATCGATGAAGACGAATTCGTCCGTCAAACCAATGCCACTTTCAAACTTGGCATCGAGTTCGTCGATTGGCTGGAGCTTGGGCACAGCTACATCCACCCGTTCGGCGACTTCGGCTATGATTTCGATGCCATACCCTTCTATCAATACTGGCTACACCGCAGCCTCGCAGGGGAGAAAGATGATCTGTTCTCCTATTCACTAATGGTCGAGGCGTGCCGACGCGAGAAGTTCATGCGTCCAGTTACTGACAGGCCGCAATCAGCGCATGCCGGGATCAACTATGCGTTTCAGTTTGACGCCTCGCTCTATGCAGCATTCTTGCGCAGGTTTGCCGAAGCCAAAGGCGTTGAGCGCATTGAAGGCAAGATCGGCAATGTCCTTCAGGAAGGAGAGAGTGGATATGTATCTTCGGTGTCGCTCGAGAGCGGCGAGACGATTAGCGGTGATTTCTTCATAGACTGTTCCGGTTTTCGAGGTTTGCTGATCGAACAGACGTTGAAGACGGGGTATCAGGATTGGCGCACATGGCTCCCGTGTGACCGGGCCGTGGCAATCCCGTGCGAGAGCAATGGCTTTCCTATTCCCTACACGCGTGCGACGGCGCGCGACGCAGGCTGGCAATGGCGCATTCCTCTTCAGCATCGGACTGGGAACGGCCATGTCTATTGCAGCGAGTTCATGGAGGACGATCATGCTGAGGCTATCCTGCGGGATAACCTTGATGGCGAACCTCTGGCAGACGCGAACCGCCTGCGTTTCGTCACCGGACATCGCAAGAAGTTCTGGAACAAGAATGTGCTGGCGCTGGGCCTGGCGGCAGGTTTCATGGAGCCGCTTGAATCGACCAGCATCCACCTGATCCAGACCAGCATTGCGCGCCTGCTCACCCATTTTCCGGATAAACGCTTCACCCCTTCGGATATTGACGCATTCAATGCGCGCACCTTGAAAGAATATGAGCGTGTGCGCGATTTCCTAGTGCTGCACTACACCGCGACCCGCCGCGACGATACGGAGTTCTGGAGGCATTGCCAAACGATTGAGCTACCAAGTGAGCTCGAAAGACGGATTGCGCAATTCCGTGAGGGAGGCCGGATATTTGAAGAACCCAACGACGTGTTTGGCACGGCCAGCTGGCTGGCGGTGATGTATGGACAGGGGATTGAGCCGGTGGCGACCAACCCCTTGATTGCAAAGCTGCCAATGGCCAGAATCGACTCGGTCGTTCGTCAAATCGGTTCAACAATTGATAACGCGGCCAACGAAATGCCATCGCACCGCGACTTCATCTCCAAAAATTGTGACGCAAGATCAATAATATAAATTAGGGGTGTGGTATTAGCGCACTCCAATCCACAAGTTCAGACAATCATAGTTGACAACGGTGTCAAGATTGGGTCAAATCACCATAGATAAGACTGCGTGACCCCTATAAGGGGTGCCTTGGGAGGGAAAATTGGTGAAACTTAATCGCGCTCGCGCCGATGACGGCGTCGTTTCTAAGACACTGCTTTGCGGCGTATCAACACTGGGCTTGCTGGCAGCCACTCCAGCGCTGGCTCAGGAAGCAGAAGGTCAGCCTGCCGAACAACCCGCAGAAGATGAAGGCGAGCTCATCATTGTCACGGGCATTCGTGCTTCGCTTGAATCGGCACAAGAGCTTAAGCGTGAATCGGACACCGTGGTCGATGTCGTCACTGCATCGGATATCGGGGCTCTTCCTGACCGTTCGGTTTCTGAGGTTCTTCAGCGCGTTCCTGGGGTCAACGTCCTGCGCTTTTCCGGAGCTGACGATCCCGATCACTTCGCCGTTGAAGGTAGCGGTGTTAACGTTCGAGGTATTCCTTTCGTGCGGTCGGAGCTCAATGGGCGCGACGTGTTTGGTGCGAACAGTTCAGGCATTTTGGGCTTTGAAGACGTTTCGCCTGAATTGCTCGGCAGCGTCGTTGTCTTTAAAAATCAGACGGCAGACCTGATTGAAGGTGGTCTGTCAGGTACTATCGATCTCCGCACCCGTCTGCCGTTTGACAAGAACGGTCAGGTCGTCGCCTTCTCGATTGAAGGCAATTACGGCGATTTCGCGGAACAAGTTACTCCGACCGTCTCTGGTCTGTACTCGAATGCTTGGGATACAGATGGTGGCCGGTTCGGCATCTTGCTCAACGCAGCATATTCGAACCTGAAGTCGCGTGCCGATGCCGTGAGTATCGCTGATTTTCGTGAAGCTGACTATGGTTTTGGGACAGTCTATGTGCCGGGCGGTGGCGGTGTCCGCACACAGCAATTTGATCGTGAACGCCTTACGCTGGCTGGGGCTCTACAGTATGAAAGCCCTGATGGCCGCTGGCTCGCGACAGCACAGTTCTTGCGGTCGGATTCCGACCTAGTCTGGGGTGAGAATGTCACTGAGACAACCGTCGACAATTCCGGATCGCGAGACAACCTCGATCCGTCGGATTTTGTCTTTGACGAAGATGGCGTTTTCCAAAGCGGAACCATTAGCGATAACAGTCAATGGCGCGGTCCCAATCCGAGCTTGTTTCCGTCCACTGGTGGACAACAGCTCGCTCTGTTCCGGGAGCGTTCCGAGAACGATGTCACCAATGATTTCGGCTTCAATCTGAAGTTTGCACCGACAGACGACCTGCGTTTCAACTTCGATGTCCAATACATCGATTCCGAAGCTCAGGTTACCGACCTTACCGTGCACGGTTCTTTCTTTGCTCCCATCTTTATCGACATTTCGGAAGAAACGCCGATCGTTACGCATGTCATTCCTGATGGGGAACCTGATCGGTACTACCGTGATTTCTCCAACTTCTTCCTGCGCTCCACCATGGATCACTTGACTGACAACGAAGCTGACTCGTTGGCTTTCCGCGGTGACGTGGAATATGATTTCTCTGGCGATGGATGGCTTCGCTCTGTGCGTGCCGGCGCACGCTATTCCCAACAAGATCGACTTCTTCGCCAGTCCGACTTCAACTGGGGCAATATGTCCGAGGTCTGGTCCGGCAACGAACTTGTGCAGCTTGGTGGTAACTCGAACCCGGATATCGAAGCGGCTGTATCGGGCAACTTCGCACTGTTTCCGTTCACCAATTTCAACCGGGATGGTGAGGGTACGACCGGTCTGTCAGCTGGCGCACCGTTCTATAGTGGACCGGCGACCGAAGATTATGAGGCATGGGCTGCTACTATCGAGGCGATCCGTGCTGCGGCTGGTGGCGCCTCAGGCTCGGGTCCATTCGGTGGCCCTTATGCAACTCTTGCCAATCGTGTCGGCAGCGACGAGAGCCTGATTGCGGGCACACCGTTCTTCCCCAGCGAAGTTGGTAACGTAAACCGCGACGATATTGCCGCCTACATCAGAGTCGATTGGGGTCAGGACTTCGATAGCGGTACTTCCCTGACCGGTAACATTGGTTTGCGGTATGTACGCAGCAAACGCGAGGTCGATACGGTTACAAGGGTTCCGTCTTTTGCCAGCCTGTTCAACTTTGCGAACCCGGACGATCCTGACAACGATCTCTGCAATCCCGCGAATCCCAGCCGCCTCTCACCAACCTTTGTCGAGCCGGGAGTTTGCTCTGAAGATCGCGCCGCGCTTCAGGCCCTTTTTGGGGACGGGCGTTTGACGACCGAAGTGGTCGAAACGGACTACGACTTCTTCCTCCCGAGTTTCAATGCAAAGCTAGAATTTGATGGGGGGCATATCTTCCGGTTCGCAGCATCGCGCACCATGGCACGTCCGGGCGTCGACGACATATTCCAGCGTGTGCGAATAGACACATTGCCGGATGTCGTCACATCCGATGGGATGGGCGGTGATATTGCAACTTTTGGCGGCTTTACTGCGGCAGGCGTAGGTGGTTCTCCTACTGGCAATGCGTCATTGCTTCCGCAAACGGCGTGGAATTTCGATCTAACCTATGAGTACTATTTTTCTCGTACGGGCTCGATCACGCTAACGGGTTTTTATAAATCGATTGACGACTACATCAATTTTGAGCCGGTCGTGCTGGAAGCGGATGGCTTCGCGGTTCCCAGAAATGCGGCGGTCAATGCAAGCGAGAAGGCTGAGGTTAAGGGCTTCGAGTTCGCTTATCAGCAATTCTATGACTTCTTGCCAGGCTTCCTCAGTGGCCTCGGTATGCAGTTCAACTATTCGTACATTGATGCCGAAGGTGTAGAGCCATCGCTGGATTTAGGACTTCCGGCTGAAGATGATATTCCAGTTGCTCAGTTCGCTGTGGATCGAGGTATCTTCCCGCGTGTTTCAAAACACAATCTCAACGCAGTCGGTCTCTATGAGAAAGGCGGAGTTCAGGCTCGCGTCGCGTACAATTGGCGCAGTTCTTTCCAGCTGACACCGCGAGATGTGATCTTCCCATTCGCCTCGATCTACCAACCCGCAACCGGTCAACTCGACGCCTCGATCTTCTTCGATGTGACTGACAACGTAAAGGTTGGCCTGCAAGGTGTGAACCTGCTCGATGATGTCACGGAGACTACGCAATCCATCAACGAAGATGGCTTGCGGGCACCGCGCAACTATTTCCGCAACGATCGGCGTTACACGTTGATTCTGCGGGCAGATTTCTAGGCTAAGCGAAGGGTCTAGACTCCAGCCGAAAGGCTTCCTCACCCAGCCCGGTCAGAGCAATCTGGCCGGGCTTCCCATTTTTGACTACTTCATCAGGCGTAGTGATCGCCTGTGGTCACGCCTTTGGCGTTCCCATCACTTTAGGCCTATCGTCGTTCTATCCGGATATCGCCGTCGGCCAAGGCTTCAGGACGAAGGGTAGAGACTTCCCCGTCTGGCCAGACCACCTCAATCAAGGAAACCTGATTGGCCGAGCCCAGGCCGAAGTGCGCGGCTGAGGGGTCGATGGATTTGTAACCGCCACCGGCATGAATCCAGCGCCTTTGACACTTGCCCGCAGACACACGCGTCGCGCCATTGGTGCAGATGGTCACGCTAGACCCGATTGCCGCCGAATTTCCCTTGCCGTCCCGCAAGCTTATCCAAAGTGCCTTGCCCGAAGGTCGATCATTGCGATGCACCACCATGGACAGGGAATCGGTAGGGCGGATCACATCGATGTCTCCATCGCGATCAAAGTCCAGCAAGGCGTAGGCATAGCTCGGTGTACTGTCGCCCAGGCCAAACTCGTTGGTCTTGTCCCTGAAACGTCCTTGCCGGTTCTGATAGAGTACGTTTTCCTTGCTTGTAGACGGCGATAACCAGATCCCGGTCATCACCAGAAGATCTTCCCAACCGTCCTGATCGAGATCGGTGAAACGTGCATTCCAGCTCCAGCCTGGGAACTGAACGCCCTGCTCTTCGCCGTCATCGCGGAAGGAGCTGTTGTCCAATCCTGTAAAGAGGAGATTCGTTCGGCGCATGATCGGAGGGTGATACTTGAGGTATTCCTCTTTTCCGCCTCGAGGAATCGTATCGATCAGGAGGCCAGCGCAAAGCCCCTGTAGCCGAGGCTCGAACGCCAGAAGGGTTTCACACTGCCGAACCAGTTCATTCTTCTCTTGGTCCGATGCGCCATCGAGAGTGCGCATAGAGGCCTTGATGTAATTCATTGCAGAACAGATATCGAATTCGCGCTGCACGGTTAGATTCATGCACGCGAGACTGGGGCGATCGCTGGAGTTGCGGATTGTGTCGATTGACCGCATGTCAGCCGCGCAGGCGCGGACCCGCGCCAAAGGCCAACCCAAATCCGCCCCAAACTGACGGCAAAACTCGATGTAGCGGCCATTGTTCTGCAACACATCGCGATCCCTCTGACCGGGATCGGCGATCTGGACCGAATAGATGTCGGCAATCAAATCGCGGTTCCAGTCACCGATGGTGTACCCCATCGTTGTCCGGGTGACATACGGGAAAGGCTGATTGTCGCTGCCTCGAGGCAGAGTGGTGCGGTTTTCGCCAAAGTACAGAATCTCGTCGGTTGGCGCGAGATCATCTCCCTTCGCGATGTCTGGATAACCATTGCCATCAAAATCGTGCGCGAGCAGCGTCAGGGTTTGGCCGGGCGTGGTTTCGATTGTGGCAAGATCGTACGATCCATCGCCTTCGTTCCAGGCCACATAGACCAGCGCATCTTTGGCAAGCATTCCTGCGCCGCCTTCAAACCCGACCAGGCGAGCCCAGGCCCCAATTGCCAGGTCGAGCCTGTTGTCCTGGTCAAAGTCTGCGAACGACAGTGCCATTCCGATCATCCGGGGCGGGAGTGTGATCACTGTGGCTGCATCGACGTCGAAATCCCCCCCTGTGTTGGGGAGGATTATCACTTCATCGTCGCGGGTGCTGGCGACGAGGTCGATCTCGCCGTCGCCGCTCCAATCCGCAAATGCGACAGCAACAAACTCCCGGCTCGCAAAGGGACCCAGATCGAGTTCTTGACGGGTAAAAGTCCCGCCTGTGTTTCGGAACAGGGACAGTCCCGTGGCTGTCGCGGGGCGCGGCGTCAGGATATCATCCCAGCCATCGCCATCAATATCGCCGGCAGCAATCGAGCTGCCGAACATATAGGTGCCGATCTCGTAGAGTGGGGTTATCACGCCAGCATCGTCCAGCCCGATCTCAGATCCGCTCAGCCGGGTGAACACCGGTCCTTCGCTGCCGGTCAGCGTCGATGCAGCGGTGGCCGGCGTCGCTAGCTGCGAGATCGTTACCATGCTGCCTTGCGATGATTGCGTGATCGCCAGCACTGGTGTCTCGGTGGCCCGTTTCGCAGACGTGATGGCAGCCAGTTCAACTGCCGAACTGGCAGTGCCTGCGGAAGGGACTGCAGGGAGGTTGAGCGTTTGAACTGATACGAGGGCTTCTTTGAGCCGTTCGTCCTGCCAGCGTTTTTCAAGCGGGCCGATATAGATCGATACGAGGCCGCCCATGATCGCGAGGCCGACAACCGACGCATACATAGTGATCGCCGTTCGTGGTGAGATAACGCGCCAAAGCACGATCGCGGCATAGATGCTGGTTGAGCCCAGAGCGATCACGGCTGTCGTGCCGTAATAGGGTTGCAAACCGATGTTGAGAAGAATGACAGTCAGAATGACATCCAACGCAATCGGGGCTGGGACGAAAGCGGCAATGAAGGCGACAAGCACGAGACTCGCAGCAATGATGAAGAGCCCCCTTCGCGGTAGAATCTGAGCTAGCTCGGTCGTGTCGAACATGGACGCGATTACGGCTCCCAGCATCGCGGCAAGCAGCATCATCGGGACCGTAAGGAGGGCAATATTGAACAGGTTGCGCAGAAAATTGCGGAGGTACCAACCGACATTACCCAGGATGCCTTCTGCGGGGGGACCAGCGTCGCGTGGGGTCAAGCGCCTGGCGAGCCAACCGGTAAGTCCTTTCGGTTCGGAAACCTGAGACATGTTCCCAACGCTCGACTTTGTCAGCTCGGTTTCCCGATGAAGGATAAACCTGCAGGCCAGTGGCACGATCAGGAGCACGAGTGCGAGTGAGGCCATTAGCTTGGTGACCGCGATATGGAGCGGGAGCAACGCGAAGCTCATGGAAACCACAATTACATTAAGTGTGGGCGATGCCATCATTGCCGACAGTGTCGTTTCGAGCCGCATTCGGCCAAGGTGCATGCCAACCGCGATCGGGACGGCGCAATTGACACAGACACCAAGAGGTGCACCAATCGCGGCCCCTAGCGCTGAATTGGCGAAGCCGCTTTTGAAAGTGCGGTTTCGGAATAGGGAAAGCGCTGTCAGAAGGGCGGCTCCGAACAGCACGCCGAATGTCATCCCTTTGATATTTGTGTAAATCCAGTTGGTTGTGTTCGCAATGAACGCCCACCACCAGGAGCTATCCGGCATTATGTCGAGCAGGATGTCAAAGGCGAGGCCCGATATCGGTGCGTCGCCGCCCATCATCGCCTTTTCGTTTAGCGCCGGATACCGGGACCCGCTCCAGAATGCGATTGCGAGAGCCGCCATCGCGAGCACAGCAATGTAAACACGCGGATCACGATGTGCAGGACGCTCGGCAAATTTGTCGAGAGAGACAATGGGTTCTGCCTTGTTCATGGTGTGTTGTCCGCCACTACCAAGAACTAGTCGACGACTGTTATGAATTCGCGTTCCTTGAGTGACATGAGAAGGTCAGTCAGCTCTCTGGCGCATGTTTCGTTGTCGATCTCAAACTCAAGCTGCATGGCAGAAACCAGTGTGGATAATGTCGAATGCTCATCCAAGAGCTCCCATGCTCGGCGACCTGTTTCTTTCAAGGCATAGAATCGCCCATCTGCCAGGCTGAGCAGGACGAGATCATCATCAGCTTCTGCCAAGATGCATTGATCAGTCTTCGCAATCTTGCTGTCCAAAGCAATTGCCATGTCTTCCCCTTTTTTGGAGCTGCCCTTGGTGCGTTTGCCTAAGGTTCGTAACCAAGCCTGTCCATCACCAGTTTGTGAGTTGTTGCAATGGCATCGCGCTGTGATCGGGTTAACACCTCGCGACCCTCGCCGGATCGACCCGATCTGAAAAAACTCTCAGCCCGTTCGGGGCGTTCGCGAAAGCCGATCTTGGCCTCCCTTTGCTGCAACTTCTCAAAGCGCGAAGCCTCGACCGCGTAAGTAACCTCGGCGTCCGTGTACTCCGTGCCAAGGCCTAGAAAATCGATCATCCGGAGCAGGCAAGCTTTGGTGTCTTCCAGCATATCCTCATAACGCAGAGTCAACACGGGCATGGCATCCTGTTCGTGCCAGCTGAGGAAGTGCCCGCTCCATCCACTTGTTATCTGTCTCAATTGCGACTTGTTGCCACCGGCCATCGCGTGGTCGGTGTTGTTCATCTGCTTGATGATTTTGTCGAAACTGCTGTGCCCCTGGTGTTTTGCGTAAGAGACCGCGACATCATAAGGATGGCGGACAAGGTAAATTGCGCCTTTGCTGCAATCTTTGGGGAAGATCGACTCACCATATGTGTTCAAATGAAAGGCGTCGTGCACCTTCGTGAAAAGCTGTTTCGATGCCGTACGCGCCATCTCGCGGTAGATTTCTGGCCTCAAGAGGTCGATTTCATCGTCTGTGAGGTCTGACGAAGGCAGGCCTGCAATGCTGTCAAATGATGGGCGATTGGAAGAGATTGAACCGTTGAGCGAGACGAACGCATCCTGTTCGAGGTCGTCCGGGGCGGTCAGGTTGGAAAGCAGTATACGGGTCCACGTGTTCCCAGATTTTGGGAATGAAGCAAGCCAGCATATGCCAGTTCCATCCGCCATACAATCTATCACCCTGACGCGCGCGACGCGATCCATTGCTGCATCGCCCCGCTTGTCGCCTCGAAGTGCTGCTTCGCGAGAGGGCGATCGAATTCGTGAATCTCAACTGTTGCTATCAGCTTCGCCAGAATGCTGTACATCCGTTGCCGACCCATAATCGCCAGCCCAAACCGTTGCCGGTAGATCGAATTGCGCAGCGAAACTAGCGATTTCCCCCCGCTAATCCTTTCGAATGCGACGGGATCTTTATTCGTTCTCGCATTTTCGTTCTTCAGCAGGACGATGCAATCAAGCTGAGCACTTACATCTGCCACTTGCGCGGCGGGATTGGCAAAGAACTTCTCGAAGCCGTCGCGATCCCGAACCTGTTCTCCTTGTTCCGCGTCGACAAGTTTCAAAGCGTCTGCCCACAACTTCATGTCCTTTTGTCCGGCATAACAGATCGTTTTGTCGCGGCCGATCTCATCTGGATTGATCACCAGCACATCATCAGTGAAGAATCCCAGGTCGCGATCGGCCATCGCCGCTGCCAGGGTCGATTTTCCACTTCCTGACGGCCCGGTGAACGCGAACACGCGGCCATTGGCGACCACGCCGCTTGCGTGGAGCGGAAGCAGGTCTCTTTGATAGCATAGGGCACCCCAGGCAGACCCCAGCAAGAACAATGCGACTTCGCGGTCAGAAGCGGAATTCCTTCGGTATATTATCGTATCGCCATTCTCGACGAGATAGCTGGCACCATTCGGCACGTTCAGCAGAAATCGGTTGCCCTCAATCTGAAATGCCGGGCCATGGTCGGTGGCTCCAGGCAATTCTGATGGGACCTCCCCTTCCGAAATGCGAACATCCGCCCGCGCAGATCCGTCAAGAATATAGGGCGCAACTCTGTTGCCCAGATTGAGATCGGCAGAAACAGTGAACGGCGGCAGATTCATGTGTTCTTGCCCTTGGCAATGTTGATGAAGCGGGATGTCGCTATTGCGCGGCCCAGTCCCAGCATGGCGATCGAGTAATCCGGATGATCGTCCGGTCCGATCGGTGTCTTGTCGGGCCAGGTATCCATCACGCGGCGAAGCCGTGCGACATCGAAACGCTTTGCCAAATCGGGATCATCAGCCATCCGTTCTACTTCGGCGCGATAGCGAGGGAGGTCCCGTGTCATGCGCAGATGCCAGTCAGCAGCTTGGCGCCCCCTGGGGGCATTGATGATTTCCTCGGGCAAACGGCCCTGCATCATCCGCTTGATCAGCCAGCGATCTCGCCCATTATGCATGAATTGGTCCATCGGGATTGCAGCGCAGAACTCACTGAGTCTCTTGTAGCCGAGCGGGTCCCGGTTCTCGATCCCATGCATTGTTCTGTGCGCCTGCTGTGCAAACGCACCCAATTCCCGGGTCCCTCCCGAGGTCATTTTGACCATCATTTCGCGCGGACTGCGGACGGTGTAGCTGTCATCCCAGCCGAGTTCTTCCATGCGCTGTTCGATATTCATATCGTGCGCGTAATCTGGGTCTATTGCCGAAAACCCACGCCAGCCTACACCGGTCATATCACCACGAAACCTTGACCAGGATTTCATGATCTGGCGGGGCAGCAGAGGCCTTAGTGCGAAGACGAGGTAACGGTTGAGCAGGCTCTTGTCCTGACGATATCCGCGCATGTGGCCGTGCAGTTCTTTCAGCCGGCCGGACTTGAGCAGGCTCGGGAACAGGGCCCTGTTGCTGAACGAAAGCGTTCGGTTGCCGCTCTGTCCGCCAATCATAACGTTTCGACCCAGTTCTTTCGACCGGCGGTGGATCGCGACACCCCAAAAATTGTTGTTCCAGCCATATGGCGGAGCCTCAGAGAGCCGCAACAGCCGGTCCATGTCTTCGTCTATGGGAAGGCCAGCGCTGTCGATGAATTCGACCTGCAATTCCGGATATTTTGCCATGAGGGCTCGAACGGGACCGGATTCGTCGCCTGCGCGGCCTTTGCCATAGGCTCTGCCATCCCAGCCACTTTCCGGAATGGAGGTAAATCCAAGCAGCGGGCTTGTGTGCGATACGCTGCCCCGCTTGGCGCTCTCAATCGCCGTGACAGCAACGCTGGAGGAATCGAGGCCGGAGCTCACCATGAATGCGGGCGCAGTCTCGCTGTGCATCGAATCTTCTACCGCGTCCCGCAGGAGCGCGTTCGCCGCATCGACATAGTCATCATCGCGAGCCAATCGCAAAGGTTCTACGGCTTCGAAATTATAGTACCGCCTAACAGATACGCCATGTGGGCTGGCCTCGATCCAGTGACCAGATGGCAGAGCGTCGATCCCGACATAGAACGTGGTACCAGTGTCCTGATTGTTGAGCACCAGACTGTCGGCAATGCGTTGCTCGTCTAGCTCTTTGGGTATGTCGTGCAGGGCAAAAAGCGCAGATGGCATACTTGCAACGGCAAACCGATTTTGGCGCTGATGATAAACAAGTGGCGGTGCCGCGTACGGGGAGCGCGCCGCCACCAGAGTTTGATCGCTCTCGCTATACGCGAGCAGGGCGAATTGCCCTTCGAGCTGGTCGAGCGCCTCCTTACCCCATTTTTGCCAGGCGCGAAATGCCAACGCGCCATCCGCGAGTGCTTCTGCCCGCTTGGGTTCGACCCCCAGCTTTGAGGCAATGTCCTTTCGAAAATGCAGCCTGCCGGTAAAGCAAAACGCCAGTTCGTCGCTGATCAGTGGCTGGCGATCATGGCGATCTTCTGGGGTGAACTCACTTAGCATCGACCACGCCATTGAGGCAGGGCCGATCTGACGATGCTGATGCCGGAGAGGGCCGTGGACACGCAGCGCGGATGCCATTCGGGAGATGATTTCTCCCGAATCCGCCACCCCATCACGCTGAAAGATTGCGCCAATCGCTCCCATTGCTGCGGCATAGACCAGCAGTTGTGGGTCGGGGCAATCCAAATCTGCGGTATACAAGCCAGTCTCGTCAAAAATGCGCGATGCTGCTACAATTTGATACGGTGGCCGGGCTTGCACAATAATGCATTGCGTTTAACCCGTTGCGTTGTGAGACTTACTGACTCGCATTCCGCCGCTTCGATCAGGCACGCTCAAGCTCGCCGTCTGGCGGCAGGGATAGCTGCTTTCTGCCTGCTTTCGGGCTGCATTTCTCTGGCTCCGACTACGGAGGTGCCGGCTGTCGTTGCCGAACTGCCGCAGAGATTCGAAAGTAGCTCTGATGCCAATCCGTACCAACCCACTGCGTGGTGGGCATCGTTCCAGGACCCTGTGCTGGACGGGTTCATTGATCGCGCGTTGCGATCCAATCTGGATATCGTCGAAGCAGTAGGGCGGCTGGATCAGGCGAGAGCTCAGGCGCGGCTAGCCCGATCAGCGCTTCGACCGACCGTTGCAGCCAACGGCAATGGAAGCTTTTCGAGCACCCCACTTGATGGCAATGCGTTCAGCGATCTGGCTGGCGGTGCAATCGATCGCCTGGAGAATGAGACATACAGTTTAAGTCTTGGCGCTTCATACGAACTCGACCTGTTCGGGCGCGCGCGGAACGATTTGGCAGCGGCCAGACAAGATGCCGACGCTTCGTTTTATGACCTGCAAACCGTTCAGCTTGCCTCGGCGGCAGAAACTATCTCTGCCTACTTTGATTTCGTCGACACTAGGCGCCAGATCGATCTAGCGAAGTTGACCGAAGAGGTGCTGGTAGATCGGGCTGCGCGCACAGATGACAGGTTTCAGCGAGGCCTGGCGGAGAGCTTTGAGCTCTATCAGGTGAGGCAGGATTTGCGATCGACTCAGGCATCGCGGCCGCAATTGGAAAGCGCTTTGATCTCAGCCCGTGCGCGGTTGGCCCTGGTGATGGGCACCTATCCGGCAGAGTTGAACACCATGCTCGACGCGACTCTGCAGCCGCGCCTGGCATTCGCACCAGTGCCTAGCGGCTTGCCGTCCGGGCTCTTGACCCAGCGGCCCGACGTGGCTGCAGCCTGGGTGAGGCTGGAAGGCGCACGTTTAAGGATCGGAGCGCGCAAGGCCGAACGTTTTCCTACCATCAGCCTGTCGGGGTCGTTGGGCACCCAAGGGGGCGATCCGGGTTCTGCTTTCGATTTTGCCAACAACTGGACGCAGTCCCTGGCGGCGTCGATCGTCGCACCTATTTTCGACGGTGGTCGCATATCGGCCAACATTCGCAGCGCGCGGGCGGTTTATGACCAGAGGGCGGCCGCATATGCCCGCACAGTCCTTTCGGCTTATGGCGAAGTTGAGAGCGCGATCGCAGAATATGACCAGCAGCGCTTGCGTTACCGACTGATTGATGCGCAGCTCAGAGAGGCGCGTGCGTCGCTTGATCTGCAAAGCCGCCGGTTTGCTGCCGGCGTTGGCAGCTACACAACGTATCTCGATGCTCTCAGGACGCTCTATCAGGTTGAATCCAGTCGGTCGTCGGCCGGGCGCGCAACCGCCTTGGCGCGACTTGGGGTGCATAGAGCATTGGGGGGTGATTGGGCTGGTCCGGTTCAACCCAAAGCGTTGGAAACGCGTGAGTTGAAACAAGGAGTGATGCCTTGAATCGCCAATTGATGTGGTCAATCGGATTGCTCGGTGCGGCCCTTGTGATCGCGGTGCTGATGGTTGTTCTGCGCCCAGCACCGGCTGAAGAAGAACGCGTGGCTGAGGCACCGTTGGTTGAAGCAGTCGCATTTGAAGCGGCTGCTGGCCCTATTGCGGTGCTCGCCTCCGGCACCGTTCAGGCGCGCGAAGAGGTGGTTGTCGGCGTTCAGGTTTCTGGACGATTGACTTATGTCCACCCATCTTTCCGCGAAGGTGGAGTCATTGGTGCTGGCGATACCTTGCTGCGGATTGAGCAGGCTGAATATCTGAACAATGTGCGGATCGCACAGGCCGATGTCGCCGCACAGGACGTTTCGGTATTGCAGGCCGAAGAAGAGGTGGCGGTCGCTCGGGATGAACTTAGTCGATTTGCTGAGCGACAGGTTGGGAATACCGAACAAAGGGGTGCAACGACTCAGATATTACCGCCCACAAATCTGGATCGTTCCGCACCCGCACCGAACGAGAATGGCTCCGAAGAAGGCACGAGTGTCAATGGTGTTCTCGCGACACGAGAACCGCAATTACGCTCTGCACAGGCTGCGCGCGAACGGGCCGCGGCCAACCTGGCCGATGCGCAATTGTCCCTCAACAGGACCCGCGTGACCGCACCGTTTCGCGGACTGGTCAGACAAGAAGACGCGGCGCTTGGCTCGCTTGTGCAACCGGGGCAGGCCCTTGGTACAATTGTCTCCACCGACGCTTTTGAAGTTCGGATCTCGCTAACTCCGGATGAAGCTGCTCTGATCCCCGGCCTACTCAGCGGCAGCGGTCCGAGAATTCCGGCGAACGTCTTTTACGACTATGGCGGCAGAACCTATCGCTGGCCGGCATTCATTGATCGCGCCAGCTCGATTCTCGACGCTGCAACCCGCAATGTCGAAGTCTTTCTGCAGGTGCCATCTCCGCTATCCGGTGGC
>JBCAXQ010000013.1:0-26670 GCA_038534015.1 Pseudomonadota bacterium | reverse complement strand
TTCGGCTCAAACACGGCCCATTGGGTACCCCGATCAATTGATCGTTCGAGGTAGGCGAAATAGCGCCGCAGGTTCACCTCGAACACCTGACCTCCGCATTACGAATGCGATGCTCTACCAGCTGAGCTAAAGCGGCCCTGACCCTACTAAGGCCCTACTAATTTCAATTCGCTCGGTCCAGCCTATTGGTTTCGTTCATCAATTCAGCGGTGGCCCGCTAATTACGAATGATGTGCTCTACCAACTGAGCTAAAGCGGCATTCGGGATCGCAGTTTTTGCGAACTGTTCCGAATGGAGGCCCGAGCCGGAATCGAACCGGCGTGCAAGGATTTGCAGTCCTCTGCGTAACCACTCCGCCATCGGGCCAAACCATGTCTCACGACAAACGGAGCGCGCGAACTAGCGATTCGGCGCGGCAAAGGCAACGCCATTCGCCCGATGCAAAGGGCGTACGCTATCGAAAGCGCTGGCTTCCGTTACGGCACCTCTGGACGCGCCGGGCGCTCGTGGGCACAGAACAAGCCCATGACTATTGCCAGCCTTCTTGACCCTGTAACCGGCAAACCCGGCCC
Source organism: Pseudomonadota bacterium (assembly GCA_038534015.1). Taxonomy (GTDB): domain Bacteria; phylum Pseudomonadota; class Alphaproteobacteria; order Sphingomonadales; family Sphingomonadaceae; genus Erythrobacter. The sequence goes on along the minus strand of JBCAXQ010000013.1, from coordinate 26,097 downwards.
CGCCCGTCTCTCCGAAGCACAAGACTGGATGCAGGGGCGCACGCTGTATGGCGGTGCGTCTGCACTGGTCGCCTATACAATGGCAGTCCGAGCGTTCGACGGATTGCCTCCTCTCAGGGCGGCCCAGATCGGATTTGTTGCACCTATCCAGGAGGAGATCGAGCTTACTGCCGAGATCATCCGACAAGGTCGCAATGTCACGCAGGTGCGCAGCGAGATTCATTCGGGCGGCAGAGTGGCGCTAACCGGGTTCTGGTTGTTCGGGACGCAGCGGGATGCCAATGCCAAACGCGAGGCTGGGCGTCCCGATGATTGGCCCGGCGCCGCTGTCGACAACCCGCGGGCGATGGAAGGTCAAGGCCCCAGCTTCATTCAGAACAACTTCGAAATCCGCTTTGGGCAGAGCAAGAATAAAGACCATGGAGCGACCATTCGCCGCTGGGCACGCCTGACCGAGGATCATGGGCTGGATACTGTCAGCCAGCTTGTTCTCATGGGCGATGTCATGCCGCCTGGCGCGATGCGCATTATGCAGCGCATGGGACCTATCAGTTCCATAAACTGGTCGTTCAACGTGTTGGAGCCTGAGGCCGATCTCGGAGACGGATGGGTGCTTGCCGAAAACGCAAGCCAGCATGCTGATGCTGGTTATTCATCTGAGCGGCTGAGAATGTGGGACAATGCAGGCCAGCGTATGCTGGACGGTCTGCAGTGTGTTGCGGTGTTTGGGTAGAAGGTTGGAGAGTGGCTTGGTCTTACCCACATCCATCCCAATCAAACGTCTTCGAAGTTGGCGGCCCGCTTCTCCATACCGGCCATCACCGCTTCCACCTGATTCCTGCTCCGCATAAGTCCATGCTGTTCGATGCTCTCTTCGAGCAGAATTGCGTCTGTTTCCCGTTCGAACATGCCGGCCTGGAGCCTTTTGGCGGCGCGGATGGCGTGTGGGTTCCGGTTCGCAATCTCGGTTGCAATCGCGGTCGCTCGAGCGAGAGGATTGTCGTCAACAAATGTCGCAAGGCCAAGCGTTTGTGCTTCTGATCCAGAGAATTCGCGGTTGGTGTAGATGAGTTCGCGAAGAATATCGTCACGTACTAGCCCTCGCCAAAGAGCGTAGCCTCCCATGTCAGGGACCAAACCCCACTTCATTTCCATGATCGCCATGCGAGTATCGGGATGCGCGACGCGAATATCCGCACCGCTGGCGATCTGCAGCCCCCCGCCAAAGCAAACGCCGTGCACAGCTGCGATCACCGGAACCGGCAGTTTGCGCCAAGTCATCGCCACCTGCTGGAACTTGTTGGAATTGCCATAGGTGCGCTCGGTGATTTCTGGCTCGTCCGGGCTCGGTTGACGGGCGAAGTTGGACAGATCCAGACCTGCACAAAATGCCCGGCCCTCACCTGAAAGAACCACCGCACGGACGCCCTTCATCCTCTGCAATACGTGCCCAGCTTCGATGATCCGTGTGAACATCTCCGGATCGAGCGCATTCATCTTGTCGCCGCGAGTAAGGCGAACTTGCGCTACGCCGCTTTTATCGAGATCAATCGAAATCCTGTCATTCGTTGGCATAGACATGATCTGTCTGGTCCCTCTTCAAAAGTGTAAATTTCCTGTCGCAGAGAGTTGGCCCAAGCGGCCGTCCAAGTCCAGATATCACGTATCAGATGGCGAGAATGAGAATGCGCTCATTCCAGGTGGTGAGTCCAGAAAGTATCCACCATGAGGATGCGTAGCGAGAATATGATCGAGTTTAAACGGTTGCAGCTTCGCGCGAACGCGGGCGACGTGAACCGCGAGACTGTTCGTTTCGGGCTCGAAGGTGATACGCCAAACGTCTTCAAGCAGTTGCCTCCGGGAAAGCACAATTCCGGGCTGTTCAGCCAGCCGCCACAGCAGTTCAAACTCGCGCGGGTGCAAGCCAAGCCAGTGATCGTCCACGCGGCCATCCCTGTGGAACAGGTCCAAGGTCACGTCGCCTGCCTCGCGGAACCGAGGGATCAGAGTGTCGCCGTCGGGGAACTTATTGAATGCAGCAGTCGAATTCACAGGTCGCCCCCTGCGCGCATTGAATAGGCGCTGTCTTGTGTGATGATCAGATGGTCAAGCAGTTCGATATCGAGGGCTTTGCCGATAGCTGCCAAGCGCCTGGTTTCTTCGATATCGGCGCGACTTGGGTGGCAGATGCCAGATGGGTGGTTGTGTGCCAGAATGATCCCCGTCGCTCCAACCGCCAGCGCCTTGCCGTACAGCTCACGCATGCGAAGCGAGAGCGAGCTAACGTCCCCTTGTCCAACACCAGCATCGGCCAAATATCGACGATTCCCGTCCAGAAAGATGGCGTGAAGACTTTCGGCCATTTGGTTGGAAGTGACGACTTCGCGCAGATATCCAATCATCGCCCTCATGCGCGCGTGGTCACCTTCGGCGACATGAGGCGATTCTGTCTGCGTAGGTCGACGTGCCGTGGCGAGTGTCACCCCGGTCCCCTGCCAAGCACTGGTACAAAACGATCAGGAACGCCCACGCGCCAATCGCGATATTCGCCATATCGGCGTTTTCGATTGATATGGCGCGCTAGCCCTATCGCCAGGACCATGAGCTGAAACCAGCCCGGAACATAGACCATGGTCAAGTATGCTACCGGCGAAATGGCTTCCACAAGCCCGCGAGCCAAATGCGCAGTCACCGCAAGCAACTGCATCGCAGCTATCCAAAGGGTATATGTACGGTTGGCACAAAGCGCCACCGCCACCCATATTACGCAAGCGAGGATATCGGTTGAGGCGAAAAAGACATCAACATCGGACAATTGGCGCTCGCTGCCCCAGATTGCTCGACTGGCAACGCTCGCAACTTCGAAAAGCACCAGCCAGGTTGCCGCAACCACTCGCTCCGGACCGCCGCCCCATCTAAATGCTATAGCAATCAGAATGATTGCTAAGATGTCTTGGGCCAATCCACGATACTCGGAGGCGAGCAGTTCCAGCATCCAACAGCCTCAAACCCGAGCGATGCTCGGCTCTTTGTCCGCTGTCACACTTCCAACGATCGTTTCAGGAATTTCGGTTTCTTGGCCTTCATCACCCGCCATCTTCTCGCGAGCGATCTTGCTGAGCTCGTGATGGACACGAAGCAGGCTGGTGGACATTGACATGGCTTCAGCTTCGGCTTGGTTGAGGCGCATCAATGCACGTTGTCCAACATGCACTTCGACACCGGGATTTTGGCGAGCGGCAAGCATAGCCTGTTTTAGGCGAGCAAAAGCGATCATCGATTCATCGGCAAGCGCTTCGGCTTCGCGAATGAGCTTCTTCATGTTCTGCGCGTCAGTGCGGATACGGTCGGTCATATTCAGTCTCCGGCCCACCTTCGCCCGCTAGGTGTACCCCTGTTCATCCACGGGGACGACAGCTTTACCCTCCAATGCCTCGCTGATTGTGATCGCAGCAGTCGCCATCAGCACGACTGCTGCCAAGACGCCAAACGCGATCCCGACAATTGCAGCGAGGCGATAGAGGACAGCATGTTCACCGTCGAGCGCCCCGGGGACGACTCTCGGCTCATCAAGTGCTGCCCACGGTGCCTTTCCACCGATGGGCATCACATCGCTTAACACGATTTCGCCAGGGTCGCCCCGCGCTGCGATATGGCCGGTCTCGCCAGAATCCGGCAGCTGACTTTTTGTGTATACAGCTTCACTAAAGTCCTTGTCAGAAACTGTATCTGCAGGGTTTTCAAAGGGGGCTTCAGTTTCAGGCAGTGTCGATCGATAGGTCTCCACCAGCTCATTGAGGCTCGCGGCCTCATAGATATCTTTCAAAGCGCGGATATGCTGGTTGATCCGGGTTTCGGATACGCCGAGCTCTTGCGCGATCACCTTAATTGGTACGCGCCGATCAATTCGCTCCATCACAGCTTGCTGCCGTTCGGTCAGCGGCCGTGAGGCTACAGGCGACATTTTATCCTCCCGGTTCAAGCGTTAGCTACTATGGTTAACGCACATTCGGCAAACTTGCTCCGACATTTGAAAAACAATCGAGTCCTGTTCCTATTTACCTAGGCAGCGGAGCTATTTACGCCCAAAGAAGCCAAGTATCGCTTTACGTTTCGCGCAGCTTGGCGGAGCCTTTGTTCGTTCTCGACCATAGCTATTCTGACAAAGCCCTCGCCTTCTTCTCCGTAACCAACACCCGGGGCGACGGCGACTTGCGCATGTGTGAGCAATTGCTTGGAAAACTCCAGACTCCCCATGTCAGCAAGCGCAGGAGGCAAAGGCGCCCAAGCAAACATGGATGCGGGCGGGGGCGGAATATCCCAGCCCGCTCGACCAAATGCCTCAACCATGACATCGCGCCGTTTGTGATACAGTTCACGATTGCTTGCAACGATATCCTGCGGACCATTTAGCGCAGCACATGCAGCCGCCTGAATGGGGGTGAATGCACCGTAATCAAGGTAGGACTTTACCCGGGTCATAGCAGCGATCAGTTTTTGATTGCCAACTGCAAAGCCCATACGCCAACCGGCCATGGAATAGGTCTTGCTCATACTGGTGAATTCGACCGCGACATCTTTCGCACCTTCGACCTGCATGATTGAAGGCGTGGGATTTCCATCAAAGTACAATTCCGAATAGGCAAGATCAGAGAGCACCCAGACCTTGTTTTCTTTTGCCCAAGCGACGAGCCTCTCATAGAATGCGAGATCGACCACTTCGGCCGTAGGATTTGACGGATAATTCACAACTAGGACGCTGGGCCGCGGCACGGTGAAATTCATCGCGCTTTCGAGCGAACGCCAATATTCCTCGTTGGGCGTTGTCGGAACCGCGCGAATTGTCGCCCCGGCAATGATAAAGCCAAAGGTGTGGATCGGGTAGGAGGGGTTCGGCGCCAGCACCACATCTCCCGGTGCAGTGATGGCATTGGCCAAACTGGCGAGACCCTCTTTCGAACCCATGGTCACGACGACTTCCCGCTCTGGGTCGAGATCAACGCCGAACCTGCGCGCATAGTAATTGGACTGAGCTTTGCGCAGCCCTGGGATTCCCTTGGACTGGGAATAACCGTGGGCATCAGGCTTGGCGGCAACCTCACAAAGCTTGTCAATCACATGCTGTGGCGGCGGCTGATCGGGATTGCCCATCCCCAGGTCGATGATGTCCTCACCAGACTGCCGCGCCGCGTGGCGCATGGCATTCACCTCCGCAATCACATACGGCGGCAAACGCTTCATCCGATAAAACTGGTCATTCATTGCTGTTTCCACCCATTCTCACGCAATCAAAATGATTGGTTGCGCACGATTCAGTCTAAGCGATTATCGGTCGAACTGGGAAGGCGTTTTCGGTATTGTGTGGATTAAGCGGGCAATTGTTCATATTCGACAGGTCGGGTGGCATTGATGGCAGATGATAAGACGAACGGTCAGGGAACTGACCAAGAACCGTTTCGCGCATTCTTCGACATGCAAGGCGAAGCCATGCGTGAGATGTTTGCGCAATCTATGCCAGGCAAAGGACACGGCGAGGCAACCTTTCCTTCATTGCCACAAGGCGGCGAGATAACCGATTGGGCCAAAGCTGGCGGCGAACTGCAGAAACTGTGGCTTGAGTTTCTAGCTTACCAAGCAAAGGAGGCTGCGGAAAAAGTTACCGAAGGCAACAACCCTTTGGATCCCGCACAATGGCTGTTGATGTCTCAATCCCTACTAAAGCAGGTTTCAGACGGGCCACTACAGAGCTCCGCCAAGCTTGCGCAAGAATCGATGCAATTGTGGCAAGGTGTTCTGGGGCAGCTGGTTAAATCAGGCGCTCAGTCAGACACGGGCGAGAGTCCGGCGCTTCCACGCAGTGATCGGCGTTTCAAGGATCCGGCCTGGCGCGAACAACCGGCGTTCGCGCTGCTGCACCAGACATATCTCATGCTCGCGGAATACTTCCAGAAGTCTGCGCGTTCGATGAAGGGTGTCGGCGGCGAGCAGCGCAAGCAACTGGAATTTGCAGTCAACGCTTTGGCTGAGGCCATGAGCCCGGACAACTTCCTGCTCACCAATCCGGTTGTGATGAATCGCACGATCGAAACCCGTGGGCAAAATCTCGTTCGTGGCATGCGGCACCTTATCAACGATCTGAAGCGTGGCCAATTGACCCACACCGATCCCGATGCCTTCACACTTGGCGAAAACTTGGCTGCCAGCCCTGGCAAAGTTGTTCACGAGACACCGCTGTACCAGTTGATCCAGTACAGCCCATCGACCAAAGAGGTGTACGAAGTTCCCCTGATCATTTTCCCACCATGGATCAACCGGTTCTATATCCTCGATCTGACTCCGAAAAAGAGTTTTATCAAATGGGCGGTCGATCAAGGGATTACCGTGTTCGTGGTGAGCTGGAAATCAGCCGACGAAAGCCTGGGTGATGTCGTGTGGGACGACTATATCCGTGCCCAGATAGAATCCATCGATACAGTCCGCGACCGGTTGGGTGCCCCTCACGTCCATACGATCGGCTATTGCGTCGCAGGGACTACCCTGGCCGCCACGCTGGCGATACTCGCAAGGCGCAAACAGGCTGACAAAGTGAAGAGCGCAACCTTCTTCACCGCGCAGGTGGATTTCGAAAAGAGCGGCGATCTCAAGCACTTCATCGATGAAGGACAGCTTGAAATGATAGGCCAGCTTTCGCCACAGGGCTATCTCGACGGGCGTTATCTTGCCGCGACGTTCAACGCACTGCGGGGGAAGGATTTGATCTGGAACTACGTGGTCAACAATTATCTGCTAGGCGAGGACTACCCGGCATTCGACCTGTTGCATTGGAACGGCGATGTCACCAACCTGCCTGCCAAATGGCACAACGACTACCTCCGCGATCTGTATCGCGACAACAAGCTTGTCGTGTCCGATGCGCTAGAAGCAGATGGAACGCCAATCGACCTTAAGCGAGTGAAGACGCCAAGCTTTGTTCAGGCTGGGCGCGAGGACCACATTGCCCCCGCAGAGAGCGTCTGGCGGGTGACCGAACACTTTGCTGGGCCGGTGGAATTCCTGCTTGCCGGCTCAGGGCATATTGCAGGCGTGGTCAATCCGCCAGCCTCCAACAAATATCAATATTGGGTGGGTGATAGTGATACTCCATCGCTCAGGGCCTATATCGAAAGTGCCGAAGAACACCCGGGCAGTTGGTGGCCGCATTGGGTGGATTGGCTTGCGCAGCAGGACAGCAAACGGGTTCCCGCGACCGGTAAGCGTAAGCCCGGGGGACGCGGCGCTCCTGTGCTTGAGGATGCTCCCGGTAGGTATGTGAAGACCCGCTAGCAAGCAGCCACGCTATGCACCGCAAAAGCGGAACAAGGCAGTAGGCCTAGAGGCCATTTCGCCAATTATTGTGCACTGCACAAAAAATCCTTGACTTCGCAATCGCAATAGCTATTTTGTGCAGTGCAACATGAAGCGAGGAAATTATGGCTGACGCCAAAACTCAATCGAAAATCGACACTGCAGCGGAAAAAGCTTACGCCGAAGCAGCTGCAAAAACTGCGAGCGCGGCGAAGGTTGCCGAAGCTGTCGGCACAGACACTCCAAAGCCCGCTCCGAAGGCTGCAACAGTGAAAAAAGCGGTTGCCGCTCCTGCGAAGAAGGCGACCGTGAAGAAGCCCGCCACCAAGAAAGCGGCGCCAAAGAAAGCTGCTGTGGCGAAGAAGGCCGCGGCCAAGAAGCCTGCTGCGCCTAAGGCTGCTGCGAAAAAGACGCCCGCGAAGACAACTGCCAAAAAGCCGGCAGCCAAGAAGGCCCCCGTCAAAGCAGCCGCTAAGACTGCAACCGAAACAAGCAATCCCGTTATCAAGCTCAAGGATACCATCATGGCAACTGCAGAAAAGACCGATATCGCCGCCACCGCCAAGGAAATGGCTGCTGACGTTCAGACCCGCGTGAAAGACGCCTACGCCAAGACCGGCGAACTGGCTTCGGAAGTTGGAGATTTCAACAAAGCCAACCTCGACGCTGTCGTTGAGTCGGGTAAAATCTTCTTCAGCGGCGCTCAGGAAATGGCTCGTGAAGGCGTCGAAACCGGCAAATCTGTCGTCGAGACTGTAACCGAAGATGCGAAGAAGGTTGCTGCTATCAAGTCACCCACCGAGCTGATGCAGCTGAACGGTGAGCTGGCACGTCGCAACTTCGACGCAGTTGTTTCTTACGGCTCAAAGCGCACCGAAGCTTGGGTCAAGCTCTACAACGATGCGTTCGCTCCGATCTCGAACCGCGTCAGTGTAGCTGCCGAGAAAATTTCGAAAGCTGCCTAAGCAGATAGATTTTCTGAACCGGGCCTCTCCTCTCTCCCAAACCCGGTTTATGAAAACGCGCGAAAGCGCAGGGCCGGATAGACCGAAGCGTCTATCCGGCCCTTTCTTTATCGGTCTGCCGTACGTTAAGGCGCAACGCACATCTTGCGAAACGCAATGCGAATCCCATAATGCAAGCAAGCAATGATTCCTGTATTCGAAACCCTTGATGTGACCTTAGCCGCCACTGATCTGCCATTCCTGATGGCGGATGAAGGAGACGACGATAAAGGCGGCGACAGCGAAATCGGCGTCGCGACAAAGACTCGCACCAAGCCCAAGAAGCCGAGCCAGTATAAAGTGCTGCTGCTCAACGATGACTACACGCCGATGGAATTCGTGGTGATGGTGCTCAAACGCTTCTTCTCCATGGATCTGGAGCAGGCCACTCGTGTCATGCTGCATGTCCACCAAAAAGGTGTCGGCGTCTGTGGGATATTCCCCTACGAAGTGGCCGAAACCAAAGTGAACCAGGTGATGGACTTCGCAAAGCAGAACCAGCATCCGCTCCAGTGCACGCTTGAAAAAGCGTGAGCGCTCCGCGCCTGCTCTGATGAAACAACCCCATCACCCCTCCCCAGATCCGGCTGGACCCGGTCAGGAAAGCGTGTGGGAATACCCTCGCCCGGCAGTTTGCGAACCGACCGGCCGGCACATTCGGATCATTCACAAAGGGATCATGATCGCGGATTCTGGGAACGCCTTTCGCACGCTGGAAACCAGCCATCCGCCTACTTATTATATCCCTCAGTCCGACATTGCGATGGAGCATCTCCGACCAAGTGCCCGCCGGACACTGTGCGAATGGAAAGGGCAGGCCAATTACTGGGATCTGATACTTGGTGATCAGCGCCTTGAGGCGATCGGGTGGTCCTATCCCTCCCCTACTTCCGGTTTCCGTCCCATCCGTGATTACGTAGCATTCTACCCAGATCCACTCGACCAATGTCTGGTCGATGGTCATCTGATCACGCCTCAGCCTGGCCAATTCTATGGCGGCTGGATCAGCCAATACGAAGCTGGTCCATTCAAGGGCGTACCTGGCAGTCGGTTCTGGTGAGAGCACGCAATTCGCGCTATGTGCGTTCAGAGGATGAAAAGTCGGATTGAGTCCGGCGCTTGCTAAGGCCACTTCAACCGACGTGTCGAATCTGTTTCCCAGCATAGACCGGTACATTTTCCGGCTGGTAGTTTTCCCGATGTTGGGTGTGTTCGCGCTCGCGGCTTCGCTGCTCCTGCTCGACAAGATGCTGCGCCTGTTCGATTTCGTGGCGGTCGAAGGCGGGCCGGTTGGTGTAGTCTTCAAGATGCTCGGGGCACTGATCCCTGAATATGCAAGCCTTGCCATACCGCTTGGCCTGATGCTCGGCATATTGCTCGCATTTCGTAAGCTCGCCACCTCGAGCGAGCTGGACACGATGCGCGCGGTCGGCCTTTCCTATGGCCGGTTACTCCGCATTCCCTATGCGATCACACTGGTGCTAATGGCGGTCAATGTCGCGCTGGTGTTCTACATCCAACCAGTAAGCCGCTACTATTATGAGCAGATGGAATACGAGCTGCGGTCGGGCGCGCTGGGCGCATCGATAAAGGTCGGCGAGTTCACGACGTTACAAGACCGAATGGCCCTTCGGATCGAGCAGAGCGAAGATGATGGCCGCCGCTTGATGGGGATATTCGCCCGTGTTTCCAATTCGAAGAACCAGGTGCTGTCGATCAGCGCGCGCGAAGGTGCTTTTCTGGCGACCAGCGACAGCCCAGATACAATTATCCTGCGGCTTACCGATGGAACCATTGTTCAGGATACAGGCAGCGAAACGCCCCGCGTGCTGTCATTTAGCCGCCATGATTTGCCGATTGATCTGCCAGCAGTCGAAGAGTTTCGGGCTCGCGGTGATGCCGAGCGAGAGTATATCCTGCCTGAATTGCTTCGGATTGGCTGGAGCGATGACGAGAGCATTGAGAAACGGTTTGCCAGCCAGGCCAGTTTCAACTTCCGTTTGGTCGAGGTGGTAATGATGTTGCTGCTGCCGCTTCTCTCTGTCGCTCTAGCCATTCCGCCCAAGAGATCGACCAGCGCACTGGGTGTGTTCGTTTCAATCGTGATGGTTGTGTCGTACCACAAGGTGAATCAATACGGGGAGGATGTTGCTGCGTTGGGCCGAGTTGATCCTATCATCGCATTGTGGGGCCCATTCGTGATCTTCGCAGCGTTGATCCTGTGGATGTACTGGCGCGTGGCTCACGTGCCGGGTGGACAAGCGATCGGAGCTCTCGAAAGCGTCTTTGCCAAGATCAGCAAATGGGTAGCCAAGCTGTTCAAGCGCCGTCGCCCCAAATCGCTTCAGGATGCGATGCCTGATCAACAGTCCGCTCTGGCGGAATAGATCGGCACAGACATAGCCATGCAACTCGATTTCTTCCCCTCACGCACACTGACGCTCTACCTGGCAAAGATGTTCATTGTGCGCATTTTTGCTGTGCTCGTGATGCTGGTGCTCGTCTTGATGATGCTCGATCTCTTGTCGCGGACTGGCGAGATACTCGAAGTTCCCGGCAATGGTGATGCGGAGATCTGGAAATATATGAGTCTGCGGGTACCGCAGCTCATTTCGCGGTTCCTCCCCTATTCAGTCTTGCTGGCCACGCTGATCACGCTCGTCACCCTTAACCAGAACAGCGAGGTGGTAGCCATGAAGGCGGCCGGCCTGTCAGCGCACCAGGTGCTTGCTCCGCTCTTGCTGACCGCAGGTCTGATCTCGCTGGTCAGCTTTGCTTTCAACGAGCGGTTCGTCACCCGCGCCAATGGGACCCTCAAAGCGTGGGAATCGGTCGACTACGGACCGATCCCGACAGAAACTGGCGTTCGCGCAAACATCTATCTCACCGACGGCGACGATATCCTGACGGCTTCTTCACTGGTCGGGTCAGGCAATGCGATTAAGATGGATAACGTCACATGGTATGAACGCGCCCCGGGCGGGATCATTCTGCAACAGGTGAGAGCCACAGGCGCGACTTTCGCCAATCCGGGCTGGAACCTTGAGAATCCGGTTCGCTTTGACATCGGCAGTGCGGACACGGAGGAATTGGACACCCTGGTCATCGGAGAAACACTCACGCCGGACCGGATCGATCTGCAATCCGTCGACCCCGACGCCCAGTCTTTCTCGGAGCTGAGCAACACCATCGACGCGTTCGAAGCGCTCGGGCGCAGAACTTCGGAGATGCGCGCGAAATGGTGGCACCGGATCTCCGGCCCCCTTTCCGCATTCTTGATGCCCCTGCTTGGAGCCATCGCAGCGTTTGGCCTAGCCCGGTCCGGGCAATTGTTCGTCCGGGCAATCATAGGGATGGCATTGGGCTTCGCCTATTTCGTGGTCGATAACGCTGCACTCGCGATGGGCAGTTTTGGGGGATATCCGCCCTTCCTTGCAGCCTGGGCACCCTTTTTCCTGTTCCTGCTGGTGGGTGAGACAGTCCTGATCCGAACCGAGGAATGAGTAGGCAGGACTGGTCGTTGCGGCTGGCGCGACCCGAAGATGCGGATAGCTTTAGCGCTGTCGAAGATGATGCCGCAGTCCTACTGATGGAAGAGCCGAGCCTTGCTGGCATCCCGGTTCCACCAAGCCGCAGTCCCGATGAATACAGGACTATGATCAAACAAGGTCACTGTCTTGCAGCGATGAGTGGAGAACGCCTGGTGGGGATCGCCGCTGCCAGAAGAGTGGAGCGAGAACTGCACTTGCATGAGCTTAGTGTGGCCAGAGAGTTTCAGCGGCGCAGGATCGGCGCGACACTGCTGGAAGCTCTCAAAATTGATGCAAGAAACACGGGCATTCGGGCGATCACTCTGCATACCTATCGCGACATTCCCTGGAACGCCCCGTTCTACGCACGCCATGGGTTTGTGACTATCGAAGACCTTGATGCTTATCCGCGTCTTGCAGCCGGACAAGATGCCGCAGTCGAATTCGGCATGCCACGGGATCGGCGCTGTGCGATGATCCACTTCCTCGATTGAGTTGGAACGTATAGGCTGAGCCAGTATCGAGGAGGGATGCGATGAATAGACTGGACTTGCTGGGCTGCGCTGTTCTGGCGATCGCGATTGCCGGATGCAGCAATCAATCGGATGATGGTGAAGACGCGCCGCCGCCTATCCCGCTCGAAACTCCCGATGAGGAGGAAAGCGATCCAGCAGACGCTGGCGGCGAGGCTGAGGATGGCGGCACCACATCCAGCGGTAGCGATGGTTCCGGAAAAACGGAAACGGGCGCAGGATCAGGAGAAGGTCGTTCGTCCGGAACCATGACCCGGGGCGGCGGCAATTCCAGCAGCGACGCACCGCCTGCTGGTTCGAAACTGCAAAAAATGGATCCAGCCGACTAGGCAGGATCAGGCCATCAATTCCCTAGCCCCCTCGGCCCATCGTGCTCTTGGCAATCCGCCCGACCAGCGGAAGCATGCCCGCATGATTGGCTCCGCCATATGTCGAGGCATAGCCCAGCTTGTCGCGCAAACGACGATGAGCCTCCGGCAAATCGTGGTAGGGCATTGAGGGCATCAAGTGATGCAAGGCGTGGTACCGAAGCCCAACGGGCGCCCATATCTCAGCCATCAAACCAGGCGGCGGGACATTGACGCTGTCGAGAAATTGCGCGGTGACCGTCATCGGTTCGCCCTCGTTTTCCCATAGATGCGCAACCAAAGTACGCAACTGGTTCAGCGTAGCCGTCAAGGAAAGGATGGCGAGCGCCACCAACAGAGGCTTCCAGCCAAGGAACTGCGTGCTGGCAATAAGGGTCCATGACCAGACAAACACGCCGGCCTCCTGCCAACGAACGCGCTTCTCCAACTGTCCAGACGGGGGCTTGCGCCGGAAATCGGGATTTATCGATAGCGAGGAGAACCGCTGCCAGGTCAAGGTGCGGATTGCCGGGATGACCGCGCCGAGTGGCACCAAGATCGCCGCCCGGACAATCAGCGCAATCGGAGCAAGCATAGCCACCAGAACAAAGGCAGGAAGGCTCCATGGCTTCATCAGAGCGAGAGGCAGGTATTCGGGATCTTCTATCGTGCCATACTGCGTGCGCTTGTGGTGGATCGTGTGAACACCCTCATACATGAAGCTCGGTGTCAGAAGGGGAATGCCGACCAGCAGGTTCCAGCTCGTGCGGAAGCCGGGTAGAGCGTCGCGGTGAATATGGGTTAGCTCGTGAATGAACATCAGCGAGCGATAGAGGGCAAGCGCAGCGACCAGGCCCAGTACAATCGCGAGCGGCACACTTTGGACCAGAATAGCACCGGCAATTGCGGCGTAGCCAACTCCCGTCGAAATCAGCATGTCGGGCCAGTAGATATTGCCGCGAGCCTGCCCGAGATCCTTGGTCAGCTCGCGCGCGGCCTTGAGCATTTCCCGATCATCCTCGGTCTGGAACTGCGCACGCGTCGCAGGGCCGCCCTCGCGGGCAGCGCCGATGGCCGGATCAAGGTTTTGCTGAACATTCATTGTAATAATCTCAAACGCCCCTGTAGCGCAAAATAGGCGGCAACAACAAACCGCTTGTGTTGGCAAGAGTGATCGACTGACTTGCGCGTCTGAGCGTGTATCGACACACAGGCATTGATACAGGTCAATACGAGGCTCAAGGCGTGGCAGACGCGAAAACTAGGATCGAACCGGTCAATGACAAGCGTGGGCGCGCAGAATTCGTCGATATCGGACGAAACTTTGCTGCGCGAGAGCCCCACTCCGTTCCTCAGCTGCGCGGTGAGATGATTGATCTTGTTACGCCGGGTAAGAATCCGTTCTTCGGCCACGCCCGTGTGCAATTGTTTGTCGCTCGCAATCCAAGTGGGAAAGCGGTTGGCCGGATCTCGGCCCAGGTCGATAAGCTAGCGCTTGAAATGCCCCTGGAGCAAGGGTTTGGTCCTGGAACCGGCATGTTCGGCTACTTCGATGCCGAAGACGAAGTGACGGCGAAGGCGTTGATTGAAGCGGCCGAACAATGGCTGCGCGGTCAGGGGATGATCCGCGTGCTTGGCCCGATTTCGCTGGCAATGTGGGAAGAGCCCGGCCTGCTGGTGAAAGGGCAGGATCATCCGCCCACAATCATGATGGGCCATCATCCCGCGCATTATGCCGCATGGATCGAGGGCGCGGGATATGCCCGTGCAAAGACGCTCTACACATATGATCTCGATATCAGCGGGGCTTTCCCGAAACTGGTCCAGCGGATAGTCAAATCGGGGGAGCGCAACGAACGGATAAATGTGCGTCCCGTGCGCAAAGACAAATGGGACGAGGACGCGGCAATCGTGCTTTCGATCCTGAATGATGCATGGTCGGACAATTGGGGGTTCGTGCCATTCACGCCGGAAGAGATTGCTCACGCTGGCAAGAAATTGAAACCGATCATCCACGAACCGCTCAACATGATTGCAGAGGTCGACGGCAAACCTGTCGCCTTCATGCTTACATTTCCAGACATGAACGATGTGCTGGCCAAGGTGAATGGCAAGCTTTTCCCGTTTGGCTGGTTCCATATCCTGCGCTGGCTGCGAAAGCCGCGGGGCGCCACCATGCGGGTGCCATTGATGGGCGTGCTGAAAGAACTGCACAATTCGCGGCTGGCAAGCCAGCTCGCCTTCATGATGATCAGCGAGATCCGGGACCACGCGTCGACCACCTATGAATCAGTCCGCGGCGAGATCGGCTGGATACTGGAAGACAATCAGGGAATGGTCGCGATCGCCGATACGATTGGAAGCACAATCAATCGCGAATATGCGATCTACGAAAAGTCGCTTGGCTAGCTTAGGACCCGCGGTTTGAAAAAAGGCCTCCACTCTTTGAGAGCAGAGGCCTTCGGGATCGTATCACCAACCGCTTGGACGGGAGGGGGGTCTCGGCGGTGATATAGTCAGAATGCTCGTCTGCGAAAGCGGTTCCCGGTGATTGAAAAGTTTTTGCGCAACCCGATCCAGACCGGAGCAAACAGTTTTCTTGCTCATTCTTTGCTAGGCAGACAGTCGGTGCGGCACCTCACGCACTTGGAATTTGCAGCTGAACTCTTCTACGCGACTCGATGAGTCAGACACGCTATGGCCGCGAATCAAAGCTGTACTGACTTCGCGTTGCTATGGAATCTTGAAGGAAACTCTATGTCACTTGGCAATCAGGTTGCTGAAAACCTGCCGTTCCTCCGCCGTTACGCACGAGCGCTTACCGGCTCGCAGACGACGGGCGATGCGTTCGTGCAGGCCACGCTCGAAGCGGCATTGGTGGACGAGGATCTCAAACAATCGCTTTCCGGTGGTCGGGTGGCCCTCTACCGCGCGTTCAACAAGGTGTGGTCGAGCGCTTACCTGGAGGTCGAAAGCGAACCTTCGGACGGGACCGATCATGAAGCGGCAGCCCGCAAGCGGTTGGAAACGATCACTCCCCTCAATCGGCAAGCGTTGCTGCTGACCACGCTAGAGGATTTCACGGCGGCACAAGCCGCACAGATCATGGAACTGGAAAACGCCCAGCTAGAAGGGCTGGTGGCCGAAGCCGTTGCCGAGATTGATCGAGAATCAACAACCAATGTGCTGATCATCGAAGACGAGCCATTGATCTCCATGCAGCTCGAAGACCTAGTGTCGTCACTCGGTCACGAAATCTTCGGCACAGCGGCCACCCGCACCCAGGCGCGCGACCTGGTCGCGGACGAAACTCCGGGTCTGGTTCTGGCCGATATCCAACTTGCAGATGGATCCTCCGGACTTGATGCTGTGGACGATATTCTTGCAATCTCCACCGTTCCTGTAATCTTCATCACAGCCTATCCGGAACGTCTTTTGACGGGCGACAGGCCCGAGCCGACCTATCTGGTGACCAAGCCGTTTCAGGAAGAGACCGTCCGGGCTGCCATTAGCCAGGCTCTGTTCTTCGGATCAAGCCGACCACTCAACTAGGACCGCTCGCGAACTTTGAAGTCGCTGCGACGCCGGATCGGAACCAAAAAAACGCATCGTACGCCCTCGGCTTTGAATTCAAGCTGCACCGGGTGCCGCAATTCGTGTGCCACGACCTTTTCGATCAGGTCCGTGCCAAATCCCCGCCGCCTGGAAGCGCTCACTGGTGGTCCCTTGAGCTCACGCCATTCGATCTCTGCCAAATTGGTTTTGTCTTCAGCCAGCCGCCAACTGACATAGACCTCACCGCCCTCATTGCTCAGCGCGCCAAACTTGGCAGCGTTGGTGGCAAGCTCATGAATTGCGAGACCGAATGAAAGCGCGTCATTGGGCGCCAGTTCTACCTGAGGACCATTCAAGACCACCGAGTGGTCACGCGCTTCGCGAAAATGGCTGAGCTCCGCCTCAATCACCGCGCGCATCGGGGTGGTTCCCCAGTCCGATTGGGTCAACAAATCGTGGGTCGCCGAAAGTGATCGGATCCGCCCCTCAAGTCCATCGGCGAACTCATCGAGATTGTCGGTTCGCCGTCTGGTCAGCGCCAGGATCGACAAGACATTCGCCAAGGTGTTCTTCACCCGATGATTGAGCTCTCTGGTCAGCGAGTTTCGGATCGAATTCTGTTCCTCGAAGAAATCGATCCGTTCCTGGTCTTCCTTTGCTTGCCGCGTCACAAGACGGGCCAGCATCATCAACAAGAGCGCCACAGCAAGTCCGAACAAAAGGGTAACCATCGAAAGCGGTGCAAGCTTGCCTTCCGGCCTTGCCTGAACGACCAGAGTGAATGGCCGGTGTGCTATCAGGACCTCCCGCTCGACTGCCAAGCTGCCTGCAAACTCGTCGTTCAGCTTTGCAAGCTCATTACCCGGCAATTGCTCACCATCGTATAGCTTAATCTTGACCTCTTCGACTGCAAGCGGCTCCAGCGCCTTGCTGACAAACTGACCGGCGTTGAACGGACTATAGACAAAACCCTTCAACGGGCTTGGGGCGTTTGCCGTGTCGAATACGGGCATAAAGATTACAAAACCGGGCGCATCATCGAAGCCCTCCTGAGGCAGGACGACCTTTCCTGATGCGGTAGGACGGACAGTGCGCAAAGCTTCCTTCATTGCCGCGTTGCGGACGCTTTCCGAAAAGGGATCGTATCCAATCGCCCGCCGGTTGCGTGTGGTGTCAGGGTAGAAATAGGCGACCGGTGCAGCCAACTCGGCATCCGGCCCAGGATCAACGACTGGTGCCCAGCCAATGCCCTCCGCACTGCGATAGTCGCTGTCCAGCCTCAATTCGCTGACGAACTGACTGAAACCGCGCGGTTCAAACTCGCCGCTGCGCGCAATAAAGGCTGCCCCAGCCCGCAAATAAGCTGCGTAGGCATTGCCCCTTCGGTCCAAAGCAGACGCAATGGTTTGTGCGACCCCGCCAAGCTGCAATCGCTCGGTCTGCCTCGCATTGCGTTCGATTGCGACCACACTCACAATCGTGACAGCCGCGATTGCGAGAAAAATTGCAACGGGAACAGCGCGCTGATGCCGCAGGAGCCATAGTCGCATGCGGTCCCGCCGTGGCGGCCCTTCAACTGCTGGCGCTGTATCTTCCATGGCCTCCGACATCTATATAAGTCATCGCTGGGAACCTAATGGAGGGCAAATCGTTCCCACACTTTACCGGTAAAACCGCATCAGCTTCAGACATATTGCGGTTCTGTCGGTTTGGGATCGAGGGGTAACAACAAGGCCTATGGCCATTGGTAACAGCAAACACAATGCCGACAGCGGCGGCAAGATTGATCAGCCCGAATGGACTGATGGTCTCAAGCAGCTGTATGATTCTGTTGTCGACGAACCTCTCCCGGACACCTTCAAAGATCTTCTGGCAAAGCTTGATGACAGTGATACGGCCGGTCCGGATCATCCGGGAGGCGACCAATGAGCTCCGACAAGAAGCCGGCCCGGTCCGCTGCCGAAAAAGCAGATTTTAAGCGTGAACTGACCGAAGTTGTCCCTCATCTGCGGGCTTTCGCCCGTGGACTGTGTGGCCGTCCCGATATGGCAGATGACCTGGTTCAAGAAGCTTTGTTGAAGGCCTGGGCAGCACAGGAACGGTTTGAGCCGGGCACCTCGATGCGGGCATGGACATTTGTCATTCTGCGCAACGCCTATCTCACTGATATGCGGCGGAACCGGTTCCGTGGCGAATATGACGAGACGGTAGCCGAGCGGATTCTGACCGCGCCTGCGGGTCAGGAAGAACCCATCCATCTTTCGGATATGCACCGGGCGCTGCTGACCCTGCCACCGGAACGCCGCGAAGCGTTGTTGCTCGTGGGTGCGGGCGGTTTTTCGTACGAAGAAGCTGCCCAAATCTGCGGTTGTGCGGTCGGCACCATCAAAAGCCGGGTCGGTCGAGCACGCGCGGCGCTCAACTCAATGCTGGCCGAAGGAAACATTCCCCAGCGATCGATCAAAGACGACACGGCGCATCGTGCGATCCTGGAAGAGCTGGATGATGTGGCAGCGGGGATGGGCGTCGCAGCAATCAAGGGCTAACGCGCTCAGGTTTCGCTGGCAGTGCCTTTGTCCACCGCGCCGGTGACCGCGACATTCATGGTTACATTGGCCAGTGTCCGCATGATATCGGGCAACATCTCGACCGCGACCAGCAAAGCCAGCGGCTCGATGGGTACACCCATGGCCAAGCATATCGGGCCAATCGACACGACGAAGCTGATGGACCCTGGAAGGCTGACAGAGCCTATGCTGATTATCACCGCCACGCCGATCCCGGCCAACACGATCGGCAAAGACACTTCGATACCGGCAAGATGCGCGACATAGAGCGCGACTGCGAGGTTCATCGCCACACTGGTCGCGCGGAAGATGGCGACAGCCAGCGGCAATACGAATTCGCTTGTGCTCTCGCGAATGCCAAGTCGGTTGGAGCTGTCGAGCATAGCCGGGAGACTGGCCAGCGAGCTCTGTGTCGAAACGGCAACCGCCTGAGCCGGTATGATGGCCTTGGCAAACCGCACCGGGCCGAATCCACCGAGCAGCCACGCCACAAAATACGCCAGTACCAGAATGAACCCGCCCATGGCCGACACTACGAGAATGTAGTGAAGCAGCGCGGCAAAGGCCCCGCCTCCACTGCGCATGCCGACTCCGAACGCCAACGCGAAGACGCCTACCGGAGCAATCCATAGAACCCAGCCGATGATCATCAGCATGGCGTTTGCAAGCGCGTGGAAAAAGCCCAGAAGACGGTCAGACTGTTCGCGAGGCAGACGCGAAATCGCGATCCCGAACAGCGCGAAGAATATCGTCAACGGCAGCATCGCCGTCTCAGCCGCTGCAGCGATCACATTGGGTGCGATCAACGAAGCAACAAAATCGAGGATATCGGGCACTTGCTGCGGGCCGCTTTCGCCATCGGCAATGAACCAGGCCGCATCTTTGGGGATGCCAAAGCTATCCAGCACCAGAGGCATGACGAGCGCTGTAAAGAGTCCGCCAGCAATCAAGACGGCAAACACAAGCGCCAGGAACTTTCGTGCAGCCGCGCCAGCCCGCGCAGCCTCGGCCATTTGCGCAATCCCCAGAACCAACAGTGCCGCAACCAATGGGATGATCGTCATCTGCAGCGCGCGCAGCCACAACGTTCCGACGAGTGCAACCACATCGCTTGCGCGCTCAGGAAATCCGCCGGACGAGAGAAAAATGCCAAGCCCAAGTCCCAGAATCAGCGCCAGAAACGTTGCGATGACCGGCAATCGGATTGACACCAATTCAAACCGGTTCTTTGCTCGCTGGTCTGGCTCTGTGTTCAAGTCTCGGTTCCCCGCTGGTGGACTGGTATCGACAGTATTGCCCCTTCCCTTCGGGCGATAACCGCGCCAGAAGCGGCTGACAAATCTGCGCTTTGCCTACGGCGCGCTCAACAGGGAAATCATCCGACAATGTCTCGCAAGTTCTTCGGCACAGACGGTATTCGCGGCCGAACCAATGCTGGCGTCATGACAGCAGCAACCGCCATGCGGGTCGGCCAGGCGGCTGGCACCTATTTCGTACGTGGTGGCCACCGCCACCGTGTTGTGATCGGCAAAGATACGCGCCTTTCCGGGTACATGATGGAAAGCGCTCTGGTCGCCGGTTTTACGAGCGTGGGCATGGATGTGATCATGACAGGGCCCTTGCCAACGCCAGCAATTGCGCTGCTTACCCGAGAGATGCGCGCCGACCTTGGCGTGATGATTTCAGCCAGTCACAACCCATTTCAGGACAATGGGATCAAATTGTTCGGCCCGGACGGATTCAAGCTGTCGGATGAAGCTGAATCCGAGATAGAGGCGCTGCTGGAGGCTGATCCGCAGCTCGTCGAGCCCGAACGCATTGGCCGGGCACGCCGGATCGAGGATGCCCGCGGGCGATACATCCACGCAGTCAAGCAATCGGTGGCATCAGAGATCCGCTTTGATGGCCTGAAGGTTGTTGTCGATTGCGCCAACGGGGCCGCGTATCAGGTCGCACCATCAGCCATTTGGGAACTGGGCGCGGATGTCATCACCTTGGGTGTCGATCCCAATGGTACGAATATCAATAATGGCGTCGGTTCAACCGCGATTGAGACGCTTCAGGCCAAGGTTGTCGAAGAGGCTGCCGATATCGGCATCGCGCTGGATGGCGATGCAGACCGGCTGATCGTCGTTGATGAGAAAGGCCAGGCGGTCGATGGGGATCAGATCATGGCCTTGATAGCGACCCGTATGAACGAGAAGGGCCTGTTGACCGGAGGCGGTGTGGTTGCGACCGTGATGTCGAACCTCGGCCTCGAGCGCTATCTGGAAAGCCAGGGGCTGTCACTCGAGCGAACCAAGGTTGGTGATCGGTACGTACTGGAGCGCATGAAGCAAGGCGGGTTTAATGTTGGCGGCGAGCAATCCGGCCACATGATCCTGCTCGACCATGCCACCACCGGCGATGGCACGGTGGCTGCGCTGCGCGTTCTCTCCAGCCTTGTGCGCGCAGAAAAACCGGCAAGCGAAATGCTGCATGTTTTCGACACTGTTCCACAGCTACTCAAGAATGTTCGGTATAGCGGAGGCACACCGCTCGAGAACGAAATGGTCAAAGGCGTGATTGCGGAAGCCGAAACCGAGCTTGAGGGAAAAGGGCGTCTTGTGATCCGTCCTTCAGGGACCGAGCCGGTTATCCGTGTCATGGCCGAAGGTGATGACAGCGAGCAGGTTGAGACCGTGGTCAACCGCATTTGCGATGCGGTCCGCGCGGCCGTTTAGGAGGATCAAGCAATGCTGGAGATGCGCCCTGACTGCGAACGCTGCGGCACCGATCTGCCCGCACAGTCGCCGGGAGCTTTCATCTGCAGCTTTGAATGTACGTTCTGCGCCGAATGCTCCGATGAACTGGACGATATCTGCCCCAATTGCGGCGGCGAGCTGATGGATCGCCCAACCCGCGCGGCAAAGCTGCATGAGAAGTTTCCGCCATCGACCGAAAGAAAGTTCAAAGGGTGACCGGCAAACCGCCACGTGTGCTGGCCGTTGCAGGCTCAGACAGCTGTGGTAGCGCAGGCATCCAGGCCGATATCAAAACGATCACGATGCTCGGCGGCTATGCGATGACGGCGGTAACCGCCGTGACGGCTCAGAATACCGTCGGAGTGCAGGCCGTCGAAGCGCTTCCTGCCGAAATTGTGGGCCAACAGATAGATTCATGCCTGAATGATATCGGTGCCGACGCGATCAAGATTGGAATGCTGCATGATGTCGAAGTGGTCGCTGAAGTCGCCGCCAGCCTTGGCCAGATAGGCAAGGCGGTACCAATCATTCTCGACCCGGTGATGGTTGCGACCTCTGGCGCAAAGCTGATCGATGATGAAGCAGTTGGCGCGATGAAAGAGGCGCTGTTTCCCCTTGCCACCTTGATAACGCCCAACCTGCCCGAGCTCGAAATGCTCTCCGCGCAGCAATGCGGGACAACCGAAGAAATGGCGGATGCCGCTCTTGCCCTGGCCAGCAAATATGGTTGCAATGTTCTGGCGAAAGGCGGTCACGCCTCTGGCGATCGCATTGTCGATGCACTCGTCGGGCCGGACACCCGCGCGATGTCTTTCAATCATGCGCGGATCGCGACACGTCATACTCATGGGACGGGTTGTACGCTCTCATCGGCCATCGCGACCTTGATGGGCCATGGTCAGCCATTGGAGCATGCAGTCCGGCTCGCGAGGAAGTTCGTGTTTCAGGCGATTGAGGGTGCGCCCGGCTATGGTACCGGCAACGGGCCGTTAGGGCATCAGGCAGTGCGCGATCTATGATGGAGCCGGTGCTCAGGGTGAATGGCAATGATGCCGATCCGTGTGCAGGAACCGTCCGGATCGATTGGCCAAAAGCGCTTTGGAATGGCCTGATGTTCGCTGGCACAATCGCCGCGCTGGCAATTGCAACATGGCAGTCTGTGCTGCTGTTCCTTGTGATGACATATCTGACGCTATTGATCGGTCACAGCGTGGGCATGCACCGGATGATGATCCACCGCACATTCAAGGCTCCACGGTGGTTTGCCCGAATACTGATTTATATCGGCACGATGGTCGGTGTTTCGGGGCCGAGCGGGATAATCCGCATTCACGACATGCGGGACTGGGCACAGCGCGAACCCAATTGCCACGATTTCTTCGCCCACAGACGATCCCTGCTCAAAGATTTGAACTGGAACCTGTTCTGCCGATTCGAGTTCGAGCGACCGTCAAAAATCACGATTGAGCCATTGATTGCCGAGGATCCTTTCTACCGATGGCTCGACAGAACCTGGCGGTGGCAACAACTTCCTCTCGCCGCTGTTCTCTACTGGATTGGAGGCTGGCCATGCGTGCTCTGGGGCATTTGCGCGCGCGTGTTTGTGAGCACGGCAGGGCACTGGACCATCACCTATTTCTGTCACAATCCCGGACCGGGACGCTGGTTTGTTCGAGATGCTGGAATTCAGGCGTCAAACCTGCCGGGCCTCGGCCTGCTCACCTATGGCGAATGCTGGCACAACAACCATCACGCCTTTCCGGAATCAGCGCGCATCGGGCTCGATTCCGGTCAGGTCGACCCCGGCTGGTGGATTATCACTGCGCTCGAACGCGCGGGCTTGGTTCACGACGTCAAGCTGCCAAGGGACGAAAGCGCTCGCAGCGATCTGATCGAGCGGAATAATGCCTAGCGATCGAGTTCGTAAAAGTCGGCGATGTGCGCCCATGCCTCGTCACAGGTCTCGCACCAGTGGAACAGGTCGAGGTCCTTCTTGGAGATTGTCCCTTCTTCGGCAATCGCCTCGAAATCCACAACGCGGGTCCAGAAATCCTTGCCGAACAGCAGGATCGGGATCGGCTTCATCTTGCCGGTCTGGATCAAGGTCAGCAGCTCAAAAAACTCATCAAAGGTGCCAAAACCGCCCGGGAACACCGCCACTGCGCGCGCGCGCAGTAGAAAGTGCATCTTGCGAAGGGCAAAATAGTGGAAGTTAAGCGACAGATACGGCGTCACGTAGGAATTGGGGGCTTGTTCATGCGGCAGGATGATGTTCAGGCCAATGCTTTCGGCACCCGCTTCGCTCGCCCCGCGATTGGCCGCTTCCATGATCGAAGGGCCTCCACCTGAGCAGACCACAAACTGGCGCTTGCCATCTTCAATGATCGCTTTCTCCGAGACCATCCGCGCGAGCTTGTATGCTTCGTCATAATATTTCGCCTTGGCTGCGAGCCGCTCGGCAACTTTCTGATCGAATTCGCTGCCATCTTTTGCTGCGTCGATCTTGGCTTGCGCGTTATCGGGAGAGGGAATGCGCGCTGAGCCATACATCACAAGTGTTGATCCCACCCGCGCTTCGTCGAGCAACATTTCCGGCTTGAGCAGTTCGAGCTGGAAGCGCACCGGGCGCAACTCATCGCGCAACATGAAATCGACATCGCGGAATGCCAGTTTGTAGGCCGGATGTTCGGTCTGCGGAGTGTGTTCCGGGCATTCCTCGACGAACTGTGTTTCCTGTTCGGCGCGATAGAACTTGCGGTCTGTAAGGTCTTTTTCTGTCATGGCAGCGGTCGTTAGGCGCGCCATATGTCGCGCACAAGTAAGAGATTTTGGAGAATGGATGCCCCGTGAGGATTCGAACCTCAATTGACGGAGTCAGAGTCCGTAGTCTTACCATTAGACGACGGGGCAAAATCCAGAGACGGGATCGTCGAACCTCTGTCTGGAAGGCCGCGCATCTAGTTTCCCTGCCAAGGAAGGTCAAGGCCGCGTCAACTCGACGCAGCTTGCCCAAACCGCACAGTTGGATTAGTTTCCTTTTCAGGTCCTCGCTTCACAAAGAAGCGAGAGGAAAAGAAAGAGTAAGTATGGCGGAAATGTCTCCGCCGGACAGGTCCAGGAGGGCTGGTAAGAACAGGAGCGCAGGGTCCGGTAACGTAGCTGATTTTCGCTACAAACGCTCCTCCCAGCCAAAAGCCAAGCATGAGGCCCACGATCAGCGGGCAAAGAACCGTTCGCGCACGGAAAATCCACGCAAATCACGACATGGCTGCGTTGATCCGAAGTCCAGCGAGGCCGACCAATCCAATTCCCGAAACAAGTATAGTCGCCCTAACGAGGCCTATGCAGCCCTGGATCTGGGCACGAACAACTGCCGACTCCTGATCGCGCGCCCTTCAGGCAAGGACTTCACCGTCATCGATGCATTCAGCCGGGTGGTGAAGCTTGGAGAGGACTTGGCCAAGTCTGGCCGTCTCTCCGATGAAGCGATGGATCGTGCGCTCGGTGCCTTATCCATCTGTGCCGACAAATTGAGACGCAGAAACGTGCGCCTGGCACGTTCGGTCGCGACCGAAGCCTGTCGCCGTGCCTCCAACGGGGAAGCATTCATCGAGCGCGTCCGGAACGAAACAGGGATCGTTCTCGACATCATAACCGCAGAAGAGGAGGCCCGGCTCGCAGTGCTTGGCTGCCACATTCTGCTGGAGCAGGGAAACAGCCCTGCTGTGATATTCGATATAGGCGGTGGTTCAACAGAGCTGGTCCTAGTTGAGCAGGGAGGCAAGGTCCCACGGATCCTGGACTGGCAGAGCGTCCCGTGGGGCGTGGTTTCGCTGACAGATACGGTCGGGCGCGGAGAAGACGCCCATGACTCGCGGCTGAAGCGATATTCTCGCATGCGAGAACTGGTATCCGAAAGCTTTGCTCCCTTTGCCGCGCGGATCGCCGATGCGGCAAAAAGCGACGACATTAGACTGCTCGGAACAAGTGGAACGGTAACGACCCTGGCGAGTCTGCATCTGGAATTGCCGCATTATGATCGCAAAGCAGTGGACGGGTTGATCGTTCCCTCATCGTCCATGCGCGACATCAGCACGAAACTTTCAGGAATGTCCCCAGACGAACGCAGCGAGTTGCCGTGCATTGGCCAAGATCGTGCGGACCTGGTGGTCGCAGGATGTGCAATCCTTGAATCAATTCTGGATCTTTGGCCAGCCCACAGGCTGGGAGTTGCGGACCGCGGCATCCGTGAGGGAATCCTGCGCAGCCTGATGGCAGCCGAACGGGAAAGCGAGCGAGCGCTGCAAAAGCTGCGCGACGGCTCGTGATGGGCAAACTAGCATGAGCCGGTCGGGGCGTGATCCAGGCCGAAGGGTCAAAACCGCAAAGAAGCGCACGGCGTCTTCCACGCGCTGGCTCGAACGCCAGCTCAATGACCCTTATGTCAAAAAGGCGAAAGCCGATGGCTATCGC
>JBCAXQ010000012.1:0-27040 GCA_038534015.1 Pseudomonadota bacterium | reverse complement strand
AGTACCAGACCCTGCGCACCAGCCCGTCTTCAATTTCGTAAACCGCGAGCGCAGACTGCTCTTTCGCGTCGCCATTGTTGTCGGTCCAATGGGCAATCTCCCGCACCGCAACAAACCGGCCGTCGCTTACGCTACCGTCGATTTCGCTTAGCGTGGCCATGGGAGAAGCGAGATAGCTCTCCATCTGGGCCGCGAGATCGGCTTTGCCATTGGCGAAAACTTCGACCTTCTCGCCTTCAACACTTAACCACTGAACATCTTCGTGCATCAGTGAAAGCATGCCGTCGAGGTCGCGATCATTGTAAGCATCGACATAGGCCGAGGCAGTTTGCAATTCACTTGATGATCCCTGGGCGGAAGCGTGCGCACATGCCGACACGGCAAGCGCAGCCGCGATGAGAACACAGTAGCTTCGGATTGCCCTAAACATCGTCCGCGCTGGCCAGTTCACCCTTGTCGAGCTCGCCCAACATGCTGGCGGTCGTCACAGTCACCGTCGCATCGCCTGTGACATTGGTTGCAGTGCGCATCATGTCCATGATCCGGTCGACTCCGGCCACAAAGGCGATGGCTTCCAGCGGGACGTTCACGGCGGTGAAGATGCCGCCCATCATCACCAGGCCAGCGCCCGGAATCCCCGCGGCGCCGATCGATCCGAACGTCGCCAGCAACGCGATGATGAGATAGTCTCCGAATGCCAGTTCAACACCGAACATCTGCGCCGCAAACAGTGTCGCAAGGCCGAGATACATCGCTGTGCCATCCATGTTGATGGTCGAACCCAGCGATACGACAAAGCTCGACGTTGGCTTGCTTACGCCGAGATTGCGCTGAGTGCAGCGCAGGGTGACCGGCAGCGTCGCCGAAGAGCTTGCGGTCGAATATGCCACAGCAATCGCATCAATCATCCCGCGGAAGAATCCGATGATCGAAACCTTCGCCATGAAGGCGAGAATGCCGACATACATCACCCCGATGATCAGCAGGCAGCCAAGGTAATTCATCGCCACCAGTTTCCCGAGCGCATAGACCGCGTCGAGGCCGAGTGTGCCGACAACCCAGGCCATCAGCGCAAATACGCCGAACGGGGTCAGTTCCATCACGAGGATTGTGATCTTCTGGAATACCAGCGCACCGCCATCGAACGCCCTCGCGATCATGGCCGCGCCGTGCACGCCGCTATCAGTCTCCGCCTCGTCATCGTCTTTGACATCGCCGCGTGCCAGCAAAATGCCGATTCCGACCAGCACCGAAAAGACAATTAGCGGCAACACGCGCACATCAGCCATAACCTGAACCGGACTGACCGGGATCATGGATCGCAGCATCTCGCGCCAATCGAAGGCAGCGGGTTCTGACAATTCGCGCACCGGAAGCCCGGTGGTATCAACCCCCACGCCCGGCTCAAAAAATGTACCCAGCGCCAGCCCCAGCCACACCGCGACCTGACCGGTCACCACAAACAGCAGGATCGCTCGCCAGCCAACGCTGCCCAACCGCCCGAGATTACCGATCGAAGCAATTCCAGAAACGACGCTGAAGAAGATCAAGGGCACGATCAGCATCTTGATGAAATCAATGAAGACATCGCCAATGATCTTGATGCTTTCGGCGCCGGGGCCCCAAATGTATCCGGTGATCCCTCCCAGGATCAGCGCGGCGACAACGCGTTGCCACAATGGAATGGCGAACCAGGCTTTGAACACAGGCGTTGCTCCCCGCTTTAATCTGTTGCTAGCGCCGCCTTCGCCACGCTTGAATAAATGCGTGCTAGCGCATCAAGGTCGGCAATAGCCACCGCTTCATCACGCTTGTGCATAGTCGCATTGCATAGGCCGAATTCGATCACCGGGCACACGGAACGCAGGAACCGTGCATCGGACGTGCCGCCCGTGGTCGAACGCTCTGGCGCGATGCCGGTTTCGGCTTCAACGGCCTGCGCGATCAGATCCGAAAACTCGCCCGGCTGGGTCAGGAACGGCTCGCCCGAGATAACCGGCCGCGCCACACCGCCGTGCCGCGCGGCAATCTCCGCGACAGTGCTGGATAGCGAAGCGCCGGAATGCAGATCATTGAACCGGATGGAAATGCGCGCCTTGGCCTTGGCCGGGATGACATTGTGCGCACGGTTGGGGATATCGATCTCGGTAATTTCCAGATTGGATGGCTGAAACCAGTCGGTGCCCTCATCAAGATGCAGATTGTTGAGGTCAGAAAGCATGGCAACCATGCGCGGCATCGGATTGTCTGCGAGATGCGGGTAGGCGACGTGGCCCTGAGTGCCGTCAACCTCAAGCCAGATATTGACCGAGCCGCGCCGCCCTATCTTCATCATGTCACCCAACCGGTTCACGCTGGTGGGCTCCCCAACGAGGCATAGGTCAGGCTGAATGTTCTGCGCTTTCATATAGTCGATCAAGGCGCGCGTGCCGTGCAGCGCCGGCCCCTCTTCATCGCCGGTGATGATGAAGCTGATCGTCCCTGCATCGTGGGGTACATCGGCAACCGCTGCTATCATTGATGCAATCGATCCCTTCATATCCACCGCGCCGCGTCCATAAAGCAGTTCGCCACGCTCTTCCGGATCGAATGGCGCGCTGGTCCAACCTTCCCCGGGGGGGACCACATCAAGATGCCCGGCAAAGGAGAAATGCTTCGCGCCTTCGGGCCCGTGCCGGATGGCGAACAAGTTCTCAACCGGAGCCTCGTCGCTTCCTTCATCACCATCGCCACGGATGAAGCGATGCACATCGAAGCCGAGCGGCGCGAGCATCGCCTCCATTTCATCAAACACCACGCCGGTTGCCGGCGTGACACTGGGCGCTGCAATCAAGCGTTTGGCAATGGAAAGAACGTCGTTCATTATGAGTGACCTAGCAGGAGTATGCACCAATGCCCAAGCTTGATATCGAAGCGATCGCGCAGACCAACGCTACGGGATATCCGGCACCGTTTGACCACGAAGTTGAAGGGCGCTGGTATCGGCGGCTGGCGCCTGCGGCGGGCCTGACGAAGATGGGTGCCAGCCACGTCATTTTGAAACCCGGTGCCTATTCCTCGCAGCGGCATTGGCACCGCGGGCAAGACGAGCTTGTTATCGTGTTGGAAGGCGAAGCGGTGTTGATTGAGGATGAGGGTGAGTGGCTGGTCGGTCCCGGCGACATCCTGGCTTGGCCAGCGGGAGCTGAAAACGGCCATCGACTCCACAATCGCAGCGGACACGATTGCGTCTTTGTCGCGATCAGCGCGGGGGATCGCGACGCAGACTCGGGCGAGTATCCCGATATTGACATGGTGTTCGATGCCGAAGGTTACGCCCGCAAGGATGGCACCCGCTACGATACCAAGCGCATACCCTGAGCACGCTCCGACTGCTGCGTCACCCAGCCACTTCGTATTGCTCGATAACCCATTGTTCTTCTTCAGCAGCGCCGATCCATTCCTGCGTCCAGGAATGCTCCCAGACCGCTTCCATGTAAGCCTGTGCGAAACCGGGAACGCCAACGCCATAGGTGATGAAGCGCGAAACGACTGGAGCGAAGAAGATATCGGCCGCTCCGTAAGTTCCAAACAGGAATGGGCCTGCACCACCGTGGCGCGCGCGCGCTTCAGCCCACAATTGCAATATCCGCACGATATCTGCGCGGGTTGTCTCCGAAACATTCTGGAGCGGAACACGGCGGCGCACGTTGAGCGGCAATTCTTCGCGCAGAGAGCCATAGGAGCAGTGCATTTCTGCGACCATAGCGCGGGCCATGCCGCGCGCGCTTTCATCTTTCGGCCAGAACCGGTCTCGCCCAACTTTGTCCGCCAGGTATTCAAGTATCGCAAGGCTATCCCAGATTACGGTCTCATTATCCCACAGGATCGGAACCTTGCCGGATGAAGGCTGCATCTGATGCATGTCGTGCTTCTGCTGATCCCAGCCCTCACCCAGGATCGGCACGATAATCTCTTCGAACGAAAGACCCGACTGCTTGGCCGCAAGCCAGCCACGCATCGACCAGCTTGAATAGTTCTTATTGCCGATTATCAGCTTCATTGGGCTTGTGCTCCACCTTGCAGGCCACGGGAATTTGCGCAAAACTGCGCGTTCATCAAATCCTCTAAGTGTTCAGCCTTTCGCTGTCGAGGCTGAACGGGTTACTCTTGCCGATGGGAAAACCGATCCATGCCTCTTCCCCCGTTTCACCTGGCCTTTCCGGTGAATGATCTTCCAACCACGCGGACGTTCTACTGCGAAGTGCTGGGCTGCTCGGAAGGTCGCAGTTCCGACGAATGGATCGATTTCGATTTCCACGGGCACCAGATCGTGGCACATCTCTCTGGCGAGACGGGCGACCAGGCTAGCAATCCGGTCGATGGACACGATGTCCCGGTGCCGCACTTCGGCCTTGTCCTGTCGATGGCGGATTGGACTGCACTCGTCGAAAGGCTACGCGCAGCGGGGACGGATTTCGTGATGGAACCAACCGTGCGCTTCAAAGGCCAGGCGGGCGAACAGACGACCATGTTCTTCCGCGATCCGTCAGGCAACGCGCTAGAATTCAAAGCTTTCGCTGATCCAGATCAATTGTTCGCAACCTGAATGGCGCCACATCATGGATGACGAACGCCCATCGATCGGCGCAATCACATCAGGCGCAGAGCTGCGCAACTGGTACTGGCTAAAGGAAGAGCTGCTTCAGCATGCGAAGGCCCTGGGCTTGGCCACCGGAGGCTCCAAGTCAGAACTGACGGAAAGGATTGCCACGTATCTTGATACGGGAAAGAAACTGGCAGCTCCAAGAACTCGAAGCGCGTCCAGGTTCGACTGGTCGAAAGAAAAGCTGAGCAAGAGCACGATTATCACGGACAGCTATCGCAATGGCCCGAATGTGAGAGCATTCTTCAAACAGCACGATGGGCCGGATTTCACCTTCAACATCGCTTTCATGAAGTGGATGAAGGACAACACTGGCAAAACATTAGGTGACGCAATCAAGGCCCGTCGCGCAATTGCGGAACACGAGAAAGTACACAAACCGGCTATACCAGCAGGCAACCAATACAATGCGTACACGCGTGCCTTCTTTGAAGCCAATCCAGATCTGTCGGTTAAAGATGCCCGGGCATGTTGGGCGTGGAAACGTTCTCGTCCCGGACACAATCGGTATGAAGATGCGGACCTGATTGCCTTAGGTCAGACCGAGATAGAATAGCCCGGTGCGCATGATCGGATGGGGTATCCACCCCATGCCAACCATCACAGCCTTCTCCTAGAAACCAATCATCAGGTTTTGAGAGAAGGTTAAGCCGATGAAGGTCATTCGCACATCAATCGCCGCCGCCGCCGCAATCAGCGCGGCGCTAACTCTACCAGCCCAGAACGCCAATGCCAGTGTCGGCGACAATGGAGATCGCGCCGCGTCGGGGCCGGTATGCCTGTGGGAGAGCAAGCTCGCAGCCGAGCAAAAGGATATGAACCGCGGCACATGCTTCACACCCGGTATGCATGAGGATGCCTACCACGTCTTCTACAACCGCATGGGCGAACGGTACGTCGAGTATGTCACTGTCGCAGATGGCCACGCTGCGGATCTGTTCTTCACCACCAGTGCGCACGGCGAGACGGATCGGGTGTCGTTCAGGGGTTCACGCCAGCTGCCCACGGGGCGCACCGGATTAGCGAACATCTATGTCCATTCGACTGAGATTGGCCGGGCGCACAAGGAAGCGAAGGCCTGCTTCTATAAAGACAAAGGTTGGTATGAACTCTATCGCCGCGCCTATGCGCGATGCTTCCCGACTGGTGCATATCCCGATGTTTCGCTGCCGCAATTCGATGCAAAAGGCTGGTTCAAATATGCCGAGCTTGCCAGCAAATACCGCGTGACGCTCTACACGGGCAAGAACTTCACCGGGTCTAGCATGGTGGTGAGCCGCAACGGCAAGATTGTTCCACCAAAGCCTCCGCGTCCCGGAAGGGCCGATCGTCCGGAATGGCTTGAAAGAACCTTCCCCGGGAAGATCAACTCGATCAAGGTCGAACGGATACGCTGACGGTGGGCGGACGCGCTGGGCGGATGTGCCCACTCTTAGCCCAGCGCGTCTTGCACCACGGCAGCTCTCAGCGCTGCGATGCCCATACCTTTTTCACTGCTGGTAACATGCAGCTCGGGATAGGCAGCGGGGTGCTTGCGCGCTTCTTCGGCGACTGACTCGATAACCTTGTCGAGCTCGCTCGCCTTCATCTTGTCGGCCTTGGTCATGACAACGCGGTAACCGACCGCTGCTTCATCAAGCATTGTCATCATTTCGCGATCGACGTCTTTGACGCCGTGCCGACTGTCGATCAGCACCAGATTGCGAGCCAGCACGACCCGGCCGCGCAGATAGCTGCGGACCAACTTCTTCCATTTGTCGACCACCTTTGGCGGCGCCTTGGCAAAGCCATAGCCGGGCATGTCCACCAGGCGGAATTGTGTCGGTTCGCCAACTTCGAAAAAATTTAGCTCCTGCGTCCGGCCAGGGGTCACTGAAGCACGAGCGATCGCTTTGCGACCCGTCAGCGCGTTGAGCAGCGAACTCTTGCCGACATTCGAACGTCCACAAAACGCGATCTCGGGTACAGTAGGATCGGGCAAGAACTTCAGTTGAGGCGCGGACAGTAGGAAATCGACCCTTCCCGAGAAGAGCCTCGCAGCAGCCTCTTCACGAAGCTGCTGTTCTCGCTCCTCGATCGAGATCACGCTCCGTCCTTGGCTTTTGAACCCTTGCCTTTATCTGCTTCGTCGGCCGCTTTCTTGCGCGCCATTTCCTCTTTCTCCTTGTCAGCCGCTGCACGCAGCTGCGGATGCTTGGAATAAAGGAACTGCTGCTGGGCAATCGAGAGGATGTTGTTGGTTACCCAGTAAAGCAACAGGCCAGCCGCGAACGGTGCCATCACAAACATCAGCACCCACGGCATGAAGTTGAAGATTTGCTGCTGCACAGGGTCCATTGCGCTGGGGTTGAGCTTGAACGTCAACCACATTGTCACGCCGAGCAGGACCGCCAGCACGCCGATGCCGAGGAAGCCCGGGACTTCGAATGGCAGGAGGCCAAACAAGTTCAGTATCGTCCAGGGATCGGGCGCGGAAAGGTCTCTGATCCAGAAATCGATGAATGGCTTGTGCCGCATCTCAATCGCCAGAATCAGCACCTTGTACAGCGCGAAGAAGATCGGAATCTGGATCAGGAGCGGAAGACAACCGGCCAGCGGATTGACCTTCTCGTCCTTGTACAGCTTCATGATCTCCTGCTGCTGCTTTTGCTTATCGTCCTTAAAGCGCTCCTGGATCGCTTTCATCTTCGGCTGGACGGCCTTCATTTGCGCCATGGATGAAAACTGCTTGTTCGCAATCGGGAACAGCAGGAAGCGGATAATGACGGTCAACAGGATGATCGCCACACCAAAGTTTCCGGCGAAGCCATAGAGCGTGCGCAGCAGCCAAAGCAGCGGCTTTTCAAACCATTCAAACCAGCCCCATGAGATCGCCTTGCCGAAATAGGTGATCCCGGTGTCTTCATAGCGATCGAGGATGATGCTGTCCTTCGCGCCCGCAAAAAGCCGCGTATTCTGGGTTAGCGTTTCACCCGCAGGCAAAGTCACAGGATCGTAGAGCACTTCGGTGCGGAAGACATTATTGCCACGTGCCCGGTACCCGGCATCTTCGACGCTGCCATCGGGAACCAGCGCGGCGAGCCAGTACCGGTCGGTAAAACCGATCCAGTCGGGCGAACCTTCCGGCTCGTATTTGCCGACCTCCTCGACTTCTTCGTAATTGTAGCTGTCATCCAACGTGCCGTTGAAGACGCCGATCGGACCGGCGTGAACAATGAATTCGTCCCGCGTCGCGTTCTCAACATCCCGGCTTAGCATCGCAAAGGGTTGGACGATTGCCGCGGCTTCGCTAGTGTTAGCCACACTCTGTTCCGCGCTGATCATGTAGTCTTCATCGATCGAATAGGTGATCGAATAGGTCAGCCCATCTTCGCCTTCACGGGTCAAGGTTACCGGCGTGGCAGGTGACAGAGTCTCGCCAGACGCAATCCAGGGGCCATCGGAATCGACCCGGCTGCCATTGACCAGAAAGCTGAACTCGGCGAAATACTGTTCGGGCGTGCGTTCGGGCGCAAACAAACGCACCGGACCACTATCCTTTTCGACGGTCTGGCGGTGATCCTTCAGCACGATGTCATCGATCTGCGCACCGGCCAAATTGATTGAGCCGGCAACACGCGGCGCATCAATTGCCACCCGTCCCTGACTGGCGAGAGCGGCTTCAAGGACGACCGGTCCGGCCGCAACCTCGCCAGCCTCGCCCAGATTGCCGCCCGGCACTGCGGGGGATCCACTCGGCACTGCTTGGCCGTCTGCACTGGGTGTATTTACAGCTTGCGCGGCTTCAGGCGGAATATCCGGCTGCGGATACAGTGTCCGCATCGCAAAATCCCATCCAAGAATGAGCAAGCCCGATAGCGCGACGGCAAGCAAAAGATTGCGCTGGTTGTCCAAGGTGTGAAGTCCTGCCTAGGTGTAATCGATCAATGGGTCAGGTGTATTAAGTAGGTGCTACAGCCCGAATTCATACCCTCACGGAACCGGATCATGGCCATGACCGCCCCAAGGGTGGCAGCGCATTAGCCGCTTAATCGCCAGCCATCCACCCTTCACCGCGCCATATTTACCCAGCGCCTGAATTGCATACTCGCTACAAGAAGGTGAATAGCGACATGTCGGTGGCAAAATGCGCGATGGACCCCTCTGCCACAGACGCGCGATGAAGATGAATACATGCCTCATTTCGTATCGCGCTTGTTGGTCCGATCCCCGCGACGGGGGCGTCTGCCACGGGCCGAGTCGCCCTTACCGGACTGAGCGCGTTCAATGGCTTTACCCAGTTCATCCTGCATAAGCGCAAAGTCACGCTCAACACCGCCTGCGCGCCCGATCAGGACATGATCATGATCGGGCAAACCATGTTCGGGCAAAGCCGAACGCAGAAGCTCGCGGAACCTGCGTTTCATGCGATTTCGCACCACCGCATTGCCGATCTTCTTCGTGACGGTAATGCCGTACCGAATTCCTTGACCGCCATTGGGTCGCGTCAACAGCACAAACCCAGGGCGCGCATTCCTCAAACCGCGATTGGCCGCGATAAAGTCTGCGCGTCGGGTCAAAACCGAGATCATCAGGCTAGAATACGCGAAACGGGCCCCCGATGGGAGCCCGCATCATATGGCCGACAGCACGAAGGGCTGCCACCATGCGTGTTAGCGCTTAGGCGCAGAGGTTCTTGCGGCCACGCTTCCGGCGTGCGCGCAAAACCTTGCGGCCACCCGGGGTGGCCTTGCGTGCAAAGAAACCGTGGCGGCGTGCGCGCACGAGATTGCTGGGTTGAAAAGTCCGCTTCATATCATCCTCGAATAGACTGTATCGGGCGACGCGAGGCGAAATGCTTCCGTGCCCTCTAGAAAACCATCAAAAAGAAAGCTCTCGATCAGGCGCGCGCCACTATGGGAATGCGACCTCTGAGTCAAGGTGAACCTGATGGCTGGCGAGCGGGCTAGCGCTGATATCGGCATAAACCAACGGCGGGATTTCCGCCAACCCAAGATAGGGCAGCGTCGTCAGTGCCAATTCTTGCAGCCTCGGCTGCACCAAGACATTGGCAAACTGGACACCAATCGTCTGCACGGGCGGTTTCTCAAGCTTTTGCGGCGCAATCCAGCCCCGCATCTCTTCCGCACCCAGCCATCTGGCCGAATGATGAGGAACCGAGTTCGTCATCGCGTAAAAGCGCCGAGCCTGACCTTCTTTCATGCCCATCTCGACATAGTAATCAATGTAAAGCCGGTTTTCTGGCGCCTCGGGATGGAAATCGCCGGGTTCGCGTCCATAGCTGTCAAGCCAGGAATGCACCGCAAACTCGGCTCCATCATCCATAGTCCGCGTTACGCCTGCCAAGAAGAGCTCGACGGCACCCGACCTGACAGAACCGGTGCGCGGGACGTGCGTCGCGATGTCGGCAGCCCGGATCATTCGCCCCACCGTCAGGTTGGCAATGTCATCGCTCGTTCCAGGTGCCTCAAGCATGTCGAGAGTTGCGATCGCAGGAAAGTCTCGCAGCATCGCTTCGAAATAGAGCGGACTCATCCGGTTGGTAGGGCCGACAATGGCCGCCCGATCCTCGGACAGCACCTGGAATGGCCCATATTGCGCAACGACCGCTGGTGGCCTCGCGGGCGCGATCGGAACCGCATAGCGTGCAGCAACATGGGTCGATTGGGGTTTTGCCGCCTCGTGCGAGACCTCTTCACTGCCATCAATCCGCACCCAGTTTTCCGTGTGCGGATCCCACTCCTCAATCCAGGTTTCCGTCTTGATCACCCGAGACACAGCCCAATCCTGAGCCTGAACGGAAACGGGCACCAGCATCAGCTGCATAGCAACAAACAAGGCGGCGAGAATTCGCATGCAAGGAGCAATGCCCTTGATGCCCTTTCAGACTTGCCAACTTTTATGCTTGCAAAAGTCTTGCAGTATCGCACCTGGCCGCTCGACAAAAAACTGATAAGCCGCCACTAAAGAAGTAGTAATCGCAGGGGTTCGGGGGTTCAACTTGGTCGCGCTTGTAAAGACAGTCGCATATCTCGGGCTCGAGGCACGAAGCGTTGAAGTGCAATGCCAAGTGGCGTCGGGATTGCCACGTTTTACTATCGTCGGATTGCCTGACAAAGCTGTCAGTGAGAGCCGGGAGCGCGTCCAGGCGGCGCTTTCTGCAATGGGCCTTGCCCTCCCGCCAAAGCGGATCACGATCAACCTTTCGCCCGCCGACCGGCCAAAAGATGGCTCGCATTACGACCTGCCAATCGCCCTCGCATTGCTTGCGGCCATGGGTGTTACGGATGCCGAACAGTTGGGTGACTGGGTCGCCGTGGGCGAGCTTTCGCTTGATGGCAGGGTTGTACCGACACCGGGCGTGTTGCTCGCTGCATTGCATGCGAGCGAACAGGAAATCGGCCTGATCTGTCCGGCTGATCAGGGCTCTGAAGCCAGATGGGCTAGCGGCGTACCGGTGCTGGCTGCTCCGGACCTGATCAGCCTGCTTAACCATCTGAAGGGCACCCAGGCATTATCGGAACCGCAAAGAGGCGAGGTAGAGAAACCAGCACCGGGCCCGGACCTGAAGCAGGTGAAGGGTCAGGAAACGGCGAAGCGCGCGCTCGAGATCGCTGCTGCTGGCGGACACAATCTGCTGATGGTGGGACCTCCCGGTTCCGGAAAGAGCCTGCTGGCAAGTTGCCTCCCTGGCATATTGCCAGACCTATCACCATCCGAAGCGCTTGAGGTGTCGATGGTGCAATCGGTCGCAGGAATGCTCGATAGCGGTCGGATCAGCCGCGCGCGCCCATTCCGCGCGCCGCACCACTCGGCCAGCATGGCTGCGCTGACCGGCGGTGGCCTCAAAGTAAGGCCGGGGGAAGTCAGTCTGGCCCATCTCGGCGTGCTGTTTCTGGATGAGCTCCCTGAATTCCAGCGACCGGTTCTCGATTCGCTCCGTCAGCCGCTCGAAACCGGGCAAGTCGATGTCGCGAGAGCCAATGCGCATGTCACGTTCCCGGCTCGGGTGCAGCTGATTGCGGCGATGAATCCCTGCCGCTGCGGGCATGCCGGAGAGCCCGGCCATGTTTGCGCACGCGGTCCACGCTGTGCGATTGAATATCAGGCGCGCCTATCCGGCCCCCTGCTCGACCGGATCGATCTGCATGTCGAAGTCGCCGCGGTAAGTGCGATGGATATGACCCTCCCTCCTCCGGCTGAAGGCAGCGATGCGGTGGCCGCGCGAGTGGCGAAAGCGCGAACGGTTCAGGCTAAACGTGACGTGCGGTCCAATGCCGAGCTTGATGGAGAGAAGCTCGAAGAGTTCGCGTCTCCGGATGAAGCGGGCAAGCAACTGCTGATGCAAGCGGCTGAGAAAATGCGTTTGTCCGCGCGGGGCTATACTCGCATGCTGCGAGTCGCGCGGACAATTGCAGACCTTGCCAAAGAGGAACGTGTCGGGCGCGTACACATCGCAGAAGCGCTTAGCTATCGGCAGATAGTCGGCCGTGGTTGATCTGCCACAAGTTGGAAAATCGGCTCGCCTTTCAGACCCTACACAGCTACCCTTCGCCATGAGGGTCAATCTCGTGGTATGACAACTTCCTGACTTGAATACAGACAAGCGGGAGGCTCACCATTTTTGCCGTGTTTTCGGCGGGAGACTGACATGATCGCATGGTTTCAAAACAAATATCTCGACCTGCTGGGGTCGATCTACATTTACAATGAACATCGCGGATACACCGCTCTGGACCGCGTGCTCGAAGCCGTACGGGCAAGGTCCCCGGACGATACGGAACTGATCCGAGCCGTTGAGCAGCACCGGGCTGATGAGCGCAAACACTATGTCATGTTCAAAAGGTGGTTCGAACTAAGGGGCACCCGGCCACTGTCCGTTGATCGCACCTTCGGCCATATTGATCGCTTCATTGAGATCATGTTCGGAACATCGATCGACCAACTTGATACCGATGCGATCATCGCAGACGATCGCCTGTTTGAACGGCTTTGCCGCGTCATCTCTCTTACCGAACAGCGCGGCTACAAGCAGGTGGAAGTCCTGTTGGCCAATCGCTTTGTCCGTTCTGACCCTGCGCTTGTGAAGATTTTCGAAGTGATCAAACGCGATGAGCCTAGCCACTGGGCACCCTATGATGGATGGCTGCAAGCACATGCCAAGCGCGATCCCGCATGGTGGGAGCGCATGGTGGACGGCTTCATCCATTCG
The DNA here is from genome assembly GCA_038534015.1 of Pseudomonadota bacterium. GTDB lineage: Bacteria > Pseudomonadota > Alphaproteobacteria > Sphingomonadales > Sphingomonadaceae > Erythrobacter. Next base: position 14,183 of record JBCAXQ010000012.1, on the reverse strand, counting down.
GAATTGCTGTTCCTGAAGCTGCCGGTGCTGTTCCTGAATCCGTTCGTGACCAGGCGCGAAGACTGGGCCGATGATGGCGAAATCGATGCCGATCGATACAGCGCAAGGCCTCGCTTTGCGAAGGCTTGACCATAGCCGGAACTGAACGGCTGACCGATATGGGCCTGGATCAATCAGACGATCTGAGACTGACCCTGTTTGAGCGGGTGTTTCGCCGCCGGGTTGGCGCGATGCTGGTCCGCAACACGGTTGTAAGCACAGCCGTATTCTTGATCGGTCTGGGGTGCCTTTGGGCGATGGTAGAAATCGGTGGCTCGGACGAAGTCATCGCTTCGGGCGCGAGCTTTGTTATCGCAAATTCACTGCACTATGCGCTCGCACGAAGCTGGATTTTTCGAGGCACCACGCGTGCGGTAACCAGCGGTTTCGTGTTGTTCATTGCCAATGGCGTGTTTGGCCTCGGCCTAACGATGGGGCTGATGGCGGTTCTGCTGGAATACACACCAATCAACTATCTGGTGGCAAGGATCCTGGTCTCCGTTGTCGCGGGACTTGCGATCTTCCTGATCAACGCGATCTGGAATTTCAAGCGGGTATGACCATCCAGCTTATCCTGCCGCTTTCTTGGCATGTTCCAGATCGACGATATCGCCGCGGGTCAATGGGTCACTCGGCAACGCAACTGTTCCATCGGGACGCTTTCCGAGATCAGCTCGCTTGACCAGCCACAGGTCCTCATGGCTCAGGATCCGGCCATCATGTGCAAGGATCGATACCGGTCCAATTGGCAGGCGATCATTCTGATCTACCAGCACGGGATCTTCGGAAACGAAATCTGACCCATACTTCTGGCCCCATTGCCGCAGCGCAATCATGGCAGGCAACAGGTCAAAACCCTTAGCCGTCAAGCGATACTCGATCTTGCGACGATCATCGGCGCAAGGCTCTCGCTTGAGGATTCCATGCTCGACCAACTTGGCGAGTCGGTTGGACAGAATATTGCGGGCAATGCCAAGTTCGCTGAGAAATTCCTCGAAATGATGCAGCCCGTTGAAGCTCGCACGCAGGATCATGAATGACCAGCGTTCTCCCATCACCTCAAGAGCTTGCGGCAACCCGCACTCTATCAGTTCGCGCAGCGGCTCGCGGATATCGCCCATAAATAAGTCCCTTCCCTGAAACCTTTCTAGACACATTTCGTTAGAGAGCAAAAAAGATTTCAGTTTTTAGTTGCAACCTGAAACCTAATCACATAGGTAGTGATTCGCAACTGGTTTCAAAAAGAAACTGTGCAGTGCAGCAAATACACAAGAATAAGGAATGAACGCGATGACCCTCTCCCTCCCCCGTTCGACCCGCCTCTCCGTCCTCGCGGCAGCGGTTGCCTACACTGGCCTGACCTTTGGCATTGCCACCGCCCCGGCACCGGCTGCTGCCAGCGGCGCTTACTACATGGCCGAACTGGCCCAGCCGGCTGACGACAATCGTGCGGTCGCTTCTGGCGTCGCGTGGTCGTGCAAAGGCAATATCTGCGTAGCGAACAAGGGCACTTCGCGCCCGATGCGCATCTGCCGCGGCCTCGCCCGTGAATTTGGCGAGATCAAGAGCTTTACTGCCAAGGGCGAAGCTCTGGCCGAAGACAAGCTTGCGAAGTGCAACGGCAAATAAGTCGAGTACCTTCTCCCCGTTCGATCTCTCCATCTCGAACGGACAACAATGGCCTCCGGTTTCCCCAAACCGGAGGTCTTTTTGTGGTGTCCGGCATTGATGCCTAGCCTAAAAAAGACCTGCTGCGGTTAGCTGTCCCTCAAGCGTTTTGGCATTGCTAAACAAATGAGCATGCCAGCCGCGATCCTGCGCTGCTTGGACATTGTCTGGATTGTCGTCGGTGAAGAAAAGCATGTCGCCGGGATAGCCGCTGCGTTGTTCGACGATTTCGTAGATACGAGGATCGGGCTTGGCGATCTTCTCCTCACCCGACACGATAATGTCCTCGAACAGCTCGAAGATCGGTTGCACCGCGCGGAATTGCGCAAACAGTTCGGCACCGAAATTGGTCAGGCAGAACAGCGGAATCCCTTTGTCGTGGAGGCGCTGGACAATCTCCAGAGTTCCGTCGATTGGCCCTGGTACAGTCTCATTGAAGCGCGCGGCATAAGCAGCAATCCGCAGCGCCTGATCGGGAAACTGCTCGAGACGGGAAGGCAGCATCTCGGCTAAAGTCTCGCCGCGATCATGCCGGAAGTGCCATTCTTCCGAGATGACACTTTCGAGGAACCAGTCGAGTTCTTCAGGGTCATCGATCAGCTTTTCGAACAGTGCGCGCAGCTGCCATTGGAACATCACCCTTCCAACATCGAAGACTACAGCTTCTGGCTTGCTGCCCATTCACGTTGCTCCTGATACAGCAACGGCCCGCTCTCCCTATTGGAGGCGGGCCGGCTGAAATGCTTGGCGACCTCGCGGCAGCCAGCCAATCGACTCAATTAGCCCTGGCGGGCTTTGAAACGGCGATTGGTCTTGTTGATGACATAAGTCCGACCGCGGCGACGAATCACGCGGCAATCGCGGTGGCGGTTTTTCAGCGACTTAAGACTGTTGCGGATCTTCATTGTACTATCTTCCAAATAAACAACGCGCCGGAACCAGCCCGACGCGCGGAATTTCTGAAGCGCCCGATATAGAGCGATACCCGAATCGTCAACCATTGGATTGTCTTGCAGTACTGCGCGAGCCGGGTCAGTCCGCACCTCTAAAATCGCCGAGCTTGCGCTCCCAAGCAAGCGCATGCCGGATGATCGTATCGAGATCGGCGTGTTGGGGCTGCCACGGGAGAGATTCGCGAATCCGCGACGGATCGGACACCAAAGACCCGGGATCTCCTGCGCGACGACCTTCAAGCCTCCGATCCAGCTTGAGATTGGTCACGCGATCTACAGCATCAAGCACTTCAAGCACCGAGAAACCGCGGCCATAGCCGCAATTCATTGTCATCGAACGCGCTGGCTCTTGGATCAGCGCTTCGAGCGCGAGGACGTGTGCCGCCACAAGATCGCTGACATGGATGTAATCGCGAACGCCAGTGCCATCCGGAGTGCCGTAGTCTGTTCCGAACACGCTGACATGGTCGCGTTTGCCCGTTGCAGCTTCCAACGCCACCTTGATCAAATGGGTCGCCCCGGCAGTCGATTGGCCACTGCGCGCTTCGGGATCGGCGCCTGCAACGTTAAAATAGCGCAAGGCGCAGTGGTTCAAATCATGCGCTGCCGAGACATCGCATAGCATTTGTTCGGTCATCAGTTTGGACCAGCCATACGGGTTGATTGGAGCCCTGGGCATCTCTTCGTTCACTGGCGATGTTTCCGGCATGCCATAGGTGGCAGCAGTCGATGAGAAGATGAAATGGGGTACGCCCGCATCCACAGCAACATCGATAAGCGCTCGGCTCTTAACAGTGTTGTTGTGGTAGTATTTGAGCGGGTTTTCGACGCTTTCAGGCACGATGATCGATCCCGCGAAATGCATGATCGCTTTCGTTCCCTGTTCGGAAAAAATCTGTGACAGGAGGGCGCGATTTTCGATGTCGCCTTCATAGAGCGGGACACCATCGGGGACCGCGAACCTGAAACCGGTCGACAGATTGTCGATCACCGCGACCGGCCAACCTGCGTCCTTGAGCGCGAGGACAGCATGGCTACCGATATAACCTGCGCCGCCGGTCACCAAGACGGGAGTTGTGTTCTTCTCGGACATGAAAACCACCTGGAAAGAAACGCCTGCAATAGCGTGAACCGCTCACTAGGCAGAACAAGGCTCAGTGCAAGCGTGTGGTGCGAACGTCCAAAGCGCTACCAGAGGACAACTTGCTGTTGTAGAGCCTTTTGCAGAGAGGAACCTGTCATGAAATTTCGCCCCCAAGTTCACCGGATTCTCACGCTTGGCCTTGCGGCAGCGTGCGTCACTGCCTGTGCCACGCCTTATACGGGCCCGGTAGAAGTCACCCGGTTTGTGTCAGACAACCCTTCACAGCTTGGATCGGGAACGATTTTCGCCGTCATTGATGGCAGCCCCAACGATGAATTGCGCGACCTCACTTATCGCAATGCGGTCGCTTCAGAGCTTCGGGATCTCGGCTACTTGCTCGATCCGGCTGGTCCTGCAGAGCAAGTTGCGACCATTCGCGTGCAACGTATCGCCATCAACGACAGTGAGGGTGACCGGTCTCCTGTCAGCGTAGGCGTCGGGGGAAGGACGGGCAGCTATGGCTCTGGCGTTGGGTTGGGAATCGGCATCAATCTGGGCGGTGGCGGCAGCAAACTTCGGGTCGTCACGACGCTTTCGATGCAGATACGGGATGAAAAGACCGAAGAAACACTGTGGGAAGGCCGCGCCGAACTGGTAACGAGCGAAGACGCTGACCTCACCGATGTGGAAGCCAGCGCCCCTATCCTTGCGGCGGCCTTGTTTCGCGAGTTCCCAGGCGGCAATGGCGAGACAATCACAATCGACACAAACGATCTTCAGGAAACCCAGTGACAGCCATTTCTATCGATGCCGCATTCGACAGCGGCAATATCGAGATCCTTTCGATTGAGGGAAACACCGCCAGACTTGCCATCCCAAAGGATCGTATGTCCGAATTTGCCCAGTGGTTTCACTTCCGGGTGACCGGTGCAGCTGGCGAGGCGGTGACGCTCAGGATTACTGGTCTCAATTCCTCGGCATATCCCGGTGGTTGGCCGAACTATGACTGCTGCGTTTCCGAAGATAGGGATTACTGGACAAGAGCAGCCAGCACCTTTGACAAGGATGAAGACAACGGCACCCTCACGATCAACTACACCCCAGCCAGCAACACCACCTGGTTCGCGTATTTCGCGCCGTATTCGATGGAGCGGCACCATGATCTGATTGCGGAAACTGCTGCGAGCGAAGGCGTCGACCTGATCCGGCTGGGTTCGACCCTGGATGGTCAGCCACTCGACCTGCTCGAATTGGGTGAGGGCAACAAACAGGTCTGGCTGTATGCCCGCCAACATCCCGGTGAGACACAGGCTGAATGGTGGATGGAAGGGGCACTGGAATGCCTTACTGATCCGGCTGATCCAGTTGCTCGCGCGCTGCGCAAACGCTGCCGCTTCCACATCGTACCCAACTGCAACCCAGACGGCTCAAGACGAGGTCATCTGCGCACCAACGCCGTAGGTACCAATCTCAACCGAGAGTGGGCGGGACCAAGCGCAGACAAGTCCCCAGAAGTTCTCGCGATCCGCAATCACATGGACAAAACCGGAATCGACTTTGCCATGGATGTCCATGGCGACGAGGCGATCCCGGCGGTGTTCCTCGCCGGGTTTGAAGGCATCCCATCGTGGACCGATGAACTGGGCGAAACATTCTATCGCTATCAGCGTATTCTCGATCGCCGCACGCCCGATTTCCAGACCGAGCTTGGCTACCCCAAAACACCGGCAGGCCGCGCAAACCTGGGCATCAGCACAAACCAGGTTGCGGAGCGTTTTGGCTGCACCGCAATGACGCTGGAAATGCCATACAAGGATCTCGCCAGCGCTCCCGAGCCTGAACAGGGATGGTCGCCCGAACGCTGCAAATTGCTCGCGCGCGATTGCCTGGCGGCTTTGTTGGAGTGGCTGGAAGCCGCATAGTCTTTTCACGCTTCGGCGATCCTGCTCGAAGTGGTACACTGCGAAAGGCAACCATTCGGGAAGGAAACGCCATGGGCAGATCGAGACTGATTGCGAGACGCAATTTACTCGCAATGGGCGGGGCTACCGTTGCTACGCTATTGCTCCCGCGAACTGCGAGCGCGCAAGATATCGGCTTGAGCTCGATACTTGGCAATGCGACAGACAGTGCGCTCGACAAACTGGCAAAGCCGAATGCCTTCTTTGATGATGAGGATATCCGAATAGGACTCCCTATTATCGGGAATTCGCGCGGCGGCCTTCTCGGATCGATCCTCAGTGCAACGGACAGGCTGGGTATCTTGGATGGCGTTACGCGCAAGATCAACGATGCGGCAGGCATCGCCGCCGGTGAAGCCAAGCCGATTTTCCGCACTGCGATTGACGACCTATCCTGGACCGACGCGCCGGATATCATTTCGAACGATGATGGCGGCACCCAGTATCTGCGCGCCAGTTCCAACGATGCCCTACATTCAAAACTGCAACCGTTGGTGGACAGCGCGTTGGAGCAGTTGGGCGTCTATTCCCAGTTTGAAGCTCTGACCGAGAAGCACAGTTTTGTGAAAGACGCCGGGCTCAATCGCGAAAGCATCAACAAGAGTGTGACCGATCAGGGGCTCGACGGAATCTTCTCGTATATCGGGAACGAGGAAAGAGATTTTCGCAGTGACCCGCTCGGCAATATCGGTGAAGCGCTCGGAGACATTCTAAAGCGTTAGCCCAGATGCCCCGGACCAAACGCGTGCGGCAGCAATTCGGACAGCATCACATCGCGCACTTCGTCTGAACCGACGCACAGGATCACAGGATCCGTCGCGCCAAGCTGTGCCAGTTCATTCAACACCTGACGACACCTTCCGCAGGGCGTGATCGGCTCTTTATTGTTTTCCGGCCCCACCACCGCAACCGCGATCAGTCCGCCGCGTCGCCCTTCAGCCATGGCCAGCGAAACTGCGTTGGTTTCTGCACACAGCGCCAGGCCATAGCTGGCGTTTTCGACATTGGTACCGGTGACAATCGCGCCGTCATCAAACAGCAGGGCCGATCCCACGGCATAATTCGAATAGGGCGAATAGGAATGCGATGCAGCGCTGCGCGCGGCCGCGATCAACTCATCCGCGTCTATTTCTGCACCACCACCCATTCGATCGGATCCTCCGAAGCATCGCTTACCAACTGTCGGTTCGCACTCCATAGCAGCCATGGCCTTCCGGCATAGTCCGGACGCGCGCGATCCCGTTCGAGCCAAAGATCGCGCGCCAGCATACTCGCTACACGATGCCGCTGTTCGAATGGCTGAGCGAGTTTTATGATGGCGGGCTTCCCGGCATGCATCTCGATCTGGTTTATCAGCGTCAGCAGCTCGCTCTCGACCGCCGCGTCGCTTACAGGTTCAGCGCATTGATCGCCGGTGGCCCCAACTGCAATTGCAGGTGGCAGCAAGTCCCCATCTCTTGGCACCATAGTCGTGAAGCGTTGCGACTGGACATCCGCCCTCAGGCACGGATCGAAATGCAACACGATGCCAATATCGATCGCCGCTTCATTTGCAGCGGCGAAGCGACTGGCAAAGTCATCATCGAATGAGCGGGAGGCCGGCTGGAGATCAAGATAGGCGAACTTGGCCCCAATGGCCTTTAAGCTCCTGAAATTCACACCGTTGCTCGCGCTTGGGATTACGGCGCCTTGGTCTGGATATTGATCTTCAGAAGGTCTCCATTCGCGCATGTCCCACCAAAACCAAGCCGCGTAGAACAGCCCAGCCAAAATGAGCGACGCGATCAGATACATCAAACCCTTGGCCGGGCTGCGCCTTCGCCTTTTTGCGGCTGCGCGCCTTGTGTTCGGTTTGCGAGTCATCTCCCGGTTCGCCTAGCCCTTGATATGCAGGACGCAGATCAGGGTGAACAGCCGCCGCGCTGTGGCAAAGTCGGTTTCCACTTTTCCTTCGAACCGCTCCATCAGCAATTCGGCCGCAGTGTTGTGGATCCCGCGGCGCGCCATGTCGATCGTTTCGATTTCTGCTGGCGTCGCTTTGCGGATCGCCTGATAATAGCTGTCGCAAATTGCGAAATATTCACGGATCGGGCGGCGGAACCGCGCTAGCCCTATAAGCAGGGTTTCGAGCGGCGTCTCATCTGTGTCACTGACCTCCATAGCCAGCCTGCCATCGCGCACCGCAAGCTTTAGACGATAGGGCCCGTTTGCTCCCCGCTCGACACTGCGCACCGGCTTGAAGCTGTTTTCTTCGATCAGATCATAGATCGCTACCCGGCGTTCCTGTTCGACATCCGCATTGCGCCAGAGGATGGTTTCCTCATCAAGCGCAATGTGCGCGATGCGATGTGAACTCGCAGGATTCGAAATTTGCTCGACCATGGCTGCGGCCCATCGCAGATCGCAGGGGCGCAGTTCAAGCGCTTCGAATATCCATCCACGCTATCCACAAGCCAGTGCGGCGAAATTGCCGCGATTAGCCCTTGCGGTGAATCGCTTCGGCGGCGCATCAGGGCCGGATGGCCGAACCCAAACCTCTCTCGTTGGTTGACGAAAACTCCGATTCTCTGCGCAAGCTTCCGTCGAACCTCGAAGCCGAAGCGGCATTTCTGGGAGCGGTTTTGATCGACAATCGCGTGATCGAGGAATTGCAGACACCGATCAGGCCCGATCACTTCTTCGAATCGCTCCATCAAAGGATCTACGAGCGGATACTCACACTGATCGAGCGCAACGCCACGGCTTCGCCCGTGACCTTGCGCCCATATTTCGAAGCCGATGAAGCGCTGAAAGATCTCGGTGGGACCAGCTACCTTGCGCAGCTGACCGCAAACGGCGCAGGCTTGCTCGCGCCGCGAGAACTGGCACAGCAGATTTACGATCTCGCCTTGCTCCGGGAACTCGTCAGTGTTGGTCGCGGTCTGGTCGAAGGCGCGCTCGACACTTCTGAAGATGTCGATCCAATGGACCGAATCGCCAGTGCAGAGGCAGATTTGTTCAAAGTCGCGGAAGGGGCCGCGACAGGCAGTGAGGCCTCGAGTTTCCGAGACGCTTCGCTGGTCGCAATTAAGATGGCCGAAGCAGCAATGAATTCCGGGGGCGGCCTGTCCGGCAAGACCACAGGGCTGGAAGTCATCGATCAAAAGACATCGGGTCTGCACAATTCCGACCTCGTGATTCTCGCCGGGCGTCCAGGCATGGGCAAAACCTCGTTGGCAACCAACATCGCCTTCAACTGTGCAGAAGAGCATCTCAATTGGCAGCGCGACGGGGGCGAGTTCAACTATGGTGCTCCGACCGCATTTTTCAGCCTGGAGATGAGCGCTGACCAGCTCGCGACGCGTATCCTCGCTGAACAGGCGGAGATCAGTTCCGAAGCACTGCGTAGCGGTAAGATGAGCCGCGAAGACTTTCAGAAACTGAGCTTCGCCAGCCAGCGTCTCGCCGAGCTTCCGCTCTACATTGATGACACGCCTGCCCTGACCATCGCGGCGCTGCGAACCCGCGCGCGTCGCATGAAGCGACGGCATGACATCGGGCTGATCGTGGTCGATTACCTCCAACTGCTTCAGGGTTCGGGCCGCGCAAACGACAACCGCGTGAACGAAATCTCCGAGATATCCCGTGGCCTCAAGACGCTGGCCAAAGAGTTGAGTGTTCCGGTAATTGCGCTGTCGCAGCTTAGCCGTGCAGTTGAACAACGCGACGACAAGCGTCCGATGCTTTCAGACCTGCGCGAGTCTGGCTCGATCGAGCAGGACGCCGACATGGTCTGGTTCATCTTTCGCGCCGATTACTATCATGAAGCACTCCGGCCCGATGTTCCCGATGGCGCAAGCAGCGCCGATGCGGTCGAGAAATACCGCATCTGGGAAGAGAAGTACGAAGAGCTGAAGAACCGGGCTTCGCTGATCGTTGCCAAGCAGCGCCACGGTTCAACGGGGAACGTGCCGCTGCTGTTCCAAAGCGAATTCACCAAGTTCACCTCGCCGAACATGAAAGACTATTCGGACTGGGGTTACGAATAAGAGCAGATCGCCACCGCTCGCTAGTGGATCAATCCCCGGGTCACCCGATAGTCTGCAAGCGATACCAGGTAGGTTAACCGCCATTTCAGGCGATTCCAGAACGTTGCCTGTTCGGAATACCATTGATCATCGACCTCCATACTTGCTCCTTCGAGAGTGTCGATAAACGTGCGAAGCTGGTCAGCCAGCCCCTCATCCTGGACCCTCAGCATGAGCTCGACATTGAGCCTGACGGAACGCTTATCGAGATTGGCGCTGCCGAAGTAGCTGATATCATCCACCACCAGCAGCTTCATATGGAGCTTGCAGGGTTGGAATTCGAAGATACGTGCGCCTGCACGAAGCAATTTTTTGTAGTGTAAACGCGCAACGTCAATCGTTGCGCCAATATCCGATTTCCCGGCTGTGACGAGCCTTGCGTCGCCACGAACTGCAAGCCGCGCGATTAACCGTCTGATACTGCCAGGCGGAGAAAAATACGCACTGACGGTGTCGAGTCGACTGCCATGGACGAGGTCTTTCTTGAACCACCACGCCCAGTTGCCACGCCTGACAAGCGGTCCCCCGACAAGAAGTTGAACTGGACCCTCTCCGGGATCCCAGCGATTCACCATCTTGCGAATGCGACGGAACTGCGAACCCTCGCCCTCAGTCCAGGCCCGCATGAGTGCGAACCAGCGGACGAACTGCTGAACTACGGAACCTTCGATCGCTACGCCCAGATCGCACCAGCCGTTGTTCTGAGGAGTATCGAAATAGTGATCGGAGATGTTGGCCCCGCCGGTCATCACCCGGACTCCATCCGCAATTGCGAATTTCTGGTGGTTACGAATTAGATATCGAACGTTCCAGTCAGCCGCGAACACGGAAAAACGCGCTCCCGCCGCGACGAGTGGCTCGAAAAAATGGTCCGGCGCATCGCTGCCAAAAGCGTCGATGATGAGATGGACATCCAGCCCACGCTTTGCGGCAGAAACCAGCGTATCTCTAACTTGCGTTCCGGAATCGTCGTGCTGGAACATGTAATAGAACATATAGAGCGAACATTGCGCACACTCGATATGGTCAATCAGGGCGGCAAGACGGTCCGAGCCGCGCGGATAAAATGTAAATGCATGCTCCGCAGCCTGAACCTGGAAGCTATCTGCATCCTTGTAGGTGCTGGGCGGCGTTTTTGCGGGGTCGGCTGCCTTTTGCATGTCCATTTCGGTGCCATGCTTGCTCTAGCGGCAAGTTGCAAATTCTTGACTCTGGGCGCGCTGGTCCCTAACTGCAGCGCTTCTTCTGACAACCCGATTTCCGAAAAGGCCCGCTGATGGCACGCGTTACCGTTGAAGATTGCGTCGATAAGATCCCCAACCGGTTTGACCTTGTCCTTCTGGCTGCGCAGCGTGCACGCGAGATTTCCGGCGGCAGCGAACTCACGATTGACCGCGATCGTGACAAGAACCCTGTTGTTGCCCTGCGCGAAATCGCCGAACAAACGATCAAGCCAGAAGGAACTCAGCGAATCATTGGTCACCGGCCTGCAGAAGATTCTGCCGGACGATGAGGATGATGCGGACGAAATCGGTTCGCTCAGTCAGTCGGCCGAGGCCTTGCGGATTACCGCGTCGGCTCCCACCCGGTCGACATCTATTGGTGCCGACTACGACGGGTGATCCGAACCGATATGTAGGATCGCGAAAAGCTGTCCCGTTTTGGAAAGGCCGCCATTTTGGCGGCCTTTTTCATGCCAATAATGACACATATCTGACCTGCGAAGTGTAGGCTTGAGTTTGGTCGGGCAGCATGTCAGCTCGCTTGAGTCTCCAAAATGTAATACTTCTCTTGGGATGGCAAAGTCCAACATGGCATCAATCGCGATCTACTCCGTGAAAGGCGGCGTCGGAAAAACGACCTTTTCCGTCAACCTGGCGTGGTGCGCGGCGAACATTTCGCGGCGGCAGACACTCCTGTGGGATCTGGACGCATCGAACGGTTCGGGGTTTCTGCTCGGCGTCGATCCCAAGAAGAAACGCACGGCCGAATCGGTGTTCGCCAATGAACGCGACGCGTCAAAACTGATCCGCAAGACCGGGATAGACAATCTGCACCTGCTCCCCGCCGATGAGAGCATACGCACGCTTGACCGCCAGTTTGACCGGATCGGGAAGAAGAAGCGACTGGCCAAACTCGTTGAGCAAGTAGGCAAGGACTACGACCGCGTCATTTTCGATTGTCCGCCGGTACTCAATGAAATCAGCGGGCAGGTGATGCGGGCCGCCGACCTTGTGATCGTCCCTCTTCCTCCGTCGCCTCTCTCTACCCGTGCGCTTGATCTTGTCGTTGAGGAAGTACGCGGAAGCGGGAAGAACCACCCACCGATACTGCCGGTGTTGTCGATGGTAGACATGCGCAGAACACTTCACCGAGAGGCTCGCGAGGCCAATCCCAAATGGCCGATCGTGCCACTGGCGAGCGCGATTGAGCAATGCGCAGTCAAACAACAGCCTGTCGGCGCGTTTGCGCCGCGTTCCCCTGCCGCGCGTGCCTTTGCGCAGCTTTGGACCGCAATCGAACGGAAGCTGGCCAAGAAATAGAGCGGCGTTAACCCGCCCCCTTTCCCCGAACACTTACGCTTGCCTATAAGAGAGTGCAGACCACGGGGGACTGATGAGCGACATAGCCGAAGGAATTGGCGCTGCAGTTGAAGGCGCGCTCGCGGGCCGAGCCGTTGAGCCGCAACGGGGCGAAGCGCCAGGCGAGGCGCTCGAACCAACGACCTGCTCCAATTGCGGCGCAACGATTACGTCCGCATTTTGCCCCCATTGCGGGCAGAAGCGGGGCGTTCACAGGACCATTTCGGCTATCATGCATGATCTGATCCATGGCGTGTTGCATCTCGATGGCAAGCTGTGGCGGACATTGCCGCTTCTGACGCTCAAGCCGGGGAAGTTGACGCGTCGGTACATTGACGGTGAGCGCGCGAAATTCGTCAGCCCAATGGCGATGTTCCTGTTCAGCGTATTCCTGATGTTTGCGGTATTCCAGATGATCGGACTGTCGACGCCGATTGACCTTGAAGGCGATACGCGGGCACAGGTGACGGCGATGGTCGAGGCTGAAAGCCAGGCGGTCACGACACAAATCGCCGAAATCGATGAAGAGCTCACTCAGCCAGGTATCGATGATGCGCGACGCTCGGAACTCGAGGCACGACGTTCGAGCCTTGAGACCGACCTTGCCTTGCTCGAAGCCCGCGGACAGAATCTGGCCCGCTTGCTCACTTCTGGCAGCACCGAATTCATCAGCAACCTGGAGTCGGCTGGCCAGGAACAGATCGCCGAGGGAAAGGAAAGGTTGGCAACCCTGCCCGAAGGATCTCCGGAGCACACCGATCTTGCTGCTGAGATCGTCGCCGCAGAAGATGGCATGTCCAAACTGCAGCAGTTCGAAGATGCCAACCCGCTTAGCGAGGCTGAAAACGGCTCATCGACAGTAGCTCCCACCGGGGTCGGATTTCTGGATTCCATTATCGAGAAGTGGACCCAAAATCCAAGCCTCATGCTCTACAAACTGCAGGCCAATGGTTACAAATTCAGCTGGTTGCTGATCCCGCTTTCGATCCCGTTTGTGTGGCTGACTTTCGCGTGGCGACGCCGCTTCAAAGCCTATGATCATGCAATCTTCGTGACGTATTCGCTCAGCTTCATGTCACTGTTATTCATCGCAATCTCATTGCTTGCCGTGAGCCCACTCGACGAGACTGGAGGGTGGGCGTTCGCAATCTTTGCAACGGTTGCCCCGTTACATGTCTATAAGCACCTTAAGCACACATATGATCTTTCGCGCTTTTCCACGATCTGGCGCTTCTTCGCGCTGCTGGTTTTCATCCTATTGGTTCTCGTGCTCTTTCTTCAGGCACTCTTGTTCCTCGGAGCGTTCTGAGGGCCAGGTGTGAAAAGGGCGCCCGGATCATCTCCGAGCGCCCATAAGACCTTGGCATCCTGAGCCTACGCGCCTTGAGGAGCCGTTCCTTCATCGCCTTTCGACCCAAAGCGCTTGCCCGCTTTGGGGATTGCCGACCCATGAGAGGGCTGAACCTTCACCGGGCCGCGCGGCTCATCGGGGCGATCGATCTTGCCGTCTTCCATAAGCTGGTTGATTTCGTCGCCGGTCAGAGTCTCATATTCAAGCAGCGCCTGAGCCAGCAGGTGCAGCTTGTCTTCCTGTTCGGTGAGAATGTCGGTCGCACGCTTCAGTCCGTTCTCGACCAATTCCTTGATCTCTGCATCGATCAGCTTGTTGGTCTCAGCCCCGCCCATCGTGCGGGCGGTCTGGCCCATGCCAAGATAGCCTTCCTGGCTCTGTTCGTATTGAAGCGGGCCGAGCTTTTCACTCATGCCCCATTTGGTCACCATGTTGCGCGCCAGATCGGTCGCGTACTGGATATCTCCCGACGCACCGC
>JBCAXQ010000011.1:0-27317 GCA_038534015.1 Pseudomonadota bacterium | reverse complement strand
CAAGCATGTCGTGTTCGGCCAAGACGAAGCGATCCACCGCCTCTCGACCGCGATGAAACTGAGCCGTGCCGGACTGCGCGATCCGGACAAGCCGATCGGTTCGTTCCTGTTCAGCGGCCCGACCGGCGTCGGCAAAACCGAAGTTGCGCGCCAGCTCGCTTCGATCATGGGGATCGAGCTCAAGCGCTTCGACATGTCCGAATATATGGAACGCCACAGCGTTTCGCGTCTTATTGGCGCACCTCCGGGGTATGTCGGATACGATCAAGGCGGTTTGCTGACCGATGCAGTTGACCAGAACCCGCATTGCGTGCTGCTGCTCGACGAGATCGAGAAAGCACACCCGGATCTGTTCAACATCCTGTTGCAAGTGATGGATAATGGCCGCCTTACCGACCATCACGGCAAGACAGTCGATTTCCGCAACGTCGTGCTGATCATGACAACCAATGCCGGGGCCGCTGCCATGGCAACCCAGGGCATCGGCTTTGGCGACGTGTCAAAAGAAGATGCCGGGTCCGAAGCGGTCAAGAAGATGTTCACGCCGGAATTCCGCAACCGTCTCGATGCGATCGTGCCATTTGCCTATCTCGGCAAGCCCACCGTTGCTCGCGTCGTCGATAAGTTCATCCTCGAACTGGAGCTCCAGCTCGCCGAGCAAAACGTGCACATCCAGTTCGATGGCAATGCGCGCGAATGGCTCGCCGACAAGGGCTATGACAAGCTCTATGGCGCTCGCCCAATGGGCCGTCTGCTACAGGATCGGATCAAACAGCCTCTCGCCGAGGAGCTTCTGTTCGGCAAGCTTGCCGATGGCGGCGAAGTCCATGTTAGCATCAAGGATGGCAAGCCGAGCTTCGAGCTGACGCCGGCCCCGCCCAAGGCGAAACCGAAGCGGAAAGCCCCTGCGAAGAAGAAACCCGCCGCAAAAAAGGCGCCTCCGGCAAAGGATGCTGGCAGTGAGACTTCGAGCGACCAGAAGCCGGAAGCTTCAGGCAGCGACAAGGAAGGCTGAGTTTTGACCATCCGCACAGTTGCCAAGGCAATCGCGGCTTTGAGCGTAACGCTGTTAGGGCCCATTGCTCAGGCAAATGAGCAGCACTGGACCGCAACGCCCGAAGGGTACGCCGCACATCTGAGCAAGATTGGCGCTTGGCAATTCTCGGCCTTGAAGCGCAATGCCGAGGGTCAACCCGAATGCATCGAGACCTGGACCTTTGCCGGGGATGGCAGTGGGACACTGGTAAGCGGGGAGCAGACGATCATTTTGTCGTGGCGCTATGTCAAGGATGACATCTTCGGCATGGTGCTGCGCATCAACTACGAAAGTTCGACCTCGGGAAAAGACTGTATGGGATACGAAGTCGATCCCGCCAAATATCCCCGCGATAATGGTACCGGGTTCGAGCTTCTATTCCTGGGAGGAGGCGAGCGAGCCTATGTCTGCAATGCGCCGCAAGCCTCTACCCGCATCGGCGAGGATGGAAAGCCCATAACCCTGCAATCAATGGAGAATTGCTGGGGCAATCTCGAGCCAGCTGTCTCCGCGCAAGCACAAGGCTAGCTTTTATCCGTCTAATATGTTTGATCGGTCTTGGAATGTAACACCGTAACACCGGGGCCGACCATGAAAAATTTCCTCCTTGCCAGCGCCGCGCTTGTCTTCGCGTCACCGCTCGCGGCAGACGATCACACATCCGAAGATGGCGAAACGTCTGCAAAGCACTTTGGCGGCGCTGACCTGTTCGGCCTGTCGGTCGCGGCAGACCCGCAGATCAGCCCCGATGGCGACGCAATCGCCTATGTCCGGCGCACCAATGACATCATGGTCGATCAGGCGGTCAGTTCCATCTGGTTGATCGATATTGCCAGTGGAGACGAGACGCCCTTGGTCACCGGAGAAGGTTCTCATGTCAGTCCCCGCTGGTCTCCAGAGGGCGATCGTCTGGCCTATGTTTCAACTGAAAGCGGCGGCGGACCTGAATTGCACGTGCGCTGGATGGACAGCGGCGTCAGCGCCAATATCACCGCCTTGCCCGAAGCACCGAGTGCAATCAGCTGGTCTCCTGATGGTGAAAGCCTGGCCTATACCAGCCGCGTGCCGGACGCTTCACTTGCGCTTGGAAAGCCGCCAGCCAAACCCGAAGGGGCGGAGTGGGGCAAGCCACTGCAAGTGATCGACAAGGTCACGTATCGCAATGACGGCGGGGGCTATGTCAAAGCCGGCACAATGCAGCTCTTCCTGGTCGACGCGACCGGCGGCGCACCGCGCCAGCTGACGAATGGCGAGTATTCGAATGGCGGCACGGTTGAATGGACGCCTGATGGCAAGACCATCCTCTACAGCGCGAATCGCAATGCCGATTGGGAGCTCGAGCCGCTCCAGGCCGACATTTACGCACTTGATGTGGAGAGCGGCGCAATCAGCCAGCTAACAGAGCGTGTCGGCCCTGACTTCGCTCCGCAGGTTTCGCCAGATGGTCGCAGGATCGCCTATCTCGGCTTCGATGATGTCGGCAACGCCTTTGACCACACCGAACTCTATGTGATGAATATTGACGGCTCGAACGAGACCCTGCTGCTGGGGGATATGCCGGGTAGCGTTGATGGCCTGGAATGGACCGATGCCGGATTGTTCGCGAGTTACGAAAATGATGGCGAGCACCGGGTAGCGCGAGTTGCCATGAATGGCCGCACAACCGAGCTCGCCCCGGAAATCGGCAGCACCTATTACGCGCTGCCTTACGTCGGCGGGCAATGGTCAGTGAGCGAGGACGGGACAATCGCCTTCACGGATGCCAGCAGCATCCGGCCACCCGACATTGCCGTGACAACACGCAGTGGCACGCGTCGCTTGACCGCACTCAATGATACCAAGCTGGGTGCGATGGACTTGGGCGAGACCCGGGCATTGTCCGTGACCGCGCCTGATGGTGTGAAAATTCCTTCCTGGATCACTTTGCCACCCGACTATGTCGAAGGCACACGAGTTCCTATGATCCTTGAAATGCACGGCGGTCCATACGCTTCCTATGGGGCGGAATTCTCGGTCGATTATCAACTCTACGCAGCTGCAGGTTATGCCGTGCTGTTCACCAATCCGGGTGGCTCGACCGGCTATGGCGAGGAGTTCGCGGACCGGATTGAAGACAACTATCCGATTAGCAATTTCGACGAGCTGATGGCTGCGGTCGATGCTGCGGTTGCGGCAGGCTATGCCGATCCGGACAACCTCTATGTCACTGGCGGTTCGGGCGGAGGTATCCTGACTGCATGGGTGGTTGGCAAGACTGACCGGTTCAAGGCTGCGGCCACGCACAAGCCGGTTATCAATTGGGTCAGCCAGTCGCTGATGGCAGACGGCACGGCATTCTTCGGGCGGTACTGGATGGGTGGCCTGCCATGGGAGCGTCCGGAGCATTATTGGGAACGCGGGCCGCTCAGCCTGATGGGCAATGTCACCACCCCTACGTTGGTTCTTGTCGGCGCGGACGATTACCGCACACCGCGGAGCGAGGCAGAACAATATTACGGGGCGCTCAAACTCGCCGGGGTAGAGACCGCGCTCGTGATCACTCCCGATTCAAGCCACAACAACCTGACCCAGACGCCGAGCCAGCAGGCCGCGCGAACCGACAGCGTGATTGCCTGGTTCGACAAGTATCGCAAAGGCGAGGAGAGTGAAGACGCATCAGGTGAAGCGGCGGAATAACGGGAACACATCGCTACCCAAGCGCTTGAATCGCCTATGAGCGCACCGTTTTCCTGGATCCGGCCCGAGCCGTGGGGCGTGCATATCGTCCCCGCCAGCGTTTGGGTCGATCCGGGGCGCGCGGTCGACAAGGCACTCGTCACGCACGGCCATGCCGACCATGCCCGCGGGGGGCACAGGGAGACTGTGGCGACGCCAGAAACGCTGGCAATTATGAAGCTCCGTTACCGGACTGGCGCCGAGGACGAGAGCGGTGAAATTCCCACGCAAGCCACTCCGGTCAAATACGGTGAAACCATCAAGCTGGCTGGCGGGGTCGACGCGACCTATCTCCCTGCGGGCCATGTCCTTGGCTCGGCGCAGATCCTGCTAGAGCATGCGGGCGAACGGGTGATAATCACGGGTGACTACAAACGCCGGCCCGATCCAACCTGCGCCCGGTTCGAAGTCACGCCGTGCGACATTTTCATTAGCGAAGCGACCTTTGGCCTACCGGTGTTTACCCACCCGCCGATTGAAGACGAGATCGCGAAACTGCTTCATGCGTTGCATGATCATCCTGACCAGTGCGTGCTGGTTGGGGCATACGCACTGGGCAAGGCTCAGCGAGTGATCGCCGAATTGCGGGCGGCAGGGCACAAGGATCCAATCTATCTCCATGGCGCAATGGAGAAGATGTGCCGGCTGTATGAAGAGCACGGCATTGATCTGGGCGAACTTCGCCTTGTTGCCGACCACTCAAAGGATGACATGCGCGGGCACATAATTGTCGCGCCGCCATCCGCGCTCAATGATCGCTGGTCGCGCCGCTTGCCCGACCCGATCACAGCCATGGCATCAGGCTGGATGCGGGTGCGGCAGCGCGCGCGGCAACGCGGGGTCGAGCTTCCTTTGGTGATCTCGGACCATGCCGACTGGAATGAACTCACCGAGACGATCGGGGACGTGAATCCACGTGAAACCTGGATCACCCATGGCCGCGAGGAGGCGTTGCTGCGCTGGTGCGAACTCAATCAACGCCGCGCGCGGGCGCTGGCGCTGATCGGGCGGGAGGACGAGGATGACTAGACCTCTCGTCCTCAACCGCCTTCAGTCAGAGCTTTTCCAGGTCGGCGGCGATCGCATCCAGCATTTCGGGCGTGATCGCACCTTGCGAAAATGGCTGGACTGTCCGGAGGCTAAGCGCCTTGAATTGCTCGTACGAAGGATGCTGCGAGATGCCTGGAATGTGTTTTTCAAGAATCGCCTTGGCCGCTTCATCCGCAACCAGTTGCTCAATGGGCGTGTCGAGGGAAAGCGGTGCTTCGACCTTCTCTTCAGAGTGGTCGCCATGCCCATCGGCAAAAGCGGCTGCTGGTGCAGTTACAAGCAGAATGGCGGTGGCCACGGACGCAAAGTTCATTTCGGCATTTCCTTTCAAACCAAATTCGATGGGTGCAATAGGCTGAAGATATGTCTGTGCGATGAAGCGTCTGGAATCATTCGATGAAGGCCTTCTCCGCTCTGTTGGACACATTAGTCTACACGACCAGTCGCAATCGCAAACTGGCACTGATTGCAGGCTATCTGCGCGAGACGCCTGATCCCGACCGAGGTTGGGCGCTTGCGGCCCTGGTTGGCGACCTCGACTTTCCGGCCGTCAAAAGTTCGACCATACGCAGCCTGATGAAAGAGCGGGTCGATCCCGTCCTGTGGTCGCTCAGCCGGGACTTTGTCGGCGATACGGCTGAGACAGCCAGCCTGCTTTGGCCCGACCCGATAGACGCGCAACCGAGCGAACCGGCAACGCTTTCCGAAACCGTCAACCTTCTGGCTTCGCTCAATCGCAGCAATGCGCCGAACGAATTGCCAAAGCTTCTCGATCGCCTTGATGCCAACGGGCGCTTTGCCCTGATCAAACTTGCCACGGGTGGTATGCGGATCGGGGTTTCAGCGCGGCTGGCCAAGACCGCCTTTGCGCAAGCCTTCGATGTTTCGATCGATCACGTGGAAGAATACTGGCACGCGCTCGAGCCGCCTTATAGTGAGCTGTTCGCTTGGGCAGCGGAAGGAGCGGATCCTCCCGATGTCTCCAACCGCCCGCTGTTCCGGCCATTCATGCTCGCGCACCCGCTTGAGGAGACGCAGCTCGATCTCAAGGACTACGCCGCCGAATGGAAATGGGACGGCATCCGGGTGCAGCTGGTTAAAGTTGGCGATGAGACCAAGCTTTACTCACGATCGGGTGACGACATTTCCGCGACCTTTCCGGAATTGCTCGATGTGATGCCCATGAGCGCGGTTGTTGACGGTGAATTGCTGGTGCGCGGTTCAACGCAAGGGGGCGAAAGCGGCGCCGAGAAACAGGGGGGCGCAGCCAGTTTCAATGCGCTTCAGCAAAGGCTTGGTCGCAAGAAGGTCAGCAAGAAAATGCTGGCTGAATCCCCAGCCTTTGTGCGGTTGTATGATGTGCTCTTGCTCGAAGAGTCCGATCTACGCGAACACGCCTGGGAGCAGCGACGTCGATCACTCGAAACACTCGTTCCCAGGCTTCCCGATACGCATTTCGATCTGTCCGAATTGGTCGAAGCACGCGACTTCGAACATCTCGCCGAGATTCGCGAAGGCACACGCGATGATGCGATCGAGGGGCTGATGCTCAAGCGGCGCGACAGCCCCTACATCGCAGGACGAAAGACCGGCCTGTGGTACAAGTGGAAGCGCGATCCGCTGCTGATTGATTGTGTGCTTATGTATGCCCAGCGCGGGAGCGGAAAGCGATCAAGCTTTTATTCCGATTACACTTTCGGCTGTTGGGACGGCGATCCCGATAGCGGGGCGGAATTGCTCCCCGTGGGCAAAGCCTATTCGGGCTTCACCGATGCCGAGCTCAAGAAACTCGACAAATTGGTGCGCCAGACGACGCTCAATCGTTTCGGCCCGGTGCGTGAAGTCGAGCGCACCCTCGTGTTCGAAGTGGCTTTCGACAGCGTGCATACATCCAAGCGGCACAAGTCGGGCCTCGCCATGCGCTTCCCACGCATCCATCGTATCCGCTGGGACAAACCGGTGCATGAAGCGGACCGGATCGAAAACCTTCGTGCGCTGATCCGCGACTGACTTGCAACTTTCGCTCTTCGACCTTGCATTCTGGCTGAAATCACGGCACGTAAGTTGCAAATTGCAACTGGAGAGGTGTTTTGGCGATCAAAGAGCAAATTGTACCCGTCTGGAACCAGATGCTCGGTACGCTCGAGGGCCTGCTGCGAAAGGCTGAAGCGGATGAGCGCGGCGATACACTGCTAAACGCAAGGCTTGCGGACGACATGCACCCACTTGCGACGCAAGTCAGGTTTCTGTGCAACATGCCTGGGGAAGCCATGCAGCGGCTTGGTGGCATTGAGTTCACTTCAAGCGAAGATGACCCCACCACCCTTGAGCAGGCCCGCAGCCGGATAGCCGACACGCGCGCGCTCATCGAAGAGTGGGCGACGCTGGATTTCCTGTCAGACAATGCTCCAATCGAGTTGGCCCTGCCCAACGGTATGACATTCGATCTTGCCGCCAGTGAATATGTCCGCGATTGGGCGCTGGCCCAATACTATTTTCATGTGATGGCAGCCTATTCGATCCTGCGAAAAGAGGGGTTGCAAATCGGTAAGATCGACTACGTGCCCTATATGATGCGGTATATGCGCCAACCAGACCACGTCTGACCTTACAGAGTCACTCCAACCCGCATTCGAATACGGCAATAGCGTGTGCCTTGGCGTTATGGGTGTAATGCGCGACCCCTGCACGCATGCCGGCAATCGCAGTATCGGATAGCTGTTTCATCGGCTTGGCCGGACGGCCCGCCCATAGCATCCGTTCGTCCATCACCTTGCCTTCAGTCAGCATCGCTCCTGCAGCCAACATGGCGTCAGAACCGATCACCGATTTGTTCATCGCAATCGCGCCCAATCCCACAAAACCGCGATCTTGGATCGTGCAGCCATGGACCATCGCCATATGGCCGATCAGCACGTCATCACCGATGATCAGCGGGCAACCGTCTTCATCTCCAGGGCGCGGCGGATCGCAATGCAGGATGCTGCCATCCTGAACGTTGGTGCGTTCGCCAATACGGATTTTGAAAACATCGGCGCGGACCACGCAATTGTACCAGATTGAGCTCTCCGCACCGATTTCGACATCGCCGATGATCGTGCAGCCCGGAGCAACAAAGGCCGTTTCGTGAATCCTCGGCGTCTTGCCGTGAATTGGAATGATATTCACACCTGGGCGGTACATTGGCTTGTCTCCCACTGCTGTCTGGTGATCGAATAGACGATGATCTCTTCGCTTCCGAATTCGGTGCTTGCAAAATCGAGATCCTCTCGACGCTGCATTCCAAGCCGCTCCATCAGGCGCCAACTGCCAGTGTTCCCGTTCACAGTCAGCGCAAGAATATGCGGTGCATCAAAAACTTCAAACCCGAGCTTGAGGCTCGCCCGCGCAGCCTCTTTTGCGTAGCCTTTGCGCCAGGCATCCTCACGAAGACGCCAGCCGATCTCATGCTCTCCCTGGGGACCGCCCTTCTGATTGGATCGCTTCAGTCCACAAAAGCCCAGCAATTCGCCGGATAGATGACCGCCATCCGCCTTGCGCTCGATCGCCCAGAAGGTGAAACCGTGGTCACGGGCATAGCCCTCAAGCCGCTCGCGCATCCATCGATACCTATCTGGCGGCAAAACTCCGCCAAGCCATTCCATGACAGCGGGCGTGTTGGTGTGGCGAAAGAATTCTGGCCAATCATCCTCGCGCCAGTCCCGCAGCATCAGTCGATCTGTTTCATGTGAGAAGCCAGTCACACGCGCCACCGTTCCTTGGGCAGCCAATACTGGATCGTCGGATTGTCTTCAGCAGGATAGTCCGGGTCATCAAAATCAAGATCGCGACGGCGCTCCATCCCGAGCTTCTCCATCAGTTTCCAGCTACCGATATTGCTCTCGCTTGTCAGAGCCACGAGATGCGATGCGCCGATCGAACCGAAAGCCCAATCGATCACCGCGATTGTGGCTTCCGATGCATAGCCCTTGCGCCAGCGATCTTCGCGCACCAGCCATCCAATTTCGTGGTCACCGGGATTGGGCGCGAGCGGATTGTTGACCCGCTTCAGGCCGCAATGGCCGACCAGGTCGCCAGTTGCCTTCTCGACCACGAACATAAAGCCAAAACCTTCGCGGGCGAAACTCGCCATAGATTTGGAATGCCGCGCTTCGATTTCATGGAGTTCCTTCACCCCACCAAGATGCTGCATCACTGCGGCTGTGTTAAGAACCTCAAACTGAAGCTGGGCATCGCCCTCATCGATCCGTCTCAGAACCAACCGTTCTGTCTCCAGGACGGGGTCACCCATTGAGGAGACGCGCAGCGACGGGCGCGTGGTACGTCAGAACACCGGATGCGCCCGCGCGCTTGAAGGCCAGCAAAGTCTCCAGAACCAGCGCATCGCGATCACCGGCTCCAGCGGCGGCGGCCGCTTCGATCATCGCATACTCCCCGCTAACCTGATACGCGAACGTCGGGACACCAAAGGCATCCTTCACTCTGCGGACAATATCAAGATAGGCCAGACCCGGCTTCACCATGACACTGTCGGCACCCTCGGCAATATCCAGCTCGACTTCGCGCAATGCTTCATCAGTGTTGGCGGGATCCATCTGATAGCTTTTCTTGTCGCCTTTCAGCAGTCCGCCAGAGCCAACCGCATCACGAAACGGACCGTAAAAGGCGCTGGCATATTTCGCCGCATAGCTCATGATCTGCACGTTGCGGTGCCCGCCCATCTCCAGCGCCATGCGGATCGCATGAATGCGGCCATCCATCATGTCTGACGGGGCGATAATGTCGGCGCCGGCTTCGGCCTGATTGATCGCCTGATCGACCAGTACCGCAACAGTCTCATCATTGATGACATAGCCCGCGTCATCAAGCAGCCCATCCTGCCCGTGCGAGGTGTAGGGATCCAGCGCTACGTCCGTCAGCACGCCAATTTCATCGCCACAGGCATCCTTGATAGCACGGATTGCGCGGCACATCAGATTGTCGGGATTGTGCGCCTCCTCGCCGTCATCGCTGCGACGATCAGGCTGAGTGTTCGGGAAAAGGGCCACCACCGGAACGCCGAGAGCGATCGCCTCTTTCGCGCGGTCAACAATGCCATCAACCGACCAGCGCGATACGCCGGGCAATGTGCCGATCGGTTCCTCGATCCCTTGCCCCTCGGTCACGAAGAGCGGCCAGATCAGGTCGGCCGGCGTCAGCAGGGTTTCACGGTGAAGCGAACGGCTCCAGCCGGTCGCACGGGTGCGACGAAGACGAATGTTTGGATAGCTTCCGGTCATTGCAGCAAAGTGTTGCCGCAATTTGCGTCGTCAAGCAATCGCTTGAGCAAGCCGCCCTTAATCAGGGGCCCGAAATAGCATGGTCCTAACTATGATCAGACGCTTCCACCCGTGGGGCCGAGCCTTTCAATTTCGCGCAGAGGCTCGTCAATTTCTTCTTCTGTAGGCGTTAGATCCTGTAACGCCGAACCGGGCTCGATCGTTCTGAGCTTCTTCAGCGTATCGCGGAATCGCTCAAGCTCTTGACCTTCCAGCTGTGCCCGGGTCACGAATTTGACCGTTGCCGGATTGATTGCGCGCCCGTTGCGATACACTTCATAATGCAGGTGCGGACCGGTTGAGAGGCCGGTCGATCCTACATAGCCGATCACCTGACCGCGGCGCACATTCTGCCCACGGCTCACCGCCATGCGGCTCATATGACAATAGCGGGTTTGCAGGCTGCCATGGTCAAGCTTGACCGTAATCCCACAACCACCAGAGCGCCCGGCTGACATTACCCGTCCGTCTGTGACCGCAACGATCGGTGTGCCGTGACGGGCGCGGAAGTCCATACCGGCATGCAATCTGCGATAACCCAGGATCGGGTGACGACGCATACCATAATTGGATGAAACGGGCCCCGGCACCGGAGCGACCAGCCCGCGGCGCTGCTCGCCCACGCCGGACGCTTCAAAGAAGCGTCCTTCCTCACCCCAGCGCATCAATTGCGTTGTGGGAATGCCGCCGCGTTCGATCCCAGCGTAAAGCAACTGACCCGCCTGCCGTTCACCCGTTACCGCTCTACGATAGGCAATGATCATATCAAATTCGTCGTTCGCCCGGACATTACGGTCCATATCGATCTGGTTGTCGAGCGTCTTGATGTAAGACTGGGCCGCACTGGCTGGAGCGCCCGCAGCACGCAATGAACGATAAAGACTCTCGCCAACTTTCCCGGTGATCCGCAAGGGCGTCTCATCAATGCGGATCACATTGCGTTCTAGCGCCAATTGGCCGCTATCTCGTGTAATCGCGAGTTCCAGATCGAATTTGGCGCGGAATGAGAGTTCTTCAAGCGGCCTTGGCGCGCCTTCACTTACGCGTCGGCCCAGCACAATGTCTATCCGCGTCCCTGCTTCGATATCGCCAAGCGGCATGGCGCCCGACACTAGCGAAGTAACCTGTGAAATATCGCCACCCGATAACCCCGCGCGACGCAGCATGCTGGAAAAACTGTCCCCGGATGCAAGTGTCGCGACCTGATCGATTTGAGGCCGTTCGGGTGCGTTTGCGAGTGGGATGACCTGGGATGTGGGGCTCATGCGTCGGCCGCTGTCTGCGCCCAGCGCCAGAGGGGTAATCATCTGGCTGCGAAATTCATCGCGGGCTTCCGCATCAATCGGCATTGCATTGCGCGCTTCAAGCGGAGCCATGTCCGGCCAGAGGGCAAGCGCAACCGCGCCAAGGCCAACCATCGTGCACAATCCGCGAATCCAGCGGCGGCTGCCAATATCCTGCGCAAGGTCCGGCGTGATATCCAGTTGTTCGAGCTTGCGTTCGACACCGAGTTTCCACTCGCCATAGCGATCGCCCCAGGTTTGCACCCGGGCAAGGGCAAGCTTCTTGTACGCTTCACCCGGTTTGGGGCCTGCCTCACGCGCGGAATTTCCGAAATAGGTGAACAGGTCGCCATCATGCGCTTCATCGCGCCAATCATCGGCGAGCGTTAGGCCCTGCGCATCGACAGGTTCCTGATCAGCCATGTCGGTCGCTTTGTCCAAGCCCGTATGCCTTTTTCCGGATTCTACAGCGCAGCCACGCAACCGCGCTGCGGAGATGTGCGCTCAATGGCCGATTTCCATGCCTAATCAAAGTAAACGTCAGCTTAATCTGCGATCAGTTGACTCGTCTGCGCGATAGGGTGTTTTGCGTAGTCCGCAAAAGACATTTGTACGGCCATTGCAGGTGGTGTCTGAGGATGACACAAGCAGTGTCTTGGTATTCCGATGGCAGATTCCCCTCACACTTCGAACATTCGCGCCGTCCTTGGCCCGACCAACACCGGCAAGACGCATCTCGCGATCGAGCGGATGTGTGCGCACTCAAGCGGAATGATGGGTTTCCCGCTGCGTTTGCTGGCACGGGAGGTCTATGACCGTGTGCGAACCATCAAAGGGGATGATCAAGTTGCGCTGATTACGGGCGAAGAGCGGATCGAACCCAAGAATGCGCGTTATTTCTGCTGCACGGCCGAAGCGATGGATAGACTGGGCGGCGGACACGCATTCGTGGCGCTCGACGAAGCGCAAATCGGCGCAGACCCTGAACGCGGCCATATTTTCACCGACCGGCTTCTCAATGCTCGGGGCCGTGATGAAACGATGATTCTTGGGTCCGCGACGTTGCAGCCGATAGTCCAAAAGCTGATTCCACACGCTGAATTGGTCGAACGTCCGCGGTTTTCGACACTGACCCACACCGGGTCGACGAAGCTTTCCCGGTTGCCTCCACGCAGCGCCGTCGTCGCGTTCTCGGCCGAGCAGGTTTACGCCATGGCCGAGATGCTGCGACGTTTCAGAGGCGGCGCAGCGGTTGTGATGGGGGCGCTCAGTCCCCAGACCCGCAACAAGCAGGTCGAACTGTTCCAGAATGGCGAGGTGGATTATATCGTCGCCACCGACGCCATCGGCATGGGTCTCAACCTTGATCTGAACCATGTCGCCTTTGCCGCGCTGACGAAATTCGATGGCAAACGCAAACGTCGCCTGATTCCGGCAGAAATGGCGCAGATCGCCGGGCGAGCCGGGCGGCACCAACGCGATGGCAGCTTCGGCACGCTGGCCGGAGGGGGCACACGCAGCGGTGCACCGGTCGAATTCACCGATGAAGAAATATTCGCCATTGAAGAACACAAATTCGCACCTTTGACCAAGCTCTATTGGCGCGAAGCCGAACCCCGTTTCGACGATGTGCGCACACTGATCGCAGACCTTGAATCCCGACCTGAAAGCGACGTTCTAAAGCGCGCGCCAGAAGCAATCGATCTCGCGGTGCTCAAACGCTTGGCTGAAAACCCGCTGGTCAACGACATCAAGGGAGCCGGCGCAGTCAGGCGTTTCTGGGAAGCCTGTTGCCTTCCGGATTTCCGACAGGTGGGGACCGATCCGCATGCACGGTTTGTGGCGCGGCTGTGGCGCGATCTTGCCGGAGGCTATCTGGGCGCGGACTTTGTTGCCGCACGGATCGCCGAGCTGGACCGTACACAAGGTGACATAGATACGTTGCAAGGAAGGATAGCCGCGATCCGTTCCTGGGCCTATATCTGCCAGCGACCGGATTGGGTGCTCGCTCGTGATGAAATGGCGGCGCGCGCAAGGGCGGTCGAAGCGAAGCTATCGGATGCGTTGCACGCGCGGCTGACCGAACGTTTCGTCAACCGAAGGACGACAATACTGATGAAATCTCTGGGACAGGATGGCGGCGCACTGCCCGTTTCGCTTGAGAGCGACGGCCGAATGACAGTCGAAGGCGAAACGATTGGTCGGCTCGACGGTTTCCGCTTCGCTGTCGAGCCCGATGCGACAGTGGCCGATCGAAAGATGCTGCTCGCCGCAGGTGAAAAGGCATTGCCTGGCATCCTTGCGCAGCGTGCAGAATGGCTGATGACCGAAGGCCTGGCTGAACTGTCGATCGATCAAGGCGCGATTCGATGGCAGGGTAGTGACCTTGCGACAATCAGCATGCCCGAAGACTTCTCAAAGACGCACCTTGCGCTCTCACGCGACCTTGCAAAACTTGGTGATGCGCCCCGCGCAAAGCTGGAGGCACAGCTTGGGGATTGGGTGGAACAACAGCTCGCTCCGCTAGAGCCCTTGCGCAAACTGGCTGCTGCTGCGCGCGATCCCGAAGCGGGATCAGAGGCGCGAGCCATTCTTCACACGCTTGTCGATGCGCGCGGTGTCGTTGCTCGCGAAAATGCAGGCTTGCAGCATCTGCCGAAAGAAATGCGGCCGTTTCTGCGTAAGCTGGGCGTAACGTTCGGCACGCTCGATGTGTTTGCGCGGGATTTGCTCAAACCTGCGCCGCGCCAATTGCTCAAGGCGCTCGGCCTTGATTCGCGCCCGCTGGAACCGGCGATGCTTCCGTTTCTCACAGAAACCAGGTCTCTGCCCGCGGGATACCGGCATGCTGGCGGCCAGGCGATCCGGGTCGATCTCGCCGAGAAGATTTTCCGCGCAGCCTTCGAAAAGCGCGCCAAAGCCAGCGAGAAGAACCCGAAGGAACGCAATACGCGTTTTCGTATCGACCTTTCCCTGCCGATTTCGATTGGACTTGAAGAAGAGAATGCCCGGCGATTGCTGGGGAGTGGGGGATTCCGCCTGCAACGCGCACCGAAGCTGGCAGAAGGCGCGTTCGGCCCGCCTGCATCAGACCTGTGGACTTGGCGGCCCAAGCGCGCATCCGATGATCGGCAGCGGTCCGGCAAGAACGATCGCCGAAGCCAGAGCGCGGGCCAAAAAAGAGGCCCAAACAAGGGGCGGCCCAAAGGAAGAGCTGGAGGCAAAGGCGACTACAAACAGCGTGGCAAGAGCAAGGCTGATCACGGCCCTGCCAAAGCGAGCGGCGCGTTCGATGCATTGGCGGACCTCATCAATTGAGTTCAGGCGAGATTGGCCAAAGCATGCGAATTGATCGCCTGCTCGTTTACTTGCGGTTTGCCCGTACTCGTGCCCGGGCCATAGAGATGGTTTCAAGTCGCGCTTTGCGGCTCAACAGAAAGCGTGTGCAGCGGGCGAGCCAGCCGGTCGCTATAGGGGATGTGCTTACCCTGATGGCCGGGAACGAAGTACGGGTAATAGAGATTGTTGATTTGCCGTCGCGCAGAGGGTCTGCTGAAGACGCCCGCTCTCACTATCATGAGCTTGACCGAGCAGGGTAAAGCACACTAGCAGCGCGCAAACTTTTGAGTTCGGAAGAAAGACCCGTTCATGACTTACGTCGTCACTGAAGACTGCATTAAATGCAAATACACCGATTGCGTCGAGGTGTGTCCGGTCGATTGCTTCTAT
Source organism: Pseudomonadota bacterium (assembly GCA_038534015.1). Classification (GTDB taxonomy): domain Bacteria; phylum Pseudomonadota; class Alphaproteobacteria; order Sphingomonadales; family Sphingomonadaceae; genus Erythrobacter. The sequence continues at coordinate 12,186 of JBCAXQ010000011.1, read as the reverse complement.
GAAGGCGACAACATGCTGGTGATCAACCCCAGCGAGTGCATCGACTGCGGCGTGTGCGAGCCGGAATGTCCAGCCGAAGCCATTCTTCCCGACACCGAGGACGGTCTCGAAAAGTGGCTGGAACTCAACACCAAGTTCTCAGCCGAATGGCCCAATATCACGAGCCAGAAAGACCCCCCCGCAGACGCCGATGAGCACAAGGGTGAAGAGAACAAGTTCGAGAAGTATTTCAGCGCGGATCCTGGCGAAGGCGACTAAATCGTGAACAGCCTTGGCTCGTTCGCAGGCAATCTGATTACGTAACGGGTGCGGGCAAAACGAGTCGGACAAAAGACGTGTCTTTGCGCTTTCCAACGCCAGACTCGCAATTTTGTTGCGGTTGTGTTATATAATGCATCAACCGCGTCGGTTGGTCCCGACGCAGGAGTATAACAGGAAGGTCCGGACCAGCAGCTACAGACTTGACGATGCACCATCGGTGGCTGCGTTTGCAGCGCCGAGCAAGCACGTTTCGACCAAATCCCTGCTGGACGCGCTGAATGAAAGGAATTCGCATGGCAAGCAATGCGCCTGCTTTTGTCGTTGGCGATTATGTCGTCTACCCGAAACACGGTGTTGGCCGCGTTATCGAACTTCAGAACGAAGAGATCGCTGGGATGCAGCTCGAACTGTATGTGCTGCGTTTCGAGAAAGAGCGGATGACGCTTCGAGTGCCGATCAACAAGGTCGAAGCCATCGGCATGCGCAAGCTTTCAAGCGACAAGACGCTCAAAGAAGCGATGGAAACGCTCAAGGGCAAGCCCAAGGTTAAGCGCACTATGTGGTCGCGCCGTGCGCAGGAATATGAAGCGAAGATCAATTCCGGCGAGATCGTGTTGATCGCTGAAGTGACACGCGACCTGTTCCGTCCCGATGATCAGCCCGAGCAGAGCTATTCGGAGCGACAGATCTTTGAAGCGGCCTCGAGCCGCCTGGCCCGTGAGCTTGCGGCGATGGAAGAAACGGATGAGCCGACAGCGCTTGAGAAGATCCTTGAGGTGCTGCGCGAGCATGCACCGCAATATTACGAGAACAACGAAGAAGACGCCTGATAAGCAGGCAATCTCGACGCAGTACAAAAGGGTCGCCTGAAAGGGCGGCCCTTTTTGATTCGGGCGATCGGTCGGCGCGGACTTGCATGCTTAGGCTTGAACACCGGCGCGAGGTGTATTACGTGTGCAATACGGTTCCGAATGGGAGGAAACAGAAATGATCGATCAAGTCGCCAAACGAATCGCACCGATTGCGCTTATCGCTATGAGCGCAGGCATGGCCGGTTGCAGCTACAGCATTGATATCGGCAGCGACGGTGTTCCGCTTTCCGAACTGGACATGAGCGGTGAAGCGCCAAACAAGCTTTCACTGGCAGGGCCAGACCGGATCATCGTGACGGAGGGCGATACGCTCGACATTACGGTCGAAGGCGATACGGACAATGAATTGCGGTTTGAGATCGACGGCGACACGCTCGAGATATCGCGCGAAGACGATTCGTGGAGATCAAGCGATACGGCCACGGTGCGTGTGACAATGCCGGCACCACAGGAACTGAGCATGGCCGGCAGCGGCGTGATCGAATCCGCGACTTTGGCCGGCACCGGTGAGATCGATATCGCCGGATCGGGCGATGTTGCCGTGGCATTGGTCCGCGCCGATAGTCTCCAGGTGAGTATTGCGGGATCCGGAACGGCGAAGGCGATCGGGTCGGCCGACACTCTCGAAGTCTCGATCGCAGGCAGCGGTGATGTGAACTTCAGCGAGTTGAAAGCTGCCAGAGTGGAAGTATCCATCGCTGGTTCGGGCGATGTCCAAGTTCAGTCTGACGGCGACGTCGAGGCATCCATTGCCGGATCAGGCGATGTCGAGGTCACCGGAAACGCCTCGTGCAAACTGAATTCCATGGGGTCGGGAACGCTCACCTGCGCCCCGAGCTCCAGTGATGCCGCCGAGACCGAAGCGGCGGCTGAAACCGAGGACAGCTGAAGCCGATTGAATTGCTGGCTTGCAATGGGGCAAGTAGCAAGCGACACTCCCTGTCATGCGTATCCCTGCCCTTCTGCTGGTCTGCGGAGCCAGTTTGGCTCTTTCCGGCTGTATCGCCCGCGTTGCCGCTGATGTGGTAACCGCACCTGTGAAGGTGGCCAGCAAAGCGGTGGATGTGGCAACCACAAGCCAATCCGAAGCCGACGAAAACCGTGGGCGTGAGCTGCGCAAACGCGAAGAGCAGCTCGGCAAGCTGCAACGCAAATATGATGATCAGCTGGAGGATTGCCGCGACGGCGATCGCAACGCGTGCAACAAGGCCAGTGACACGTACGCCGAAATCCAGATTTTGCTGCCTACGATACCGGTCGAACCCGAGGGTGATTGATCAGTCGGGCGGTATAGCAGCACGTTGAAGGCGATCATTGATGGCACGACCAACCTCACCATAGGGTATAGGAGCGACTGCAATGCGCGGTTGTTTCGAAGCTGCTGCTTGATGAAGGCAATCGTACAATCTCGCAGCGGCGTTGTTAAGGTCTGCGTCCGAAGCGAGATTGCAATCGCCGTCAATCCCCCCAAATCCGATGAAGAACTCGTCCTGCTCCCCCTCCTTTGCGCTAAGCCTTAATGGCTTGCCCGGGGAATAATGTCGCGGAAGTTGCCCGGGTGCCTCTATTCCGGAGCCCGTCATATCGGTTTCCGGCCCCAGAATGCGTTCGAGAGTTTCGCTGGTGACTGGTCCTGGTCGCAGAAGTGACCAATGATCTTCATCCCTTAACGCAACGATGGTCGATTCAAGACCTTCCCGACTCGATCCACCATCGAGAACGAGAGGGCACTTCTCGCCCAGAGATTGCGCAACATGATCAGCCTGGGTCGGGCTAAGATGCTCGCTGCGATTGGCCGACGGAGCGGCCAACGGGAGGTTTGTCGTTTCGAGTACCGATCTCATGACCCTATGCGCAGGCTGGCGAAGCGCAATCGTCGATAGTCCAGCGGTCACCGCACTCGCCACCCGAGCTCCTTTGCGCAAAGGCAGCACCAGCGTAAGTGGGCCGGGCCAAAATCGTTGAGCCAAGTCCCGGGCTCTGTCGTCGAAGTCTGCCAGCTCCTCCGCCTGCTTGATGCCGTGTACATGCACAATCAAAGGGTTGAAATCGGGCCGGCCCTTGGCCGCATAGATCTTCGCGACAGCCTCCGGCGAATCCGCTCGCGCAGCCAGCCCGTAAACTGTCTCGGTCGGGACCGCGACCAGCCCGCCCGCTTCGAGAATCGCAGCCGCGCGCGCGATGCCGTCTGCATCTGCAGGGACCACTTCCGTAACGTTCTTGCCGCTCATGCCCGGTGCGCTATATTCTCCCGCAACCAGTGCCAAGAGGCATGCGTATCTTCAGCGCAAAAACACATCGCACCAAAGGATGATTTCGCCTGTGACCCCGTACACTTCACCGACCCAGGACCAGCTGCTCGCCATCCGTGTGAATGCAGGAATTGAAGATCTGACACGCAGCGCGAAATTCGCTCATGCCGAAGCCGATCTGGTCGAGGCTATCGTGGAAGGTGTCGGTCAATTCGCTGAAGGCGAGTTCGCACCACTGAATCGTATCGGAGATCTTGAAGGCGCGAAGCTGGAGAATGGCGTGGTCCGCCTGCCGGACGGGTTCAAGGAAGCGTATGATGCCTATGTCGAGCAGGGGTGGAACGCGATTGCCAGCCCGATCGAGCACGGCGGCCAAGGCCTCCCCTTCACCCTCGCCTGCAATGTTCTCGAGAATCTCGGCGCGGCAAACATGGCGTTCAACCTGCTGCCGATGTTGAGCGTTGGCGCGATCGAAGCGCTGGAGCACCATGGCAGCAAGGATCAGCAAGCCAAATACCTGCCCGATCTCGTAAGCGGCAAGTGGTCGGGCACTATGAACCTGACCGAACCGGCCGCAGGGAGCGATGTTGGCGCCCTGCGCTCCACCGCCACCCCAATCGAGAGCGGTGCGCATGCCGGCAAATATCTTATCTCCGGCCAAAAAATCTATATTACCTGGGGTGATCATGAACTCGCGGAGAATATCATCCATCTGGTTCTCGCGCGTCTGCCCGATGCACCGGAAGGGTCACGGGGAATCTCGCTGTTCGTTGTTCCGAAATATCACGTCAATGATGATGGCTCCCTCGGTCCGCGCAATGACCTGCGTCCGGTGAGCCTCGAGCACAAGCTGGGCATCAACGCTTCGCCGACATGCGTCATGTCCTACGGCGACAATGGCGAATGTATTGGCGAAATTGTCGGACAGGAGAACCGTGGCTTGATGGCCATGTTCACGATGATGAACAATGCGCGGATCAATGTCGGCAACCAGGGCAACCAGATCGCCGAACGCGCCACCCAGCAAGCGGTCGCTTATGCCATGGACAGAGTCCAGTCAGCGCGCGCTGGCTCTCCCGACAAAAATCCTGTGGCGATTATCGAACATCCCGATGTGCGCCGGATGATCCTGCGAATGAAAGCACTTACCGAAGGTGTCCGTGCCCTGCTGTATTATTGTGCGGGACAAGTGGATCGCGGGACTATTGGAGACGAAGCCGCAGCAGAACGCTCGGAAATTCTGGTCCCGCTGGTCAAAGCCTGGGGCACCGATGCCGGTGTAGAAGTTGCCGGTATCGGCATTCAGATTCATGGCGGCATGGGTTTTGTCGAGGAAACTGGGGCGGCGCAGCATTGGCGCGATTCCAAGATTGCTCCGATATACGAAGGCACCAATGGCATCCAGGCTGCTGACCTGGTTACGCGCAAGCTGGGTATATCGGGCGGCGAAGCGATGATTGCGCTGTTTGAAGAGATCGCGCGCGAAACTGCCGAGGAAGCAAACCTTGTCGCCCTCGCTCAAGACTGCGCCAGCATTGCGCGATGGATGCGCGACGAAGCGAGCCTGGACGATCGTCTGGCTGGCAGCGTGCCGTTCTGCACCATGGCAGCAGTGGCAGTTGCCGGTTGGCAGTTGATGAAGCAGGCGCAGGCTGTCGCGCAAGGGGCTGCTCCGTCACTGGCCGAAACCAAGCCAGTGACCGTGCGATTCTTCCTCGATCGGATCGTGCCGGAAGCCGCCGGTCTAAAGGCTGGCGCGACTGCTGGATCAGATTTACTCTATAGCCTCTCTGCTGAAAAGCTGGCTGGGTAGGTCCGCGGCCGGGGGATGAGCGAGCAGCGCGCCTTGCTGGAACGGCTGGTTGCGGCGCTCGAACGGATCGCACCACCAACCCCGCCATCGACCGACTGGCTGGGGTCGCCAGGGTATTTTCGCGGCTCCGCCGACATACGAACATTTGCTGCTCTGGATGCACTTCCGCTTGAAACGTTGCGAGGTGTTGAGGAGCAAAAAGCAGCCGTCCGTTCGAATGTCGAGCGCTTGGCGCGGGGGCAGGCGGCGCACGATATGCTGCTATGGGGCGCGCGCGGTATGGGGAAATCGGCCTTGATCCGCTCGGCCTGCGCCGATGTTCAAAGTCACAACGAGGGCAAGTTCGCCCTCGTCCAGGTCGGACTGGACAGTCTGAGCATGCTCCCTGATCTGCTCGAGGAGCTGGGGCAGCAGGATCGCGCTTTCCTCGTCTTTATCGACGATCTAGGTTTTGGGGTCGATATGCGCTCAGAAGCGCTGCAAATGCGCAGCCTCTTTGATGGTGGAGTGGCTGCACGGCCCGGCAATGTCCGGCTTGCTGTAACCTCCAACCGACGGGCCATCCTGGACCGCACGAAAGCCGAGCAAGATTCCCCGCTCAGTGTGCGGGATGATCGCGATGACGCTTTGGCACTTGCTGACCGGTTCGGGTTAAGGCTGGGCTTCCACCCTTGCGACCGTGAAACCTACCTTGAGATCGCTCGCGCATACACAGAGCCGCTGGGCCTCGACTTCAATGACGAAGAAGCCCTTGCCTGGTCAATCGAACGAGGCAGCCTTTCCGGCCGCGCTGCCTGGCAGTTCGCAGTTGAAATCGCGGGTCGCGCCGGAAAAGCTTTGTAGGCCAGCTATCCGGTCCGCGGTCTATTGGCCTGAGCGACGGATAATATCTGTGCCGCCAAATGACCCGGGCATCATGTTTCTTGGATCCACCAGTTCACGTTGCGGCCTGAGAGGCTCACCCGAATTGGGAGTTATAGCCTCCGCAGGGGTGGAAGCGGGGTCAATGGCACGCCAGATAATTCCCGCAGTGTCATCCGACAGGAGCAGCGAGCCATCACCGGCCCATTCGACCCACGTCGGACGACCCTTGGTCGTGCCATCATCATTGAGAAACCCGGTTAGGACCGGAATTGGCTTACCCTGCGGATTGCCGCGTTCATCAAATTCGACGTACACCACATCGTATCCTGAGGGCGGCTTGCGGTTCCATGATCCATGCTGAGCCACGAAGGCCCCACTCGCAAATGCATCGCCCATGCGATGGCCTTCCTTGGAAAAAACCAGTCCCAGCGCCGCGACATGCGGACCAAGCGCGAACTCGGGGAAGCGGGCGTATTCGGTCAGGAATGCCGGCATGGGCGCTTCGACCCGTCGATCAATCTCGTTCTTGTAATACACCCACGGCCAGCCGTATTGGGCGCCAACCGGTACATTGGTGAGATAATCAGGTACGAGGTCCGAACCGAGCATGTCGCGCTCATTCACCGTAGTCCATAACTCACCGGTCCACGGGTTGAAGTCCAGCCCATTGGCGTTGCGCAGCCCTTCGGCGAATTTGCGCTGGCGGTTTGTTTCAAGGTCATACTCCCAGATCAGAGCACGGCCCTCTTCAACCTCCATCCCGCTTTCGCCGATGTTACTGACCGAGCCAACAGCAACAAACAGGCGATCGCCGTCCGGGTGAATTTCCATGTTGCGCATCCAGTGACCGCCGCCGGGGGCCAGATCCATCAGCTTGGTCGGTTCGCCGGTAATGGCCTCCGCACCGAGCTCGTAAGGAAATGCGAGCACCGCGTTGTGATTGGCAACATAGAGCGTGCCTTCATGCCAACTCATACCCGAAGGGGAATCCAGCCCTTCGCTCAGAATAGTTTGCTGTACCTCGGCAGTGCCGTCGCCGTCTGCATCGCGCAACAGAACAATCTGGTTGGGTGAATCACCCGCGGCGCCTGCTTCTGAGAACAGGTAGGATGCGACCATGTTGCGCAGCCAGTCCATAAAGCCGCCTGCTCCGTCGTCTTCAGCCTTGGGTGACCTCGTCAGTGTCACCAGCACATCGCCATTTGGCAGCGCATAGAGAACACGGGGATGCTCAAGCCCCTCAGCAAACCTGTTGACTGTGAGACCTTCGGCGGCATCGGGAACGGCACCCTCCTCCCAGCCGATGGGCTTAGCAATCTGTACTGTCGGGAAACTCTCCGCATTGGGCTCTTCGAGCGTCGGATCAGTCCCTGTGACCTCCTCCAGGGCAATGTCGGCGGTATCACCGCGCGTGAAGAAAAAGCCAATGAGGCCTAGTATGACAAGAACGACCAGCAGGCCGATGGCAATGTTGCGAAGGATTTTCATAGACAGGCAGATAGAAGAGCCGCGCCCTTGCGACAACCGGTGAAGCGACTAGATCATTGGGCGCAATGTACGATTTCAAACCTGACCCCGATCTTGAATCAGAAGAACTGTATCGTCAGCTGGTGCAAGCGGCAGACGCCCTGACCCTGGGCGAGCCCGATCCGGTCGCCAACATGGCCAATGTCGCCGCTCTTATCTGGGAGTATGTTCCTGGACTGAATTGGGCCGGGTTTTATCGCGTGATGGCCGCGGGAGACGGGCATGAACTGGTGCTCGGGCCGTTCGTTGGCCGCCCCGCCTGCATCCGCATTCCGTTTGGCCATGGTGTGTGCGGAACAGCCGCCGCCACCGGGCAAACTCAACTGGTGGAAGATGTGCACGCCTTCCCTGGACACATCGCCTGCGATGCCGCGAGCGAAGCTGAAGTGGTTGTACCGATAATGCGGGGTGACAAAGTGATTGCTGTTATCGATTGCGACAGCCCGACCAAGGGTCGATTCAGCTCAGAGGATGCTCGGGGCTTCGAACAACTCGCAAGCCTCCTTTCTGATCGCGTCTAAGAACGCCGCCCCCCAACCGCCCCGAATCGAGACAGCCTACTCGTTGGCCGTGGTCGCCTGTCCGGCCCGGTGGTAAACCTTTTGGTAACCATAGGCGGGAAGCCCGCGCGATTCGCGCGTTCGATCAGGGGATTATCATGCTGTCCATTCGTTTAACCGTTCGCGCCATGACCGGAATTGCGCTTGTCGTGAGTGCTCCGGTCTTTGCTGGCGACCACGCTGGCGCGCCATACGAATCGCCTGACGGCAATACCATCCAGACAGCCAAATCGAACTGGAGTCCCGCCGGTTCAACCTCTGTGCAGACGGCCGAGAAAGTCTTTGTCGATGAGCACGGTGTCGAGACAGTGGTTCGCACGCGCTATATTCAGCGCAGCCATGCGGCGACAAAGCCGGACATTGCCGGGTCCTCTCATGCGCGAGGCGTAACAACTTATCCAGGCCATCATTTCCCCGTAACTCCGCGCCCGGTCGTGTTCGAACGCGACCAGTGGCTGCAGGAATGCCGCCGCCGCACTGACGGGACTGATGGAGACGATAAGGGCGGCATCATTGGCGGCCTCCTCGGTGCAATTGCAGGCGGAATCATTGGCAATCGCGTGGACGATGGCGAGCGCCTGGCGGGCACCTTGATCGGTGCAGGCGCCGGTGGACTGGCCGGTCTGGCAATCGGCACGCTGATCGACAGTGTCGGTGACGATGATGACGACTATGACTGCGAAGAAGCGCTCGATGCCTATATCGCGCAATACGGGCAACCAGGAGCGCACCGGTTTGTCGGTACCCATCATGGTGGATATGGCTATCAGGGTGGATACGCCCATTCGAGCTATGCCGGTCACTACGGATACGGGCATTGCGGTTGCGCGCCGCAGCAGGTGGCGATGGTGCCGGTCTATTATGAGCAGCGTCAGCGTGTCGTCGTCCGCGAAACCATTGAAGAAGAAGTGACGCGCGAACGCATCATTGAACGTCATCCGACCAAGTTGATCAAGACCGCTCCTCGCCCGACCAAGGTTGTGCCTGCGCCGCGCCAAACGAAGACCAAAGTTCGCTACACCAAGGACTAGGCATCACAATCCGGCGCTCTCGCCCGCAGCCGCGATCACCGGTTGCGCGGGCACCAATTTGATAGGCCCCGCCCGGACGATGTCCTCTTCACGGCTTACGACCAACGCGCCGCGCAATTCACTCTTCACATCAAGCTTGCGCGCTGCATCTGCACCGACCCGTAAGCGGTATTCGCCATAGGGCACCCGTTCGAACAGGAAGAACCCATCGAATTCGCTGACAGCATTCGAGACGACGTTTCCGCCGCGATCAACCAGCTCTAGCAACACGCCTGGTTGCTCCAGACCAGCGGTGTTTAACAGCACACCTTCGATCTCCCCAGAAGGAGAAATTGGCAGCTCAACCATGGCGGTGACGCCCGGACGCGGCGTGACAACAATGCCCTTGACTGCTGGAGCAAGGTAGGGATCCCCCAGCGAAGCCTCATCCACCCCGACCAAGACCGGACGGAAAGGACGCAGACCATCCACGATCGTTCTGCCATTGCCAGCCGTGATTGCATCGGTGCTGCGCAGACCCGCTTCGACCAGCACATCTTCCAGCGGCTCTTCATCGCCATCGAAGCGGCCATTGCCATTATCGTCCCGGAAAACGGTCACAGCGGCTTGCCCTGTCCGGGCTAGCTTCGTCTCCGAGAAGCGTACGCCGCCCGACACTGGATCTGGGCCGAGGCTGAACGCCAGCGACACATTGGCGCCAACCCCGCCACGAGAGGTGACGAAAGCATCGCCGCGCAGGGATAGCTGGTCAAACCGACGTGAGTACCCGACCGAGAAACGCGCCTCATCGCTCTGTGCCATATACTCGATCTCGCCATTGAGATCCGAATACTCATCCAGTGTCTTGTCGACAGTGACCGTCGCACTTTCAAGGCCAGAATTGTCTCCACCCAGGTCAAAGGTCGCATTTCCGCGCAATCGCAGGTCTTTGAGCCTGGTATTGGCCAGCAATCTTAGCCGCGTGTCGGAACGTGCAGAGGTCGACGCACTTGCTGTCTGTTCCTGATGTTCGAGCTGCGCCGAAAGCGCGACTTTGCCCGCGCTGACCGACGTGGTCATTAACAATTCGGTAACTTTTGCACCCGTCTTGAGCTTTGATCGCACGGCTTCGGCCTGGATCGGCAGCACAAACCGCCCCAGGCTGAGAGAAGTATCAAAGTTGAACCCCAGTCGATAGTCGAGCTCATCCCCGGCGAACTCGCTGGTGAAGTCGCCAATGGTGACAAGCGCGTTCGCGCCGAAATTGAACTTTCCGCGTCGACCGAGCAAGTTGGCTTGGGCAACCGCACCCGAGCCGAATTCGTGCGCAGCAGCCAGCTCCCCCTGAAAGCCGCCAAACGTGCGCGCGATCGAGCCCTCCGCATAAGTGCGGCGCTCTCCCGCAAAATGGGCGCTGTGAACACCAAGAGCGGCACTGGTCCTCTTATCAAGCCCGCGCTCCACTCCGACGCCCCAGCGCCATTTTTGAGGGCTGGTGACGTTGTCGGGGTTGATTTCGATCAGATCGCGATCGTCCTGGAGAATTCCCGCCCAGTAATAGGTTTCGCCTGGCTCGATCTGGTTGAACCCAACCGGGAAATCCGTCTTCTCACGTCGCACCTGTCCCTGCGGACCATAGAGCACTACTTCGAGCTCATTGCGGCCAAAGAACAGCTCCACATTCAGGAATTCATATCGGCCATCGCCATCGTCTTCCTGGAATCCGATCAGCTGACCATTGCGATACAGCTCAGCATCCCAACCCGCAGGCAGCACGCCTCTAAGATCCGTGGTCGAGAAATTGGCTGATCGACCGAGGGGACGGTTGCTTATGAAGGCACCGCGCCCGACCGAAGTCTGGTTGGTAAGGCGCCCAGATAAGGTCTCGACATCGCCAACCGCTATTTGTGTGGCTTTGAGCGGGCCAAGGAGGTTGCCTTCAGGATCATTTCGGTAGGCACGCATCCGTAGTGTCTGCGGAGAGAGCTCATCATCCGTGGCAAGTCTCGCAAAATAGCTCGCCCCTAGCGCTTCGCCTGCTGCATACAGTTCAACCCGGCCCGTCGTTCCGTTTGCACCCGTCCCGCCGGTGCGATGGCCCGCACGAGCCACAACATCGAGCGAAGGTGTTCGCCAGGGCTTGTATTCCATGTCTGCGCTGGGGAATTTGGAAAGGTCAAAGCTCTTGGGCTTACGCGATTTAAGTCGCGCAGCGCGACTTCGCCGCTCAATCGCCTGCATGAAGGGGAGATCTTTGTTTGATTCCAGCCGAACGACGGCATTGTAGAGATCCGGGCGGAACTCGATACCGAACCAGTTCGAAAGCGCCTTTACATCAACGCACCACCCCTCCGGGGTATCATACAGATCAGAAGCAACCGGCGCGCGGCCTGTGTTCACGTTTTGTACTGTATTCGCGTCGCGATCGAGTGTGAATTTCTGATCCTCCGCAAACAACCAACCAGTTGCGCGGCGCGACTTTTTGTCAATGCGAATGGGGAGATCAAGCGATTGAATGACGTCCGCCAGATCAAGGCAGACCCCCCTATCGGTCTGATACCCACGCACATCATAGGTGAGCTTATAGCTTTCGATCACCAGCTGGAGGAACAGGAAGTCGTCGTCATTGGCCTGCCAGGTCGACGTGCCGGCAGGCGATGTGACCGCGTCCGGTTGTGCAGCCGCAGGTACGCTCAACCCAAACGCAGCGAACGCCGCCGCGAAGCTCGCGACGGCGCCAAGAGTATTGGGTTTGCTTGGTGACATGGGAATGCCGGATGGTCAGCCGTGGTTGGCCGGCTGCTTATCCGATTACCGCATCCACAGCGGCCAGCAGGCCGGAGCCGGCTTCAGGCATCTCGCGATATTCAAACCGCAGAGGGCCCGCGAGGGCACCAGCTTGTTCGGCCGTAAGTGGAATACGCACTTCGCGTTCACCTATCTCAGGGTAAATCGCCACGCCGCGCAGGACGACGACTGGCTGTTTGACGCCAGGTTTGGTCACGATCAGCTGGCCATAGGTTGAAC
>JBCAXQ010000010.1:0-27430 GCA_038534015.1 Pseudomonadota bacterium | reverse complement strand
GTCCGTCCGGCCATCAGAGGCTGAAGATAGCCTTCTGCACTTGCCGGACTTGCGGAAAATCCTGCGCCTGCAAGGCCCATTGCTGCCGCGACCAGCGCAAGCTTCTTGACTGCCTGAGTTGCCATATTTCCATCCTTCCCGAACAAAAGAGCCATGAAGCCATAGCAGGTTTCGCGATCCGGGACATCAATACATGTGCTGGCCGCCGTTGATACTCATGGTCGATCCGGTGACGAATCCGGCTTCTTCCGAGCACAAAAAGCCTACTCCGCGAGCGATTTCTTCTGCCTGGCCGAGCCGACCAACTGGAATCTTGGCCACGATTTTTTCCAGAACCGGCTCGGGAACCGCGGCAACCATGTCCGTATCGATGTAACCGGGTGCAATCGCATTGACCGTCACATTGTTACGGGCGCCTTCCTGAGCCAACGCTTTGGTAAAGCCGTGGATGCCCGATTTTGCAGCGGCATAGTTGACCTGACCATATTGACCAGCCTGGCCATTGATAGATCCAATATTGACGATCCGACCCCATTTGCGCTCCCGCATGCCGGGGAAGCAGGCCTTCGCCATGTTGAAACATCCACCAAGGTTGATGCGCATCACTTCGTTCCAATCGTCGAAACTCATCCTGTGCAGCGTGCCGTCGCGGGTGATACCCGCATTGTTTACGACCACATCAACGGGCCCCACTTCGGCCTCGACTGCAGCGCAGCCATTGATGCAGGCTTCATGATCGCCAACATCCCACTTGTACGATGCGATACCGGTCTCAGCTTTCAGCTTCTCGGCGGCGGCATCATTACCAGCATAATTGGCAATGACGGTGAAGCCATCCTTATCCAACTGCTCACAAATCGCGCGGCCAATTCCGCGGGTTCCTCCGGTTACGATTGCGACTCGTGACATATGTGATCTCCAAATTGGCTTGGGGCTTCCAATTCAAAGCGTAGCGATGCCGTAGCGTCAGGCAACAAAAACCCCGCTATTGCGGGGCTTTGTAATACGAATTCATGAGACGAGCTTCGAATTAGAAGCGGAACTGGGTCCCGACATAAACCGCCTGGCTGTCCTGCGCCGAATCGGTAAGAGGGGCCAACCGGTCGCGTTCTTGGGAGACGCGCACGCCTGCGGTGACATCAAGATTGCGGGTCACACTGTAAGATCCACCGATGTCCACGGTCTGAGCGCTGAGCGCATCGAGGGTGCTGCGAGACCGTCCGGCAGTGAGTTCTTCTTCCAGTTCAATCCGGGGCTGGAGACGGCTTGGCTCGTTAGCAGCGCTGGCCTCGGCAGGCTTGTAGTCGGCGAGGTCCGGCATCGAAATGCTGCGAACATTGGTAGGCAGTTCGATCGAACGTGCGAAGCTCTGGTAACCGCGTGCCGCGCCGAGATTGTATTTCGTCGGCTGCAGGTTGGAAAGGCTCAGGCCAGTGCCAGGTTTTGCTTCGGCAGGTGCACGTACGGCAATTGCCTGTGCAATGTCATTGTCGACCCGCACCGCAACAGTCACCGTGCGTTCACCGCCCGAATTGGCTGACCCAGCCGGAGTGAAACGCAGCCCTTCTTCCTTCGCCCGTGTTGCGACACGGGCTGCAAGCCCTGGATCAACGGAAGCCGGGGTAAAGATGTCGAGTGCAGAATACTGGCTACCAGGGATAGGATCGGCAAAGCTCACAACGGCTAGCCCGGCAGACGGCAGACCAAACGCAAGCGAGGCAGCAACAAGCGCCAGCGGAAGCTTGCGCCCCGCGGTCATTGTCTGCTTGTCACCTGCATTTGCCATGATAGCAATTGCCCCTTCATCCTTATTTGCGATCTCATTCAACCAACGCTCATGTGAACCAAGGCTGAGTCGCATCACGCACGTTCTGTATGCACCAACTGAATGATAGAGTCATGACAAGAATTTATGCAACGTCTTCTGTTCATTTTGCGTAAGGTGATTGCCGACCTGTTGCACCCGGCACACAATGGCGAACCAGGTGAGCGGGCCGGGTTCAGCCCGGGTAAAGGGCGCAGAAGCATTAGAATGCCGGATAAATTGGGCGATTGTGCGGTTAACACCGCTTGCCGCGCCGATTCGTGGCTTTATAGAGCTTTTGATAACCAACTGAGGAATTTCCCGCTGTGACTCGCGCTTCGCTTCATGTTTCCCGCCCTGCCCGATTCGCTCTAGCCTTCGCTGCGTTGGCGACTCTTTCTGCGTGCGGCGGACGCGATCGCCCGGAAGCCGAGTTGGCCGCGTCGCAGGTCAACACGATCGGCGTGAATTCCTACCTCTGGCGCGCCTCGCTTGAGACCGTAAGCTTTGCGCCGCTGCTTCAGGCCGATAGCGCTGGCGGGGTTATTGTTACCGATTGGTACGCCAATCCAACCAATCCGGGCGAACGGGTGAAGGTGACGGTCGCCATTCTTGACCAGGATTTGCGGGCAGATGCGCTTCGTGTGGTCGCAAGTCGCCAGGTTTCGCAGAGCGGCGCATGGGTTGACGCGCCCGTGCAAGCTGCGACTGTTCAGAAGCTTGAAGACATAATCCTTACCAAGGCGCGCGACCTCCGCCGCCAAGCAATCGCTGGCTAGTTCTTAACACCCTGACTGGGGCAAGGCAGGGCTCACGTTCATGACTGATAACCGCTTCGATCCGTCTTCAGCCGACGGGCGCTGGCAGCGTGCCTGGGAAGAGGCGGGCACTTTTGCCGCTGACAGCAACAGCGAAAAGCCCAAGAGCTATATCCTTGAGATGTTCCCCTATCCTTCGGGGCGCATCCATATGGGCCACGTGCGCAATTACACGATGGGCGACGTGCTGGCGCGCTACAAGAAAATGCGCGGGCATGAGGTGCTCCATCCGATGGGCTGGGACGCGTTCGGCATGCCGGCAGAAAACGCGGCGATGGAAAAGAAAGTCCATCCCGGTGATTGGACCCGGTCCAACATCGAAGCGATGAAAGCACAGCTCAAACGCATTGGCTTTGCGCTTGATTGGACCCGCGAGTTCGCCACCTGCGATCCCGAATATTACGGACACGAACAGGCACTCTTCCTCGACATGTACGAGGCGGGGATGGTTTACCGCCGGTCCTCGGAGGTGAACTGGGATCCGGTCGACATGACCGTGCTAGCCAATGAACAGGTGATCGACGGCAAAGGGTGGCGTTCCGGTGCCGAGGTCGAAAAGCGCAAGCTGGACCAGTGGTTTCTCAAGATCACCGACTTTGCCGACGAGCTTCTCGAAGGGCTGGGCGAGCTTGAGAACTGGCCTGATAAGGTCAAGCTGATGCAGGAAAACTGGATTGGTAAATCGCAGGGTCTGGAGTTCAGTTTTGACCTCTCGAATGGTGCGAAGCTGCCCGTCTACACGACCCGACCTGATACGATTTATGGCGCAAGCTTTTGCGCCATCGCCGCGGACCATCCGCTTGCGCAAGCGCTGGCAGATGATCCAGCCGTCGCCGCCTTCATTGACGAGTGCAAGAGGGGCGGGACCACCGCAGCCGCGCTCGAAACGGCTGAAAAACTTGGCTTCGACACCGGCGTGACAGCCAGACATCCCTTCACGGGTGCGCCGCTGCCGGTCTTCATCGCGAACTTTGTGTTGATGGAATACGGCACCGGAGCAGTCATGGGTGTGCCGGGCCACGATCAGCGCGATTTCGAGTTTGCAACGAAATATGCACTGGCGATCACGCGGGTTGTCGCTGGCGACATATCCCAGGCTGATGCCCCGATGGGCGATGCGGCGGAGCCTGGTGACGGTGTGGTCGTCAATTCCGATTTTCTCGACAGTATGACCGTCGACGACGCCAAGGCTGAAGTCATCCGCCGCGCTGAAGATGGCGGTTGGGGCGAAGGAAAGACAGTCTGGCGTTTGCGCGATTGGGGTATTTCGCGCCAGCGTTACTGGGGCACACCGATTCCGTTCATCCATTGTGATGCATGTGGGATCGTGCCGGTGCCGAAGGATCACTTGCCCGTTACGTTACCCGATGACGTCGACTTTGAGACGCCTGGCAACCCGCTCGAACGGCACCCAAAGTGGAAGCATTGTACCTGCCCAAAATGCGGCGGCGAAGCGGTGCGCGAGACCGACACACTCGATACTTTCACCAATTCATCCTGGTATTTCCTGCGCTTTGCCTCGCAACCTTCGGACAAGCCTTTCGATGCGGCCGAGATCGCCAAATGGATGCCGGTCGAACATTACATTGGCGGGATTGAGCACGCGATCCTGCATTTGCTCTATGCCCGTTTCTGGACCCGTGCGCTGGCCAAGATCGGCAAGTTCGACGTCACCGAGCCATTCGCCTCGCTGTTCACTCAGGGGATGGTGACGCATGAGACGTACAGCCTTGGCGATGGCTCATGGCTTTCACCAACCGAGGTTCGCAAAGACGGCGCTGACTGGGTTACGATTGAAGGTGGCGCACCGGTTGCCGCCGGTCGCGTGGTCAAGATGTCCAAGTCGAAGAAGAATGTCGTCGATCCTGACAATATCATCGATCAATACGGGGCCGACGCAGTGCGCTGGTTCATGCTGTCCGACAGCCCTCCAGAGCGCGATCTGCCGTGGTCGGAAAGCGGGATCGAAGGGTGTGGGCGTTTCGTCCAGCGCCTTTGGCGGCTGTTCGAAAGCGTTGACGCAGATGCGGTGGGCGAAGACAAAGAACTCGCGCGCAGATCTCACCAGGCGATTGTGGCGGTTGCAGAAGACATCGAGGCGCTGTCGTTCAACAAAGCCGTCGCCCGGATCTATGAGCTCACTGGCGCTGCCGAAAAGGCAGGCCAGAGTGAGAGCCGAAACTTCGCCATCAATGCCATTCTTCACATGGTCAGCCCGATGATGCCGCACCTAGCGGAAGAAGCCTGGGCCAAACTTGGCCAAGAAGGGATGATCGCCGATGCGCGGTGGCCAGAACACGATGCGGCGATGCTGGTCGAGGATGAGGTTACGATCGCTGTCCAGCACAAGGGCAAACTGCGCGACACGCTTACCGCGCCCAAAGGTGCGTCGAAGGAAAATCTTGAAGCGCTTGCGCTGGCGAGCGAGAAGGTCCAGCGTTCGCTTGATGGTGCAGAAGTCCGCAAGGTGATCGTGGTGCCCGATAGACTGGTGAATATCGTTACCTGATGCGTGTTGCGTCCGCCTTGGCAGCGCTGATTGCGGTCGCGCCTGTTTTGGCCGCTTGCGGCCTGCAGCCACTCTATTCCGGCGGCAGCAATGCTCTCCTTCCGCAGTCACTTGCAGCGGTCGATGTGCCTGCCATTCCCGGACGCAGTGGCTGGCTGGTGCGGGGCGCACTTCAGGACAAACTCGGAGTCGCCGGCTCTGCGACGCCTCAGTACCGGCTGGATGTTCGGCTGGATGATGCGCTTGAGGCGCTCGGTGTCCTGAACGATGACACGATCAGCCGTGAACGACGGATTCTTCGCGCACGCTATCAATTGATTGATCTCACCACGGGCGAGATTCTGTTGGATGCAACTGCAGGCGCCGATGCGGGTATCGATGTCGTGTCGAGCGAATACGCCACCATTGCTGCTGAACAGACGGCGCTCGAAAACCTCGCCATTGAAGTGGCAGACCGAATGGTAACGCGCATCGCACTTACATTGCGGGCTCATAATGGCGGAAATATTGGCGGCGGAGAAGACGCCCAGTGAAGGCAACGCAGCGTGACTTTGCGCGGGGTGTACCCACATCGGCTGCCACATCTTCAATCTTCTTCTTCTGCGGGCCTGACGAAGCCGGGGCCTCTGCTGCTGCCACCAAGGTGATCGAAGGGTTGGCCGAACCGGGCGAGCGGATCGAAATCTCAGGCGCTGATCTACGCAGGGACCCGGCGATGCTGGGCGATGAGGCACGCTCGGGATCGCTGTTCGGAGATAAACGCCACCTGTTGGTGAGAGCGAACGGCGATGAAGCGCACGATGCGGTCAAGGCTCTGATCGAAACCAGCGAAGCGGGCGCGGGCGATGCCGCACCGATAGTGATTATTGCGACCTCCGCCACTGACAAGGCGCGCACAGCGAAGTTGCTGGAGAAGCGCAAGGATGCCCTGGTCGCGATCTTCTGGCCGCCGGACTTGTCTTCAGTCGCGGCCTCGGTGCGTTCGATGGCCGATGCAGCCGGCCTTAGGCTGGGTGGTGATTTGGCCGAGCGGATCGCACGTGGTGCCGGTCTTGATGTTCGTCTGGCACAGTCTGAAGTGACCAAGCTGGCGCTCTATTGTGGCGCTGATCCCCAATCACCCAAGTCCGCCAGTGTCGAGGACCATGAGCAGATTGGCGCTGCCACTGAGGAAGATGGGTTCCAACCCCTTGTCAGCGCAGTGATGGGTGGGGAGCTCGGGCGGCTTGATCGCGAGATTCGCCGCATGCGCGAGCTTGGCCTCAACCCTGTCGGGTTGCTGCTGGCGCTGGAAAGGCGCGCGGCGCAATTGGCACAGATCACCGCCAAGCTCGGCCCGCGGGGCTCGCTCGACCAGCTCGGCAAAGGTGAAAAAGCGCAATTGGGGATTTTTTGGCGCGAAGAACGCGACATCCGCCACCAATTGACACGCTGGCATCGCCGCAAGCTCGATCGGCTCGTTCCCCGGTTGGTGGAAATCCATCGCTCGTTGCTCGCCAACAGCCAATCGGCGGAACTGTTGCTTGCACAGGGCTTGGCTGAAATCGCCCGTTTCGCCGCACGGAGGTGAAAATCCGACTATAAGTTGAACGGTTTTCGCCAAAACGACGTTTTTGCTCTACACACATTGTAATAGGGGAAATTACCGAGGGTTAGAAAAACGGGAAGCCATACCCCAATGAACCAACACCCTGGCCCGCTGAAAGCCGCGGTCCGACCTGACGCCCTAACGCCCAAAGTACCGCCATCGCTGGAGCGGAGACGCCTCCGCGCCTATATCGTCATGTTGCTGTGCGACCTGATCCTGCTGCATATGGGATTTGCGCTGGCGGCGTTTGGCTATGAAGGCGCCTGGTGGGAAGATCGCACTATGCTCGCTGCGCAGGCTCTGTTGCCGGTGTTCTTCACAATCGCCCTCTACAACAGCAGCTATTGTGCGAAAGCTCTCGTGGATTGGCGCTATGCCATCCGCAAACTGTTCGTGGCGCTGGTCATATCCGCCGCTCTGCTCAACTTCGTTGCATTCTACACCAAATCAAACGCAGTCTTTTCCCGCGTCTCGATCACGCTGGGGCTGGTGCTGTCATTCGTTCTCATGGCTGGCTTTCGCTACCTCGTGGCGAGTGCGGTGGAGAGATTCTGGGGTGGTAAAATCCGCAATCGTCTGGTGATCGATGATGGCGGACCTGAATTTGCATTAGAGAATTCGCTGCGGGTCTCGGCCAAGGAACTGGAGCTTGATCCCAACAGCCGCGATCCGTTCATGCTTGATCGTCTGGGCAAGCTGCTAAAGAACCAAGATCGCGTGGTCGTCAGTTGCCCCCGGGAGAACCGAGAGTATTGGAGCTTCCTGCTCAAATCAGCCGGTGTGTTTGGCGAAATTGTTAGCGAACCGGCGCACAAGCTCGGTGCCCTAGGCGTCCAGCGTTATGAAGGGCAGGAGCGGACTACTCTGGTTGTTTCGACCGGCCCGCTGGGGCTTCGGGCGCGCGCGGCAAAGCGTGGCTTTGATGTGGTTGTGGCTCTGCTCGGTCTGATTGTGCTTTCGCCAGTGCTTGTTGCGGTCGCGATCGCGATCAAGCTGGAGGATCGTGGGCCGATACTGTTCGTCCAACGGCGCCTGGGTCGCGGAAACCAGTTTTTCGATATGCTCAAGTTCCGCAGCATGCGACACGAGAATCTCGATGCCGATGGCAACCGTTCGACCTCGCGCGACGATGATCGCATCACGAGAATTGGTGCGTTTATCCGTTCGACCAGTATCGATGAACTGCCCCAGCTCCTGAATGTCCTGCGCGGTGACATGTCGATTGTTGGCCCTCGTCCGCACGCTCTAGGCAGCCAGGCCAACAACAAGTATTTCTGGGAAGTCGATGCCCGTTACTGGAAACGTCACTCGCTCAAGCCCGGGCTGACCGGGCTGGCGCAAGTGCGTGGCCATCGCGGTGCAACAGAACAGGAAAAAGACCTGACCGATCGGCTGCAATCAGATCTTGAGTACATCGCTGGATGGTCGCTGCGCCGCGATCTGGAGATTGTGTTCCAGACAATCTGGGTGCTGCGCCACGACAACGCATATTAGCGTCTTGGCCATCAATCCTGTGGAACGGTGAAAGTCCCGGTCACACGGCCACCGCTTTGTTCGACATTGCTTGCCCCGCCCGAAGCGCTGCCATCGACGCTGGAAACGCCGCTCTGCAAGTCGATAACCAGCCTGCCACCGCTCAGCGTGTCACCGCCGCGCCGAAGGTTTACTCCTCCAGCCATTGTGATGATCCTTCGGCCAAAATCGTAGATCGCCACATCGCCGCTCGCGCGTTCATTCCCGCGGCTCACAGTCACGCCGCCCGTCGCAGTGATCCGCTGGATGTCGAGCGAGCCATCATCGGTGTAGTTGATCAACATCCGGTTCGAACTGACGGTTAGTCCGGCCTGGGTCACGGTTACCCCTCCCGTCAGAGAGACACGGTTCTGGCGATCCTGCAGCTCGATACTGCCCGCGTTGAAGCTGACGGGAGCGCGCGAATTGTGCGAAGCGATCGCTTGAGCTTGCAGCTGCATTCCGCCCATCGCGACAAGGCCGAGCGCAAACGCGCCAATGCCCCAACGCATTGCTGTGGCTGTCAGATTGGTGTTCGTCCCAACGGTCATCACGGAACCCTCAATTTGCCCGGCACCATAGTAAGGCGGGCGTTTCCATCCAAAGCAATCGTGCGTTCGGCCAGATCGGCCCGAATGGAGTTGGCGCTGAAGGTACCGGCTGGAACCTCTCCTTCCACGCCTCCGTCCCCGCGCATCGATCGCTCCCTTAGATCGACCGAGACGCCGCTGGCTGTCATTGCATATCCATCTGCCGCCACCAGCCGCACGGTTCCATCTATCGCCACGACTTCTTCATCGATCGTGTAGGCCCCGCCATCCGCGCTGATCCTCGCAGGCCCTTCGGGCAACAGCATCTGGGCAATCAGATCTTCCATGCGGACTATACCTTCCTGGCTTGATCGCTGGACCGCTTCTCCCGCAGTGATCGAGAATGGACGCCCATTGTCGTCGCGCCCGCGATACATGGCGTTATCGACACTCAGACGCTCGCTGATCATCGCAACCTTGTTGCGATCAAGCAGAAACGAAACCTCACCGCGCGGGCTAAGCGGAGTGATCACCATCAACGCTGCGACCAGTCCGACCCCCATCGGCAGCGCGCGCGCCAGAAAGCCGACCAGTCTGTCATGCGAACCATGCGGCGCGGCAAAGTGCTGGCGCTTGCTTCGCAGCGCCTTTGCTTCGCTTGTCTCAATCCGCCGCTTGATCACCATGGTTCGCTCTTACGTGCTCTTCATCGCCTTACTGGTGGCTGAAAATGTCGTGTTCGGCCCAGCCCGCAATATCGAGCAAGGCACGCGTCGGGAGGAAGTCGAAGCAGGCTTGTGCCATCTCGCTGCGACCTTCGCGTTCAAGCCGCTTGATCAGCTCTTCACGCAGAGCATGCAGGAACCGCACATCCGATGCCGCATATTCACACTGAGCCTCGTTCAGTTCGGGGCCGCCCCAGTCCGAACTTTGCTGCTGCTTGGAAATGCTCTGACCCAACAACTCATCGACCAGATTCTTGAGCCCGTGCCGATCTGTGTAGGTGCGCACCAGCTTGCTGGCGATTTTGGTGCAGAACACCGGAGCGGCCATAGAGCCGAGGTAATACTGGATCGCTGCGAGATCAAAGCGGGCAAAGTGATAGAGTTTCAATCGCTTGGGATCGGAAAGCACAGCTGTCAGATTGGGCGCTTCATACTCACTTCCAGGGCTGAACCGCACGAGGTGCTCATCGCCGCTGCCATCGCTTAGCTGCACCACACACAGGCGATCGCGCGGAGTGATCAGGCCCATCGTTTCGGTATCGACGGCGATCGGTCCATCGCCCGTGAGCACGCCTTCGGGCAGGTCTTCTTCGTGAAAATGCACTGTCATATCGCCAGACGCTCTAGGAGCATTGGGGACAGAGGGGAAGGGGACATAGCGCCTGCGTGCGCTGCTTGTGTATGCTCGTGTGCATGTCCCAGGATGCGATCCCCGAAAGCTGGCGCCGCGCGCTTGATCCCGTGCTTGCCACGCCTGAAGCGCGCAAGCTGGGCGGCTGGCTGCGCGCGCAGGAGAATGCGGGCAAAGTGATCTACCCGCCGCGAGGGACACGGCTGGCCGCACTGAGTATGACCGCGCTCGAAGATGTGCGCGTCGTGATCCTCGGCCAGGACCCCTATCACGGTCCGGGTCAGGCGCATGGCCTGTGCTTTTCCGTGCAGGACGGGATCAAGCCACCGCCTTCGCTGCTCAACATCTTCAAGGAGATGGAAAGCGATCTCGGCCTTGCCCGGCCGGATCATGGCAATTTGGCCAAATGGGCACAGCAAGGCGTGCTGCTGCTGAACAACACGCTGACGGTTGAAGCCGGGCAGGCGGGCAGCCATGCCGGGCGCGGCTGGGATGCGATCACCGATGCCGCCGTGCAGGCAGTGGCCGAATTGGGTCAACCGACTGTGTTCATCCTGTGGGGCAGCCATGCGCGCAAGAAAGCTGGCCGGGTCAAAGCGCTGGGTTCTGGTGATCATCATCTGGTGCTCACGTCGGCCCACCCCAGCCCGCTTTCTGCCCATTCGGGATTCTTCGGTTCACGGCCGTTCAGCCAGACCAATGCGTTCCTGGAAAGCCATGGGCGCGGGTCGATAGATTGGTCGCTGTAGCCCGCGATGCGACACGCATCCGCGCTTTTGAAAACCGGTCATCTTCAGGAAGCTTCTGATAAACAAAAGTTTATCACTCACCTTCGCGGAAAAGGTGTGACTTTTCATATCAGGGCGCTGCGATCGTGCATTGACCGCGATCTTGCCACCCTCGCCATGGTGTAGGAAAGTGCGGCAATCATGACCGAAGATGAAGCCCGCACGGCTCTGTTCAAACGGCAGGCTGAATTGGTGGAGGAAGACCGGATCAGCGCCGAAGGCCGCGAGCCGGTGACCTTGCAGCAGGACAGCGTCGGGCGCCTTTCCCGAATGGATGCGATGCAACAACAGGCAATGGCACAGGCTCAGGAACGCCGCAGGGCCAGTGAGCGCGCGCGGATAGGCTCTGCTCTGGCAAGACTGGATGAGGGCGAGTGGGGCTATTGCACGCAATGCGGTGAGGAAATCGCTGAGGCCCGACTGCGACACGATCCCAGCGTGCCATCCTGCGTGACCTGCGCGAGCGGCGGAGCCGCCTGATCCCGGGGCCATGGCAATTGCTGAAGCACGAAATCCATCCGCTGCTAGAGCAACGTCGATTTGCCGCCGCCGGAGCATCCGGTGAACAGGTGCCGTCTATTCATTCTCGCGCGGCTGGACTTTACGGAACTCTTCGCGTCCAAGCGGGCCAGCCACGGTCAGGATACTGTCGGCCAATGCACCGCTCATACCTGTAAGATCCAGCACGCCAATATCGTTTGACTCGAACTCAAACCGCATGATCTGACCTTTTTCCCAGCCCATCTCGATGAGATCGTAGCGCGGTGAGGTGATGTCGTAATTGCTCTGAATAACCCTGACGGCAATCGGATGATCGCATTCGTCAGGCGTGTAGCCATCCAGATAGGCTGTGCTGCCGGCGACAAATTCGAACACTCTTGCGCCGTTGGCGCATTCGATCCGGGCCTCGGCATTTACGAACTGCGTTCCATCGGGACGGAAAACGTGAACCAGTCGGTCGTTCTCGGACTCACCCTTGGCTGTTTCAAAGCGAAGGAAGCGAAACTCGGCTGGCACTGGCGCTGGCTCGGTCGTGAAATAGATGATGCCGTTCCGCTCAACCCATGTGCCCTGAGAGCGCATATCGAGCGCACCGACCGCAAGCACCCATTCGAATGTGCCGTCCTCGACGATGCGCATCGCCATGTAGGTTTCGAACGAGCTGCCATTGTAGAGGCCGACGAAGTCGCTTGCGGCTTGCCTTCCGGGTGTGCCTGGTTCGCCCTCCTTGGCCGTGCCTGTGTAGGCGCACCCCACAACTGCAATGGCGAGGCTGAGGACCAGGGGCGCGGCGAGCTTCACCTCAAAGGGTCGTGGTCAACCGGATTCCGCCGATCACACCGGTGTCGCGGAAGGTGATGGCGCCGTCGATCACCTGCACGTTGGCGGTGAGTTCCCAACCTTTGGCCAGGCCGAAAGTGTAGAACGCCTCGACCCCCTGTTCATCCTCAATCGGCAGGCGGAACGCAATGTCATCAACCAGTTCGTCGGTCAGTGAATAGCGAAAATAGGCGAGGCCGAAGCGATCCTGAGGTCGGTTGATCGGGTTGCCCGAAATCCCGAAAAAGCCGGAATAGTCGAGGAAGGTTGGATCGCCCATCGAGGCCTGGAAGCGGGCGAACAGGCCGATACCCTTGCCGCGGGCTCGCGGATTCAGGCTGAGATATTGAAAGCCTGAGAGCTGCAATGCCAGTTCGCCTTCCTCATTGCCGAAATTGCCATTCGGCGGGGGCGTGAGCGCAGTCGGCAGGATATCCGTGGCCGGTCCCGAGCGGGTCGAACCCACCAGCGCAAAATTGTACACGCCGGGCTTCCCGCCAAAGCGGGTCAGCGCGGCAGCGGAAGCCAGAAAGCCAACGCCGCTTTCAAACGCGGTTTCGAAACCGGTTCGGCCATATTGGGAATCCGGATCGAACATCCACAGGCGATAAATCACCTTCTTGGTCGGCACTTCCAGGAGCGCACCTGTCAGCGTGTTCGGCACCACCGCGGTCGGTGGCAGCGCAATGCCCAGATTCTGGAACCCGAAATGCCCATCGCTGGCAACGATTGGGAGCGCGCCGGAGATATCGAGCACGTTGACCTTACCGACTTCCAGGCTCGCGCCCGAACTCCAGGTTTTCTTGACCGAGAGCGAGAGATCGAATTCGTCCGTGCCTTCGGGACGGAACAGCGCAGTGTTGTTGGGGATCAGTCCAACGACACCGTTGGAATCCTTACCCCAGCGCAATTCCGGGCGAAGCTTGAGATTCCAGCTGTCATCCAGGCCCCAATTGCTGCCACGCAAATCGATATAGGCATCGGCGCGACCGCTATAGCGCACCGTATCGTCGGCGCTTCCCGAAACCGGGGCGTCGACAAACTGCGATACCACCAGCTTGAAATCGCTCGATGGCGGTTTGGGGCGTGCTGGCGGCGCAGCAGGAGGCGGTGGAGGAGAAGTATCCTGTTTGGTCTCGCTATCGGTGCCGCCTTGCTCTTCAGCCTCATATTCGGCGAAAGCAAGATCGAAGCTGTCTCCCGCTTCGGCCAAGGCCGGGGCCGCCGAGAGGGTTGAGCCTGCGAGTAATGTTGCAAAGCTGAGACGCAGCGCACTGCGTGCCATTCGAATGGATTTTGCGACCAGCATATTCAAGCATCGAAAGCACCCCATGATGAACAGGGCGCTTTCTTTTCCTCCCGTCAAATCAAGACCTTAAAAGATTCGGTCTTTGAGTATCACGCCGGCTTCTTTAGACCGGATTAAGACAGACATCGTTGAGCCTGCGTCGGTGCAGAATAGGCCAACAATTGATCTTTGGAACCTTCAGAATTTCGCAAGCGCCTTAGCGTGGCAGTTCAGACACACCCATTAGCGCCTGATCAACGGAACGCGCGCATTGCCGACCTTCGCGAATTGCCCAGACCACCAGGCTTTGTCCACGCCGCATATCGCCGCACGCAAACACCCGCGGGACGCTGGTCTTATAGTCATTGGTATCCGCGCTGATATTGCCGCGATCGGTCAGCTCGACACCTGCCTGTTCGAGCAGTCCGGCCTTTTTGGGGCCGACAAATCCCATGGCGAGGAGGATCAGATCGGCTTCGATGGTAAATTCGCTGCCGACGATTTCGCGCATTTGGCCATCCACCCACTCAATGCGCGCGCATTCGAGGCCGGTGACATTCACACCGTCGCCGACCACGCGTTTGGTAAGCACGGCCCAATCGCGATCGACGCCTTCTTCATGGCTCGAAGAGGTGCGCAGTTTGAGCGGCCAATCCGGCCAGGTCAGCGCTTTGTCCTCTTTCTCTGGTGGCTTGGGCATGATTTCGAGCTGCGTTACATTCTTCGCGCCCTGGCGATTGGACGTGCCGACGCAGTCAGAGCCGGTGTCACCGCCGCCGATCACCACGACATTCTTGCCCGTTGCCAACAGCGAACCACGCGGGGCGGCGCGCACTTCGTCATCGCCCGCGTTGCGCTTGTTCTGCTGGGTCAGAAACTCCATCGCCAGCCGAACGCCGTTCAATTCTGCCCCGGGGATCGCGAGCTGGCGCGCATCCTCCGCGCCGCCGGAAAGCACCACGGCATCAAAATTGTCCTGCAGGCTCTGGAACGAGACATCGACGCCGATTTCCTTGGACGTTTTGAACTCGACGCCTTCGGCTTCCATCTGGACGCAGCGCCGGTTGATCAGCTGCTTTTCCATCTTGAAATCGGGAATGCCATAGCGGAGCAAGCCGCCAACCCGGTCATTCTTCTCGAACAGGGTCACGCTGTGCCCAGCGCGCGCCAGCTGCTGCGCGCAAGCCATGCCGGCCGGACCGGAGCCGACGACGGCAACGGCCTTGCCGGTCTTCTGCGCGGGAATCTGCGGTTCGATCCAGCCTTCTTTCCACCCACGGTCGACAATCGCGCATTCGATTGATTTGATCGTGACCGGCTGGTCAATGATGTTCAGCGTGCAGCTTGCTTCGCATGGCGCGGGGCAGATACGGCCGGTAAACTCGGGAAAATTGTTGGTCGAATGCAGGACATCAAGCGCGTTGCGCCAGTCGTTTTCATAGACCAGATGGTTCCAGTCCGGGATCATGTTGTTCACCGGACAACCATTGTGGCAATAAGGAATGCCGCAATCCATGCACCGAGACGCCTGCGATGAAAGCGTCTCATCGTCTGGCTGGACCACGAATTCGCGGTAATTGTTCAGCCTCTCCTGAGGATCGAGATAGTCGCGCTCGCGGCGATCCAGCTCCAGAAATCCGGTGTCTTTACCCATTGATCTGACCCTTATTCCGCCGCGACCGAAGCGGCTTCTTCGCGCTCTTCTTCGAGAGCCTTGAGCGCGCGGGCATAGTCGCGCGGCATGACCTTTATGAATTTGCCCAGCGAATCGTCCCAATTGTCGAGCAGGCGGGCCGCTTTGGCGCTGCCCGTGTGCAGTTTGTGCCGTTCGATCAATATCTTGAGCCGCTCGGCATCATGGCGCAGCATGTCGCCCATGCCGAAATCGTTGACTGACGCGCCGCGCTGTGCCGGGCGACCGGTGCCTTCATCAGCATCCGGCTCCGGCGAAATCGGGAGGAGATCGACTTGCGCGTGATTCACCATGCTTTCGAACGTGCCATCCGGATCATAAACATAGGCGACGCCGCCGCTCATCCCGGCCGCGAAATTGCGCCCGGTCGGGCCGAGCACCACCACAACCCCGCCGGTCATATATTCGCAGGTGTGGTCGCCGGTGCCCTCAACCACCGCAATTGCGCCCGAATTGCGGACGGCAAAACGCTCCCCACCGACACCATTGAAATAGGCCTCGCCCGCAATCGCGCCATACAGCACCGTGTTGCCGACGATGATATTCTCGCCGGGATCGCGAGACGCGCTTTCTGGCTGGCGCACGATAATGCGGCCACCGCTCATGCCTTTGCCGACATAGTCATTGGCATCGCCGGTAAGATCGAGGGTGACACCGTGCGCGAGCCAGGCGCCAAAGCTTTGGCCGGCCACACCATCAAGATTGATGCGGATGGTATCGGGCGGTAGGCCTTCATGGCCATGCGCCTTGGCAACCTCACCCGACAACATCGTACCGACTGTGCGATGGACGTTGCGGATACCATAGCTCAGCTGAACCGGCTTCCTCGCCGCGATTGCATCCTTGCAATCGGCGATCAGCGCATTGTCGAGCGCGCCATCTAGTCCGTGATCCTGGGTTTCGGTGTTGAACAGCTGCGCGTCGCCGGCAATCGCGGGAACGTGCAACAGCCGTGAAAGATCAATCCCCCGCGCTTTCCAGTGGCGGTGGACGCGGGTCATATCGAGCCGGTCAGCCCGCCCGATCATTTCCTCAACTGTACGGAAGCCCAGTTCGGCCATGATGGTGCGAAGCTCTTCGGCCACGAAGAACATGTAATTGACCACATGCTCTGGCGTGCCGGTGAAGCGCTTGCGCAGAACCGGGTCTTGTGTGGCGACACCGACAGGGCAGGTGTTGAGGTGACACTTGCGCATCATGATACAGCCGGCCGCGATCAATGGTGCGGTCGCAAAGCCGAACTCGTCCGCGCCCAGCAGCGCACCGATCGCGACATCGCGGCCGGTGCGCAGGCCGCCATCGACCTGCACAGCGATGCGCGACCGCAAGTCGTTGAGCAGCAGTGTCTGCTGGGTTTCGGCCAGTCCGATCTCCCATGGAGAGCCCGCATGGGTGAGGCTGGTAAGGGGCGAAGCGCCTGTACCGCCATCATAGCCCGAAATCGTGACGTGATCCGCGCGCGCCTTCGACACGCCGGCGGCGACCGTGCCCACGCCCACTTCGGATACTAGCTTCACCGAAATGCGCGCTTCGGGCTGCACATTCTTCAAGTCGTGGATCAACTGCGCGAGATCCTCGATCGAATAGATATCGTGGTGAGGTGGCGGCGAGATAAGACCCACACCCGGGGTCGAATGGCGCACCGCGCCGATCCGCTTGTCGACCTTGTGCCCGGGCAGTTGCCCACCTTCGCCGGGCTTTGCGCCTTGCGCCATCTTGATCTGGATGTCGTCCGAATTGACAAGGTATTCGGTCGTGACGCCAAAGCGTCCCGATGCCACCTGCTTGATCCGGCTGCGCATCGAATCGCCGTTCTCCAAAGGCTGGAAACGGAATGGCTCTTCGCCGCCTTCGCCAGTGTTCGAGCGTCCGCCAATACGGTTCATCGCAACCGCAAGGGTTGAGTGTGCCTCATGGCTGATAGAGCCAAAACTCATCGCTCCGGTGCTGAACCGTTTGACGATCTCGGCTGCCGGTTCGACCTCGTCGAGCGGGATCGCCTGCAGACCAACATCCTCGGCCGTCTTGAATTCCATCAGGCCGCGGATCGTCAGCAGGCGTTCGGATTGTTCATTTATAGAGGCTGCAAACTCTTCATAATTACCGGCATTGTTCCCGCGGACGGCGTGCTGCAATTGCGCAACGTTTTCGGGTGTCCAGGCGTGCTCTTCCCCGCGCAAGCGATATTGGTAGATCCCTCCAACATCGAGCATGTTGGCGTAGAGCGGGTTGTCGCCATATGCCTGCGCGTGCCGACGCACACTCTCTTCGGCGATCTGTTCAAGATCAACGCCTTCAATAGTCGTCGCCGTACCAGTGAAATACTTTTCGACGAAGGCAGAAGAAAGCCCGACCGCGTCGAAGATTTGCGCCCCACAATAGGATTGATAGGTCGAAATGCCCATTTTGGACATGACCTTGCGGATGCCTTTGCCGACCCCCTTGATGTAATTTTGCTGAACCTCTCCGGCGGTAAGGTCGGAATGCTTCCTGGCGCGAATGTCTTCGAGCGTTTCGAACGCCATGTAGGGGTTGATTGCTTCTGCGCCATAGCCTGCGAGCACACAGAAATGGTGGACTTCGCGCGCTTCGCCAGTTTCGACAACAAGCCCGGTTTGCATGCGCAGACCCTGGCGGACCAGGTGATGATGCACGGCTGCGGTGGCGAGCAATGCCGGCATAGGGATGCGGTCCCCATTTTGCGCGCGGTCCGACAAAACCAGGATGTTGTGATCCTGCAGCACCGCCTCGGTTGCGGCCCAGCACATTTCCTTGAGCGCCAGCTCGATGCCTTCGACACCCGCTTCTGCGTCCCATGTCATGTCCACTGTCGCACAGCGGAATGCGCCATCAAGTGCACTTTCGACCGTCCGGATCTTGGCCAGATCTTCATTGGTCAGGATCGGTTGATGGACTTCCAGCCGCTTGTGCGTTCCGGCATCCCGGCCCAGCAAATTTGGGCGCGGGCCGATCATTGAAATCAGGCTCATCACCAGCTCTTCGCGGATCGGATCGATCGGCGGATTGGTGACCTGCGCGAAATTCTGTTTGAAATAATCGTAGAGCAGCCGCGATTTATCAGACAAAACCGCAATCGGCGTATCAGTCCCCATCGATCCCAGCGGATCGTCACCCTTTACTGCCATCGGTTCAAGGAAGCGCGAAATGTCTTCCTGGGTGTATCCGAACGCTTGCTGGCGTTGCAGCAGCGATGTGCCATCGGCTACGTCGCTTTCGACAATTTCCGACAGTTCGGGTTCGATCTCGCTGATGTCATCCAGGTTGAACTGTGCCTTCTCGAGCCAATCGGCATAGGGTTCCGCGCCAGCCAGATCGGCTTTAAGCTCGGCATCTTCGATGATGCGGCCCTGTTCGAGATCAATCAGCAGCATCTTGCCCGGCTGTAGGCGCCATTTGCGGGTGATGTCTTCCTCTGCGAATGGCAGCACGCCACTTTCCGACGCAAGGCAGACGATATCATCCTTGGTCACGCAGAACCGGGCGGGGCGCAGGCCATTGCGATCGAGAGTTGCACCGATCTGACGCCCATCGGTGAAACAGACCGCTGCAGGGCCATCCCATGGCTCCATCAGCGCGGCGTGATATTCATAGAATGCCCT
Source organism: Pseudomonadota bacterium (assembly GCA_038534015.1). Classification (GTDB taxonomy): domain Bacteria; phylum Pseudomonadota; class Alphaproteobacteria; order Sphingomonadales; family Sphingomonadaceae; genus Erythrobacter. The sequence continues at coordinate 8,604 of JBCAXQ010000010.1, read as the reverse complement.
GCGTTCCGGATCCATCAGATCGTTGCCCGACCAGGCTTCCGGAATCAGCATCATCATTGCATGGGCGAGGCTGTATCCGCCCGCCAGCAGCAGCTCCAGAGCGTTGTCGAGGCAGGCCGTGTCCGATTGTCCATGGGGGATGATCGGCCACATCTTGTCGAGATCGACGCCAAGCAGTTCCGATTCCATCGTCCGCCGGCGCGCATTCATCCAGTTCACATTGCCGCGAACCGTGTTGATTTCGCCATTGTGGGCGATCAGGCGGAACGGATGGGCGAGACGCCAGCTCGGGAACGTGTTGGTTGAGAAGCGCTGGTGAACGAGGCCCAGGGCCGACACGCAGTCCGGGTCGCGCAGATCGTCGTAGAATGACCCGACCTGATCACACAGCAGCAAGCCCTTGTAGACAATGGTGCGGCTGGAAAAACTGGGCAGATAAAGCTCGGTCAGGCCTGGCAGGCCGTGTTTCTCCGCCAGCTTGGCGAGCGGATTTTGCACCTGCTTGCGGATCACCAGCAGCTTGCGCTCGAACGCGTCCTGATCCGCGCAACTCTCTCCGCGCGCGATCACGGCTTGCTGGATGACAGGCATCGAATCAATCACGGCTTTGCCGAGGCCATCCAGCGTGGTTGGAACATCGCGCCAGCCAATCAGGCGCTGGCCTTCCTTGGCAATAAACTTCTCGAAACGCTCCGTGATGAAGGCGCGCGCCGTTTCGTCCTGCGGCATGAAGCACATCGCCACCGCATAGTCGCCCGCCTGGGGCAAGGCGTGATCGTGCGCGTCAGCCCATTTGCGGAACAGCGGATCCGGGATCTGCAGCAGGATGCCCGCGCCATCTCCCAAAAGCGGATCGGCACCCACCGCTCCCCGGTGATCGATTCGATTGAGAATTTCGAGCGACTGCTCGATGATCGCGTGCGATTTTTCGCCTCTAATGTGCGCGACCATGCCGACGCCGCAGGCGTCATGTTCGTTGGCGGGGTCGTAAAGACCCTGGGAAGCCGGGTATCCCATGGCAAAATCCGTCCTGTCAGATGCCGACCCTCCGTTGGGTCTGAGGCGACCGGGCTTGGCCCAGAGTGTCGGCAGAATGTCGCGCACTCACCCGCGCGGGGTGCGGAATGCACTGTTCACCTGCCTATTGCCGACAGAAATCGATTTTTGCAACCGCGAAGGGCGTATTATTCTTACGCATACCTAAGCAAAAGCTTTCGCCCTATTGCGTGGTTTGCAACAGCATGGGGAGTTTGATGCAGATTTTTGGTGGCTTAGCTCAATGGTAAGCCACCGGCCCAGCAAATACTACGCAGCGCCGCTAAGGCTTTGCAGTTTTGACAGCGCATCCTTCAATTCGCGCTGGGTCCGGTCCGAATGCGTTTCGCCTTGGGGTTTTTCCGAAGTGGTCGGCGCATCGCCGGTAAACAGGGCCAGCGCCCTAAGCGCTGTCAGCAAGAGCGGCGTCGCGTTGTTCTCCGCCATTCGGTCCGTGGATGGCGTGATGTTCGTGCAGAGCAGCGGCAAAGCGTTCCACCATCTGGATCAGGCTCAAATCCTCGGTGGGTATCTCCCGCAGGGACTCGATTGCAGCGCCTTTGACGATGTCTGGTGCTTCTGCGGGTCTGGTTGGCGCAGCGTTGTCAACAAACGGGATCGAAGCTTCGACCTTGGGCTGTCCGGAGTCGGAGATGGTCGCATCCGACGCTTCGATTTCTTCGGGTGGCTTTTCGGATGCATCGAATGGATTGAGTTCCAGCGGTGTCTCTTCGTCGCCGTCTTCTTCAGCGCGCGCCTCTGGTTCGATCCACGCGTCGTCGCCGACGAACGCTTCATCCGCCTCGGTCAGTTCGAAGACGTCGTCACCATCAACAAGGGCGGCATCCGGTTCGAATGTCTCATCCAAATCCGTTGCCTCCGAAGATGCAATGACCTGCTCTGCTTCAACGGTTTGCTCGTCAATCGGCGTATCCAGGCTCTCAGAACCCAGATCCGCGCTGGGATCGATCGATTTGACCCTGCTGTACGCCCTGTCAGCCACAGTGCCGTGCGCATAGTCGGAGCCATTCTTGATCATCAGCGCGATCGCACATGCGGCAATTCCGCCAAGGATCGCTGCGATAGTCGCCATCGCGAGCTGGGCCAGCCCGCCAAGCGAACCGAGACCGATCGTCCCTGCGGCGCGGATCACGGCATCAGACGGCAGGACAGCGACAGAAAGTCCGCACATTGCCGCTCCCCAGGCAGCAATGATCGGCACAAAAAGCCGGTGCGATGAAATCGGCGCGCGTGCGCGACTGCTTGAACGCCGCTTCCGTTTCGTGCCCGCCGGTTCCCCGTTTTTCTTCATGAAGCGCATCGCAGCTTTAAGCTCCTAGACCCTGTTTGCCCCGAGCGGACGCATTGCCACGACCCGCGTCAGAGCGGGCTAACAAGACTTGGTAAACGTCGAGATAACGACGTGCATTGGTGGCCCAGTCGTGGCGATTGCGCACGTGGGCCACACCGCGTTCACGCATCGCCTCCCAGCCATCGCGAGAGGTGAGAACTTCATCGAGCGCCGCAGCGCATGCTGCGGGGTTGTCTGGCGGAAACAGGAATCCGGTTTGGCCATGGTTGATCAGCTCGCGGTGCCCGCCAACACCGGATGCGGCGACGATGCGACGCTGCGCCATGGCTTCGAGCGGTTTGAGAGGGGTGACCAGATCGGTGAGGCGAGAGTGCTTGCGGGGATAGGCGAGCACGTCGATCAGCGAGTAATAGCGTTCAACTTCGCCATGCGGCACACGCCCGGTGAAGATCACGCAGCCTGGATCGGGCAGCTTGGCCGCCTGAGCGCGCCATTCTGCGTCCATTTCGCCGCCGCCCACCAGCAGCAGCTTTGCCCCTGGCTGCGTCTCGCGCAGGGTCGGCATGGCGGCAATCAGATCATCGAGCCCTTCATACGCATAGAAACTGCCGATAAAGCCGATCACCGGCCCGCCTGGAGCGATTCCAAGCTGTTTGGCCAAAGCATCGTCGCGAGCGGGTGGTTCGCCAAACATGGCAAGGTCGACACCGTTGCGCATCACGCCGATCTTCGCTGGATTGACCCCGCGTTCGATCAGATCTTCACGCAGTCCATCGCAGATTGTAAAGACTCCATCGGCGAGGTTGGCGATCCTGGTTTCCAGAGAGCGAGTCATCCGGTATTTGATCGACCCTTCGCGACCTGTGCGGTTTCCAACCGCGGCATCTTCCCAGAAGGCGCGGATTTCATACACAAGCGGCACGCCAAGCTTTCTGGCGGCACGCCAACCAGCCGCACCGCCCAACGCAGGCGAGTGAGCATGGATAAGGTCGGGTCTCCAGTCTTTTGCGACCCGCTCAATCGTCGAAGCGAGTTTGGCGACCTCGCGCGCCTCTCCGATCACGGGCAAACCGCCCTGATCGCCATCTGTCCGATGAAACGTCAGCCCATCCACTGTTTCGGGATCGGGCGCATCGGCGTGTCTTTCACTTGGGTCGACATGGCGCACGCCGGTGATCCCGCGCACCTCCAGGCCCAACCCTTCCTGCGCTTTCAGGATCGCGCGCGTCCGGAAAGTATACCCGCTGTGCAAAGGCAGAGAATGATCAAGGACATGAAGGATCCGCATAACGGCACCGGATATGACATGGATGTGCTTAACGGGCCGTCAACCGCGTTCGTTTAAAGCCCTGGCTGACGCGAAGCGCCAATGCTCTCGCCCGAGACATTTATGATCGACTATTTTGCCCTTGCTCTAGGCCATGGCCTGCTTGTCATCGCGTTCTTGAACCTCGTTCGGCGCGATGAGCTGGACGTGGACCCTGCGCTGGATCCAGTCGCGGGGCGGAAATCTGCGGGCGATCGCGCCCGGGACAAGCGCAAGGCAGCCCGCACAAACGCGGCTCATGGGAATGACCAGGCCGATGATGACGCGGCAAAAGGCGAAAGCGCGTGATCGATCTTATCTTCCTCGCCTTTATCGGGTTCATTCTGCTGCTGGGATTGCGCAGGCCGTATCTGTGGGTGCTGCTCTACGTCTACATTGACATTCTGGCGCCGCAGCAGATCGGCTATGGCATCATCCAGAATTTCTCGGTTTCGTTCATCGCGTTCTGCGCGGCCTTTGCCGGTTGGCTGGTGCTTGACCGTAAGGAAGGATCACGCTTCACGTTCCGCCAGGGGCTGATGCTGGCGCTGCTGGTCTATTGCTGGTGGACCACGCAGAATGCAGATTTCCCCGAACCGGCTCTGCTCAAGTGGGAGTGGGTGTGGAAAGCGCTGCTGTTTGCGATTTTCATGCCGCTGACGATCACGACACGTCTCCGGTTAGAGGCACTGGCGCTGGTCATGGTGCTGTCGGTGGCGATGATCGTGATCGCCACTGGGATGAAGACAGTGCTTGGCGGTGGTGGCTACGATCAACTCAATTTCTTCGTGAACGACAATAGCGGTCTCTATGAAAGTTCGACCCTTGCGACCGTTGCGATCGGCATGATCCCGCTGATTGCATGGTTCACCCGCTACGGCACGATCATCAAGCCGGCCTGGTATGTCAGCGCCTTTGCCATTGCGCTGATCTTTGCTTGCCTGCTGATCCCGATCGGTACTGAAGCGCGCACCGGCCTGGTCTGCATTGCGGCGCTTGGGGTGCTGTTGCTGCGTTATACTAAGAAGCGGTTGATGTTCATCGCTGCGGGCGGCCTTTTGGGGCTGGCTGCGCTGCCGTTCCTGCCGCCCAGCTACTATGCCCGCATGGCAACCATTGCGCAGCCAGGCGGGGATGAAAGCGCCTCAACCCGTGTTGCTGTGTGGAGCTGGACGATCGATTATGTGCAGCAAAACCCGTTTGGCGGCGGGTTCGATGCCTATCGCGGCAATTCTTTCACTTATGAAATGCCGGTTCGAGAAGAAACCGGAAACACCACCACGGTCGAATTCCGCGAAGTCACTGATGAGGCCCGCGCGTATCACTCCGCGATTTTCGAGCTGTTGGGAGAGCAAGGTTACCCCGGCCTTCTGATCTGGCTGTGGCTGCAGGGGCTTGGCGTGTGGCAAATGGAGCGGCTTTATCGCCGCTGGAAAGGCCATGCTGACGAAAGCAAGGCCTGGATCGCACCGATGGCTGCTGCCCTTCAGATCGCCAGCTTGATTTACCTGGTTGGCGCTTTCTTTCAGGGGATCGCCTATCAGCCGATGTTCTTCAAGATTATCGGCCTGCAGATCGGCCTTTACACCTATTGTCTGCGGCTCGATTCGCTGCGCGAGAAACCGCGTGGCAGGCCGACCCGGTCCAGGCAGAAGGCCAAGGATGCAGGCGATGCCGTAACGGCATAGATGCACGCATTGCAACGGGGCGCAGACTGCGCCATGTACCTGCTCGCAAACAGCCGCACGGGCACCGGGATTTCCGTGCGAGACAGAGCAGGAGAGCATCCCATGACCCCGCAAGATCTGGCCGCGAAAGTCGGCGAAACTATCGGCACCAGCGAATGGGTCGAAATGAGCCAGGACCGCATCAATCAATTTGCCGATGCGACCGGCGATCATCAGTTCATCCACGTCAATGAAGAAGCCGCCAAGATGACGCCATTCGGCGGAACTATCGCACATGGCTTTCTCACCCTGTCGATGATGCCCTATCTGGGCGCGAACAGCGATACACCCAAGCTTGATGGCGTGAAGATGGGCGTGAATTACGGCGGCAACAAAACCCGCTTTCTCTCACCCGTCCGGGCAGGCAAGCGTATCCGCGGCCATTGGAAGCTGACCGAAATGATCGAGAAGCGTCCCGGCCAATGGCAGCAGACCTGCGAAGTCACGATGGAAATCGAAGGCGAAGAAACGCCTGCGCTGATCTGCGAATGGATCACGCTCTACTTCGTTTGACCCGAAGCTTTTCCGGTCAGAAGAAAATCTGACCCCCGTTTGACCCAATTTGCCCCCATATTGTGAGCGGGGGCCGAACACACTCGAATTCGAAAGGACATCTCATGTCTCGTGATGCAGTCATCGTCTCCACCGCCCGCACGCCAATCGGTCGCGCCTACAAAGGCGGCTTCAACGCTACACCGGGTGCAACGCTCGGCTCGTTCTCCTACAAGGCTGCGGTCGAACGCGCTGGCATTGACGGCGGTGAAGTCGATGATGTCGTGTGGGGCGCTGTCCTCACGCAAGGCACACAGGCCGGCAATATCGGCCGTCAGGTCGCGCTTCGCGGCGGCGCTCCTGTTACCGTTGCGGCACAGACCATTGATCGCCAGTGCTCTTCGGGCCTGATGGCGATCAGCACCGCAGCCAAGCAAATCATCGTCGACAACATGGATGTGGTCGTCGGCGGCGGTCAGGACTCGATCTCGATGGTGCAGACCCCAGAAATGCGCGTCGCGCCCGATCCTTCGCTGATCGCGATGCACAAGGATGTGTACATGCCGATGCTCGGCACCGCAGAAACCGTCGCCGCACGCTATGGCATCAGCCGCGAAGCGCAGGACGAATACGCGCTGCAATCGCAGATGCGCACCGCAGCCGGTCAGGAAGCGGGCAAGTTCGACGATGAGATCGTGCCTGTTACCACCACGATGATGGTGAAGGACAAGGCGACCGGCGAAGTCAGCCAGCAGGAAGTCACCATCACCAAGGATGAAGGCAACCGTCCTTCGACCACAATCGAAGGGCTGCAAGGCCTCCAGCCGGTGATGGGACCGGACAAGGTGATCACCGCCGGTAACGCTTCGCAGCTGTCCGATGGTTCATCGGCCAGCGTGCTGATGGAAGCCAAGCTCGCCGAGCAGAAGGGTCTCCAGCCGCTCGGCCGCTATGTCGGCATGGCGGTTGCGGGAACCGAACCTGATGAAATGGGCATCGGACCGGTCTTCGCCATCCCGAAGCTGCTCAAGCAAACCGGCCTCACCATGGACGATATCGGCCTGTGGGAATTGAACGAAGCATTCGCCGTGCAGGTGCTGTACTGCCGCGACCAGCTCGGCATCGATAACGATATCCTCAACGTCAATGGCGGCTCAATCTCAATCGGCCACCCCTATGGCATGACCGGCGCACGCTGCACCGGCCACGCGCTGATCGAAGGCAAGCGTCGCGGTGCGAAATACGTCGTGGTAACGATGTGCGTCGGCGGCGGCATGGGCGCAGCTGGCCTGTTCGAGGTCTTTTGATCGTTTTGATATTTCAGTTTCCGCTCATCCTGAGCTTGTCGAAGGGTGAGCGGGGACTGGAATGAGTCAGCACCGCTGCCGGAGCGGGTGGCTATGGCCCTTCATTGGGAAAGACGCGATGACAGATAAGCGTTGGCCAGAGCTCGATTACGTCGCCAACACAGCGGTGATTGAGACGTGCCACGCCTATCTGCAAGTCGTTGGCAAGCTGCCGACGCGGGCGAAGCCATGGTGCAATCACGGTTGGCAATTGGCTTTGCGGGTGGTTCCACGCGGGTTTCGCACCTATCCGATCGTCGCGGGCGAAGACGAAGCCGAGGTGCTCTTCGATTGCCTGACCAGCGAAGTGTTGGTTGAAACCTCCGCCGGTTTTCGAAGCAGCTTCACGGTGACCGGCCAGACGGTTGCGCAATTCCTCGCCGAATTTCAGGGGCTGCTGCGCGAAGCCGGTATCAACACCGCTGTCTCGGGTGCGCCCAATGAAGTCGATCCGGCAATCCCGTTTGCCGATGACATGCGTGAGCGCAGCTGGGACGCTGAAACTGCACGCCGCATTCACGCGGCTTTTCGCAGCGCGGACCGCGTGTTCGAACAGTTCCGCAGCGCCTTTGTGGGCAAATCGAGCCCGTCGCATCTGTTCTGGGGCAGCTTCGATCTCGCGGTTTCGAGATTCAGCGGGCGTGAGTCCCCCCTGCATCCTGGCGGTTTCCCGAACCTGCCTGATCGTGTAACACGCGAAGCCTACAGCCACGAGGTCGCCAGCGCCGGGTTCTGGCTTGGCGGAGGCGGTATCGATGAGGCTGCATTCTACGCCTATGGCTATCCCTCGCCCGAAGGTGTCGGCGATGCACAGATCACCATACCGGGCACCTATTGGCACAGCGAGCTGGGCGAGTTCTTGCTTCCCTATTCTGCTGTCCGAGAGGCTCCCGATCCAGACGCGAAGCTGCTCGATTTTCTCGAACAGACCTACACCGTGATTGCCGAGCGCGGAGGCTGGGATCGCCGTGCATTGGAGATTCCGCAGGGTGCGCTTGGTGAGCCCTATGATGTGATCGGGGCGCGCGGCTTGCCCTGAGCGATCAAAGCCCGCATTCTGCGCATGGGAGGGGACCATTCGTGGGCATCATGGAGATCATCGGGATTGCGGGCAGTGTCAGCCTGCTTTCGGGCTGGCGGCTTTACCTTTGCGTGTTCGCAACCGGTCTTGCGATGCGGCTGGATGCCATTCCGATTCCGGAGCATCTCACAAGCCTGGCCGTGCTTGAAAACCCGTGGGTGATGGGCATCGCCGCGCTGGGCGCGCTGGCGGAGTTCTTCGCCGACAAGGTGATGTGGCTCGACAGCGTGTGGGACACGATCCACACGCTCGTCCGCCCGGTCGGCGGCGCGCTGCTCGCATTGGCGATTGTCGACCCTTCGGAC
>JBCAXQ010000009.1:0-28621 GCA_038534015.1 Pseudomonadota bacterium | reverse complement strand
GAACAGCAGCGAACGATTTTGCGACACAACTCGCTACTGGACAGTCACCCGAAACAATCCGGGTCAATGCCGGCAGCATTGATCAGCCACGTATTCCTTTGTCCGTCCGCGAGCAGAGACTGGTCGCCGACTTCAAAGCGGATGCGCCTAATCGTGTGACGACCGCCGCCCGAAGCGCTCAAGGCACTGGATCGTTACAGCGGCGCGTTCCCTCCGGTAGAACAGTCGGCGCGTATGAAACGCTTTTCCCGCCAGCATCCAGCTCCGCTGGCACCCCAGGTGCAACACCGCGCACCAGCGGCGGGTCAGTTCGCGCCGGTGGATCGGGTGGGAGCCCCCGTCTCGCAACACGGTCGTTTTCGAGGATGCGTCTGAGCGGACGAATTGGCGGGGTTCTGATTGGCCGGGAACCTAGCAATCCTGAAATGACGCTGGATGTCACCCAATTGGCGTGGCGTGAAAACGACCGCGGCCTCATCGAAATACAGATCGGACTACGCGACAAAGGTCCTGTAAGCCTTGGCGTCTTCCACCCTGCTATTGTCCACCATGCGATGGCTTACGCCGCAGATGGCCGCGTGATCGCACTGACAATGCCGAAGCCGACGGGATCGTCTGACCCCGACGCGTTCTACTTCCCCGATCGACGCATTGTCGCGCATCCGGCCTTCGAAGACACACGGTTCGCTTGCTCGGCGCAGGCCATCGATACGTTCGTCGACGCATTCACATTCGGCGATACGCGCGACGCCCGTGTTCGCGCCATTGAGCAAACCCGTTTTGGTGTGAATAATCTCGGCGGCCTCCTGAGTTCTCTCGGGTCGGCCAGCCTGTCTGAGCGCGAGGAGTTTGTTGCTCAGCTGATGGCTCAAGGTATGGGTCAGGACGCATTTCTTCGGCCAACCATTCTGCACAGCAGACAATGCGGTACCGGCGAGGCGTGCTTTCCGATTGATCACTACACAGAATACGGCATCGAGTTTGGTTCAACTGACCAGGTACTGGATTGCTTCTCCTCCGGTAACTTAGATGCTTGTTGGAACGATATCGGCACCCTAAGCCCGAAGTCCTCCTTCCTGGTCGACAGCGGAGTACGAGAATCCGCGTTTGAGATCGACGAGTCATTTTCATTTTTGCGCCGTCCAGCTCCAAAGGGAGCCGCATTGACGTGGTCATTGGATTTCATGATCCAAGCCGTGCCGCAGTCGACGAGCGGCGACGATCTGGAGGCGGGCGATGACTGGGACCCTTGGGAGTTTCCTACAATCGCATCGGACATTCGAGACCTCGTCGCAGAAGGAGTTCGTAACGACCGGAACGCGCGGACCGTTATGGATCAACTGCAACAGTTTACAGTGCTTCAGCGCCTCTTTCGAACCGGGCTAGATGGATACCTCGGGCATGAATTCCCGATCGGCGAGTTGGTCAACCTTCAAGAGTTCACCGCTTCTGCTGTCATTCCCGAAGCACAGCCACGATGGAACATCTCGTCCAACGGATTTGAAATCCTGGCTGACCTGAACAATGCGTTCGGTGCCGGTTTGCTTGAATTTGGATCGCAAGGTTTTGCGTCAACATCATGCCAGGTCGCAATCAACACGGCTCTCGCCAACGAGACGGCATCCCCCTGGCCAGAGGGGACAAGCATCTGGATGCTGATGTCCGATCTAGAGGATCACTGCGGCTCCACCGGTGCAATCAGCGACTTCATTGAGTTCCGCGACACGTTGCGCGACCAGGATCTAATCGACGCGGCTGTCCGGCTCAGTGAAGAGTGGGGTGAGGTCAACGCAAGCGAGCCCTTTGCATGCGAACCCTTATGATCGGGTTCAACGGGCACTCGAACTTCAAGCAACATCCGAAGTGGATGCGCTCTCTATGAGTGCCAGCATTTCAGCGGCTGCCTCATGTCCGGGCAGCCCCTCATCGCATCGCGCATAGAGACCGTTCAATTGGGTGTATGCCGCTTTCCAATTTGCTCGCCGCATCTCCACTTCGATACGCCGCTTGAAGGCCAGAATTTCCAAGTCCTTCATACCAAGGCGGCTGGACAGTTCGCGGCAATCTTCAGCGGACTTCCGTGCGCGCCGAAACTTTCGGCGTTCAAGCTGAACGCTCGCTGTGCGTTCCAGAACCCGTCCGAGAAGTCTCGCTCGGCCAGCTGTTCGAGCGACGCCCTGGCAGGTCCGCAAACGGCGTTCTGCTTCACCCAGCCGTCCATCCAAAACGTCGAGTTGCGCCAGCGCGATGAGAAGGTCACCCTTCGCGATCGCGCTTGTATCTGACTTCAACGTCTTGAGGGAGTAATCCCGCAATCGGGTCGTTATAGCCGCATCAGGTGCCAGAGTTCCGTCAGCGATCATGAGCATTGCCATCGCTAGCGTATCGCGATCACGCGCCGGTGGAGACGAGATATCCGCAGGCTGCCATGACAAGGCCGCAAGCGCGGAACGAAACCACTCTGCGTCTTTGGTTGCGAACGCGACGCGCTGGTCGCGTTCGAAACGCGCAGGCACATCGCATTTGTCCTCTGCGCTGAGCGCAAGCGCGAGGTCGATCCGGTTGGCAAGAAAGGCCGCCTCGGCCAGGCGCCACGCGTCAGAATCTTCGCTGGAAGAAGCGTCATCAGCGCGGATGGATGTGATCCATGCCTCCTTTACCCGCGACACGCTTTGCTCGCTCAGTCGCGAAAGCCAGCCGGCGGCATAGTCATTGTCAAACGCTGCAAGCCCAATCGCATTCTGGACCGTACATAGCCAATTCGTTAGTGCGACATCGCCGCCTAAAGCGTAAGCAATACGCGGACCGTCTTCATAGTGACGCATTGGATCGGTGGAAATCCGCGTTGCGAGCTGCTCAGTTGCACGCACGATTTTTGGACTGTGCGGTTGCGATCTCGCGAAATGGAGCATGGCCCCATTGTTCAAGTCGGTGCGGCCGTCAAGCGTGCGAAACGCCGAGCCAAAACTTACGTCGAAAGTTGACCAGAGAGCGGTCGGCGCAATCGCTTCCGGATCATCCAAGAGATCGTAAATCTCCTCCAATAACAGCCCTCGATTGCTTGTTGCGATCGCAACAAGCAATCGAGGGCTGTTTTTCCGGTAAAACCGACTCCACCCCGGAGATAACAGCTTCGCACAAGGCCTCGCCGGTCCCACAGTCGACAAGCTCTTTCACGCGATCGTCCAAGGCCTCCATCACGCCAAAGCGCCGCAGCTCGTCTAGCGCGAGCAGGACACTTCCAATTGTATCCGACCAAGGCGCTGACGCGAGAGCTGCAAGTTGGGCTCGCTCCAGATGCTTCGAAAAACCCTTCAGATAGTCCGACATAAAGCGCGCAATGTTCTCGGAAGCCGGGGCCTTTAAGACGACCACCGTCCATCCAAGCGCCTTTGCCTGCTCAGCGAGCCGGTCGTTGCTCGACGATAATATTAGTTGTGCGCCCTTCCCTGTTCGAGCGGGAAAGACCGAGAGGTCAGCCTGGTCTGCGACGGAAAAAGCGTCTTCAAAATGATCTATGACAACCGTCTCACTTCGGCGCTTCGTAGCCAGGCTCCTCGACATCTGAGTGATTGCGGCTTCGATTGAAGACGGTTCGAATTCCTCACGGCCAGATTTGTGTGCAATCTCTCTGAGGGCACGCTGTCGCCCATCCCAGAATTCGACACCCGGAGCACCGTCGGGAAAGATATTCTTTAGCAGCCACGTTTTCCCAACGCCGCTTGCACCACGAATCAAAATGTGACGCCGCTTTCTCCGCGCGCCCATCAAGAGGCGACGTTCTTTTCTGCGATCTATAGAATGGGGCTTCGGAAGCGAAACGGCGACCGGCCCAGCTTGAACGAGCGCAAGATGCTCTTCAAGCATCCTTCTAATGTTGGATTCTGCTAGGGCAGCGAAGGCCTCAAACGTTTGATAATTTTCGGTTCTTGCGCCCGGCAACTGCTCCAATCTGTCCCGAAGGTTTCTAGCATCCATAGGGTCTTTGTGATCACCAGAACGATCTATGGCCCTGTCAGTTGCTACTTTCTCCGACAGGTCTTGCCCCCGACATAGTATCGTTGGCCCTGGCAAGTTTGCTTTTTGGGCGACGAGCGCGGCGTATCGCATTTCGAGTTCGGTTAGTCCGAAGGTGTTGTCGGCAACATTGAGTGCACGGCGATGTTTCGGCGCGAACTGGGCGCTATCGGGACGCCAACCGATGCGATCACCGACAAGGCCCAACACCAATGGCGCAGCTTCTTCCACACCGTCGAGGCAGATCTTGACGGCCCCGCCGTGGCGGCTCATCGCTTCAGTGACGCCCCACCTTAAATCGACTTCTCGCAGACCGCTCAGACGGTCGGAGAATTCCTTGCGCAGTTTCGGGAAAACAATTCGCGAAAGAATATCACGCTCATCCTGCATATCGATAAATGTGGACGAAATGAAAACAGACGCCTCTACCATACCCCCTCCCTCGATCTGGAGATCTAGCTTAGCCCAATATTCCGTAAAGCAGACATACTTGGAGCATTTATTGCGCAGCTGCTCCCAATTGCGGACTTCAGATCTCCTGAATGGAAACAACGACAAACTGCGAGATCGCGAAGCTGCCCCGAGCTGATCGTCGTTGGGGCAGCTTATCTCTCGCTTGAGACCGTCACCAACCCTTGCGATGAGGAACCCATCTTGAAGCGGCAACCTATTTAAGTCCCAGCACATAGGCTGCGTTTGGACTGGAGGCCTTTGTACAGATGCTCGGTAAACGCGGAAATTCTCGAAAGGGTCTTTAGACGGGGATGAGTCAGCACCCAAAGCTGTCGATTGCGATCGATCTTCACGCCGGCCAAACGCTTGAGCGACGGCTCGGCATCACCGACAAAACATGGCAAGTAAGAGAGCCCCTTCCCAGCGCCGACACAGTCGGCTCGGTGCAAAACACTTGTGGACACCATGAACACGGGCAGCTCGCGAAGCGCTTTGCTTAGCTGACCATCCGTTCGCGGATCCCAATCGGTTGAATGGGCGATCCATGAAAGGGTCTTAACCTCCGTATCCGGAATGTCCTTGCTCACATAGTAGCTATATCCGACCGGGAACAGTGCGCGCCCCACCAGGTGCTCAGGCGGTGCGGTTGAGCACCTTAAGACGACATCAGCTTCGCTCCTGTCGAGGTCAGCCAAGGTTGAGACGATGGCAAGTGTGAGTCGAATGTTTGGATTGTCTGTCTGAAACCGGTCCAGCACGTCATCGAGCAGGTACCGCACATGACTGTCAGTGAAGGAACATCGAATCTCAGCGAACGCTCCTTCGCGGGGGCGAGAACACGCTTCAACCGCAACACGCGATACTTCGCTCATCTTCTGAGATGCGAGGAAGAGCGTATCACCGAGGGCGGTACGCGCGTAGCCGTCCGCGCTTTGTTCGAAGATTGGCTCAACGAACTGAGCGTTGAGGCGCGATAGTCGCCGCGACACCGTCGCATGGGATTGCCCAAGTAACACTGCGGCACGTCTCAAGGTTTGCCCAGCGGATAAGGCGGCGACAAGCTCATAATCTGGCCATCTGTCCATTGGTTCATTTTTGAACCACTCAGAATAAAAGTAAATCCAAGGAATTGGTCGGCCGACGTGTCACAGGTGCGTCAATGGAGAATTCGATGCGACATCTACTCACCGTCTTGTGTCTTCTAATTCCTTCGGCTTGCGCAGGTTTAACCACAAGTCCTGCGAGAAACACTTCTGGCGTTCTGTTCGCCTATCGAGGTGAACCGCTTTCGTTGCCTGCTGATCATGCTTGCACCTTACTGCGCCAAGGACGCGTGACCGAGCAGCGCGGTCCAAAAGAGCTTCCATCAGTCGACCGGTTCGCATTGTTGCAGTGTCGCGGAATGAAGAACGCGGTGTTGGGCGAACTGGAGTTATTCGTGGCTGGCGGTCCGAAAGATTCTTCCAATTTCCTCGCGGCAGGCGATTTCAATCGCCTTGAGATGAAACGAGCGAGTGCGGCTGAAGCGGCGGGTCGGGGATACGTGATCAAACTGAGCTACGCGAATGGGAAAACGCCACTAGCGGAGCGCGAGTTCCACGAAGACAACATCGACGATATGGCGCTCACGCGAGACACCGGTTGGCGGCGTGAGGCTCGAATCTACGTTAGCGCCGCAGCGGGCATAGAAGAGCCCGATGCCGTCGGTGTACTTTACTTTCCATCACCGAGCGCCCGGAAAGAGTTTCGAGAGGAAGAAACTGACGTCGTGGAGGAGATAGGCCAATTCAACCGGCGACACTTGGACTCGTACGTCTACCTCTATGGCTACAAGGACTGATCACCCGCCCGAGTGGCAGAACGGCCCCGAACATTTCATTGCCGCATCCAAGTCGGGAAAGCCTACGTGTTCTGTTTCGTCGGCTGTTGCGCCCTCACCAGAAGTTCCGAGTAGCCGACTTGGGGCTGCCCCAAAACGGTCGCTCGTAGTGCCTTTTGAGGCAGGGCGGTTGGTTGGAGTACTGAGCTGTTCTATCGAGTCTAGCCCCAATGCGTTCGTTACCATCCATAAATACCGGCCTCGTCAGGTACGTTGGACCGATGCAGAAACGATTCGCAATCCAGCTAGGATCGCGCGATCAGGCTGGACCATCGATCTTTTGCCAGCTCCTTTGACAGGTGATCGAACACCAAGCGTATGCGGCGACTCGTTTGAATTTCCCGGTGTGTGACAAGCCATGTCGGCATGTCGAATGTCGGCAGGTCTGGGAGAATTCTCGTCAGACCAAGGCGTCCCTCGGCAACGATCGTTGGCAGGAAAGCGATGCCCGCCCCGTCTCGCACGAGTTCGTACATCGCGCTGCCATTGCTGGTCGTGATCCCGAAATTGTCCCGCGTGACGGGGATACCCATGGCTGCGATCTGGGGAACGAGGCGGTCCGGGGTTTGGTAGCCGATGAAATTGGCTCGGGCGAAATCTTCTGGTGTGTCTGCCGGTCCGAGTTCATCAAGGTATGCCTGTGAGGCAAAGAGGGCGATTTCGATATCGGCGATGCGTTTCGCGATCAGGTCTGGCTGCTCGGGGCGCGCATGCCTGACCGCGATGTCGGCATCACGCCGCGTGAGATCACTCATCTCGTTCGACGGCACCAGCTCCACGCTTATGCCGGGATAGGCGCGGCGAAGAGAGATGATGCAGGGCGGCAAGGCGTAAGCCGCCATGGCATCGCTCGAGGTGATCCTCACCGCTCCCTCAATGGCCTGGCTTTGGCCCGCCGCGACACGCGAAATTTGCGTCGCTGACGCCGCCATATCCTGAACATGCGCAAGCAGCTCTGTTCCCGCATCGGTGAGCTGCATCGTTCGCGTGCCACGCTCAAACAGCGTCAGATGCAACGTCTTTTCAAGGCTTGATATTTGCCGGCTCAGCGTGGGCTGGGTCTGGCCGAGCGCGCGCGCAGCGCCGGAAAGCGAGCCGTGTTCAACGGTCGCAAGAAAGGCCCGGATGTGATTCCAGTCAAAGGAGACGGCGTCCCAGTTCATCGTTTTTCGTATACTAGGTATCAGAATTTCCGCAATTTCATTCGGAAAACGATGAGGCGACTATGTGTGCGAAGGAGTTCGCCACAATGCATGTTTCCACCCATCCGGGATCTACACCTCACAATCTGATACCTGTTGCGTCCCGTTTTTTTGGCAGTTGGCACGTTTCAATTGGCCGGCGTGCGTATGCGCCAGCCGAATTGGAGGCCCACTATGACCGGGAGTCCGGTGTCTGGCAGACGAAAATCGACACGCTGGGCTTTGAGGACGCGTACCAATCCTTGATCAGAACGGCTCTGCAGCAAGAAGACTGCGACGTCGGCACACAATCACTTCGTGTCCTGGATGCCGGGATTGGGACCGGTGCCATGTCTGCTGCGTTCTCGAAGCTCTTTCGCCGGAAGTTCCAGCTCGTGGGCATCGACGTGTCCTCCCGGATGCTTGATCAGGCAAGACGCCGGCTATCGCGGACGCAAGCCCAATTGCAGCTGCACAAGGCTGACCTTGGGGCGATCCCTTATCCGGACAATTCGTTTGATGTCGTGCTTGTCGCCCATGTTCTGGAGCATATGCCCAATCCAGCGGCCGCCATGTCCGAACTGCTGAGAGTGCTGAAACCCGGCGGTCTTTTGATCGCGTGCATCACACGGCGGTCCCTTGTCGGAGCCTACATCCAGCTGAAGTGGCGAACACACGGCATTGATATCCAGTCCGCATTGTGCGGGCTTCGCCAAAGTGGATTTCAGTCCGTCCGGGCCATACCGTTGGATCGGCGGTCTGCGACGCGGCTGTTTAGTATCGGATATGTCGGGCGCAAACCAGAACGTCTGGTATCCCGCGAGAAGTTGCCAACCCTTAGCGGCCAAAAACGCCCTTGGTAAGACGCTCTCCTGATGTCTGTTCCTGCGCCCATCCGAGCCGTCGTGCCGACGGCTTTATTCGGCGGCTAAGCGGACGCTTTCGCAAGAACGAATTGCATCCCCGGATGATCTGGAGATGGCGAGACCGTTTCGTCGTACTGGGCGCAGCAAAGGCTGACTTCAAAGCCGTTCTCGCCGGCGAGTGCTGCGAATTCTTCGGGCGTGAATATTCGCCAATCCAGAACATCTGACGATGCGTCGTCGTAGACGATCTCACACCGCATTCGTGCGCCCGTCCAAATTCGACGCGTTGTAAATCGCCTGTCCGCTCGCTCTTCCTCAATTTCAAGCGGGAGCTTGATCATGAAGTCGCGATTGTAGATGTCGACGATCAGACGGCCATCGTGCACGAGTTTCGATGCGACATCACTCAGAATACGCGCGTTGGCCGCATCATCGTAGTATCCAAAGCTGTGCCAAAGACTGATCGCCACATCGAACTCACCAAGCAAGCTCGTTACTTGGCGCATGTCCCATACTTTGAAAGTACAGTCCGGTATGCCTTTCGAAGTGGCAGCTGCGATGGACGCTGTGTCGAGATCGATACCAACAACATTGTATCCGAGTTCGGACAGCCGGCTGGCGTGCCTTCCGGGTCCGCAGGCAATATCCAAAAGACGCCTGTGCCGTGCCGCCGGCGCATTTCGCTCTACGAAGGCCGTCTCCGCCAGAGTACGCGCCTCCGGAACGGTCGCGAGGAATGTATCGTACCAGACGCGTGAAAAGCGGTCGTATTCCATAAGGCTGCCAAGCGGTTGTTCCGGTCAGAATTTCGCAGGCTCCCAACGCCGAAGCAATACGTATCGTGCTGACCCTTAGCGAACGGTTAGACGTTGTCTGCCGAATGCGGCTACAAACAGAAATTGGATCGAGCGAAGTGCTGAGGAACTAGATATGACAGACGGATACTCCGACAAGCTTGGTAAATGTCGATGCGGGAAGGTTCAGTTCAAAGTCAGCACTGAGCCATTGATTACAATGGCGTGTCACTGCACCGGGTGTCAGCGAATGACAGCAAGCGCGTTTAGTTTAAGCACACTTTATCCAAGCCATGGTTTCAATGTGAATTTGGGCGAGCCTATAATCGGTGGACTACATGGAGCTACGCGCCATTATTTTTGCGCACACTGCATGAGCTGGCTATTCACGCGCCCAGAGGGGATGGACGATTTCGTTAACGTCCGAGCGACTATGTTGGAAGATGCCCAATCCTACAGACCGTTCATCGAGACCTATACGAGTGAAAAGTTGCCATGGGCGACAACATCTGCCGCGCATAGCTATGACAAGTTTCCACCACCGGAAGATTTTCCGGAGTTACTTTCGAAGTTTGCGGACGAATTAAAGTAGGTTGATGAGCCCCCCTCGCTGTCAGCCCGGTCGCGTAATTGGCGGTAAGGGCCGCTTCTCGCCGATTTAAGTCGATCACATCGATTGCCGCAAATGGTTCTTTTGGGCCAGAATTACCCGTCCACCGCCAGATTCTTTATGACTGCTTATGCGCCCATTCGTCCCGACCAAAGCGGCTAAATGATCCGGCAGGAGATCGCCGGAAGTGGACCAATCGATTTGTTTCGGGAATGGCTGATTTAGCTGTCTATTCTGCCGGAACTATTTTCGTTGCATATTTGGGGCAATCGCTTCGGCAAACCCCGTCATGGGACCATTCGGGCGGTTTCCAGAGGTAGGCCAGCCTGTCAGACCATCGCCCTGCCGACTTCATGCGCTCGACGAGTTGCTTCATTCCGGCGAACTGCGCCGTTACCGGATTGTTGTCATGAACAGGCTTCACAAGACCCACGACCGGGCGTTGTTCATAGGGTGCTCTGAGACCCAACGCTGGACCATTGCCGGTTGGAGTTTTCCGGCTGTTTCACGCTGGCGGGCTGGTGACGCCGGCATGATTTATGAGCGATATCGGGGACTTGTTACCGATGGCGCTATGCGGTCTTACCGTATTGTAGTCTCCACGCCAACGCTCCAGCTTTTCGCGGGCGTCGGGCAGGCTCATGAACCAGTTTGCGTTCAGGCACTCTGCGCGTAATCGGCCATTGAACGCCTCAATGAACGCATTGTCAGTGGGCTTGCCGGGCCGGCTGAAGTCGAGGGTTACACCCTTAGTGTAGGCCCACAGATCGAGGTCTCGAGAGATAAATTCCGAGCCTTGGTCGACGCGGATCATCTTTGGATAGCCGGTCTGGGAGCAGATCCTTTCCATAGTTCGGACCACGTCTTCGCCTCGGTAGCTGTAGCGTGCGTCGATCGCCGGAACGTATTTCGACCAAGTGTCGACGACGGTCAGGATACGGAACTTGCGCCCTGTTGCGAGTTGGTCGTGAACGAAGTCCATCGCCCAGACCTGCATGGGAGAGACGGCCTCCTGACGCTCCCGGATCAGCTTCGCCCTCACTTTCCGCTTTGGGCGTTTGTTACGCAACTGCAGACCTAACTCGTTGTAAATCCGACGAACTTTCTTCTCATTCACGAACCACCCCTCGCGGCGAAGCAGGACGTGCACGCGCCGATACCCGTAGCGAACCCGGGTCTCACAGATGTCCTTGATGCGCTCTTCCAACGCGGCCTGGTCGGGTCGCCGAGACTTGTAGTGGAACGTCGACGTATCGAGCAGAAGGACACCGCAAGCCCGCCGGATCGATACGCCCCATTCCTTCACTGCCTCTTTGACAAGCTCGCGCCGACGACCAGGCCTTACGTCTTTCGTTTGAGAACGTCCTGCAGCATCTCTTTGTCGAGCGAGAGGTCAGCAACGATCCGCTTCAGTCGGGCATTCTCGTCTTCGAGCGCCTTCAGCCGCTTCATCTCTGACGGCATCAGACCGCCATATCTTTTCTTCCAGTTGAAATACGTCGCCTGGCTGATCCCAGCCTTTCGGCAGATCTCAGCCACCGGCACTCCGGACTCGCCCTGCTTGATGATGAACGCCTTTTGCGCGTCCGTGAACTTCGATGCTCGCATCGTCTCCGCTCCGCCCAGCCAAGCTGAAGACTAGCCGAAACTCCAATCCGAAACGATCCAATTTCTTGGGGGCAGAGCACAAAGATGTTCCGAACGTTTTGGCCAATCTACGCAAAACGGCCGAAACGGAAGCCTGAGGGCCAAATGACTTGAACACGACGTCGTCTTTACGCACCGCGGCACGGATCTACACCCCGCCCCCCAAGTCAAATTTGAACCCTTTTTTGGCGGCGGTCTCAGCTGTTTTCGGTATGATGTCCGGACGCTGGCGATGGAGCAACCAGTCAGGATGATTGACGGGCATGTTCACTTCTATGATCCGGACTGGCCGAGCGGGATCGTCTGGCCGAGCGTCGACCAATCCTTTTTCGGAAAGCGGTTGCCCCAAGACTATTTCGCGTTCGGCCCCTTAGACGGGTTCGACCAGGTTATCGCTATTGAGACAAGTGAGCGCCCGGTCGACGATGAGCGACTGCGACGCCTGGCCGAAGAGACGCCGCAGATCGGTGGCTTTGTCGCTAATTTGCAGCCGAACCAGCCCGGTTTTGCGGACCGTGTCGCCGCGTATTCCGGCTCACTAAAATTCAAAGGCGTACGTTTGCGCCCCGTAGAGGCTTTCGACCTCGCCTCACCTGCTTTGCTTGGCACCCTTCGCATTCTGTCAGACTACGGCCTTTCGATAGAGCTTGGCGCCAAAGTGCCCGCCAGGCTCAAGGACATCGCCGCGCTTGCCGAAGCGCTCCCGGATTGCGCGATTGTTCTGACCCATGCCGGACATCCGAGAATTGACGAACCGGTTCCGGCGCAGACATGGATTGATGGCATCAAGGCCGTTGGGCAACATGCAAACACGTTTGTAAAGCTGACCCCGCTCCGGGCCTTTGCCGGGTCCGTTGCAAGCGCTCGTCTATTGGAGGCCTGCCGCGCTCATGTGGCCGTACTTTTGCGGATCTTTGGCGCGCAGCGGATCATCTTTGGCAGCAATTGGCCTGTCAGCGAAGCACTGGGGACACCCAACGCTCATGCCGAGTTCGTCATGAGATGTCTGCCGCCCGACCCTGAATACGCCGACTGGATCTTCGATAACACTGCGCGGCGGATCTATCGCTTATAGATCTCGCCGCGCCGCTTATTGATCAGTAACGCACTGCGAAGCTGACAAGGACTTCAGTCTCGCCGTCGAACACATACGGGCTGCCATCGGGACGCACGCCGCCCTGCAACGGCACGCGCGGCACCGTGTTCGAGATGTTGGCTTCTTGGGTCAGGTTCCGAACATTCAAGGAGAGCTCGTATCCGAGGTCGCCTGTGGTCGGAATGGCGTAGGTTGCAAAAAGGTCGAGCCGCGTTTCCGGATCATAGCGCAGGATTTCTCCGTTCAGCTTCTTTACCGCCTGCGCAGCGCCGGCCGTCGGACGCACGCGCTCGCCGGTCCATACAAGAGCACCACCAATAGAAAGACCTTCGAGCTGCGTTCCGGGTTCGAAATCATACTTGCCCCAGAGCGACCATTTGTGCGGGATTTCGTCGACAAGTGGGTCACCGATTACGTCCGGGTTGGAACTCGCCGTGATTTCTGTGTCGGCATAGGCGTAGCTGAAAGCCAGCGTCCAAGCGTCGGTTGGCGACGCGAATATATCGAAGTCAAAGCCGTTGGCTTCAGCGTCCCGGGTCGTTTCACCATCAAGTTCTTCATCGATCCACCAAAGACCTGCATTGCCGTTAACCCGGCCATCGAAGAATTCGAATTTTGTTCCGAATTCGACTTGCTCGCCGAGCCGGATCGGCGGAGCGCGTTCGAAGTCTGGATCGTTCAGATCCGGCAACTGCGATTGCGAGAAGTTCGCGTAGAGGCTGAACTGGTCTGTCAGATCGAACACGGCACCAGCCTGGAGCAGCGTTTCCTCGTTCGATGCGATCTCGACGCCCATGACCGGCATGGAGCGCAGATTGGTCCGCGTGATATCGATTTCGCTTTGATAAACGCCAAGGAGCAGATGCAGCCGGTCTTCGAAGAGGTTGCCTTGATAGTTCGCGTAGAAATTCGTCTGGGTCACATCATCAATGCGCGACAGGACTTGCGTAAAGAACACGTCATCGCCGGCGGTGTTGAACCGCAGCGGCTGGTTGTTCCCAAGCGCCGGATCGAAGAAATCGAAGTAGAAGCCACCGGTTTCGCCTGACAGACGTGGGCGCTGAATCTCGAGTGCGGCCTTTTGGTCGTAGGTGTCAAATCCGAAGACGATGCGATGATCCAGGCGATCGGTGCCCCAGCCTGGCAGCCACGTGAAGAGGCCGTTGACCTGGTCGATATTGTTTTTCAGCGCCAGTTGCTCTGTCAGCCGGCGCAAGGTGAAATCGTTCGGGTCAACCGTCGTCTCGTCGGGCAACACACGGTAGAAGATGTCGATCCGAGGCCGGTTGCCCGGCCCGAAGATAAAATTCCGATTGTGCTGATTGTAGCTGAGCTGAGCGATGAATTGCTCGCCAAATTCCTGGGTCAGTCCAATCGTCCAGTCATCGACGGATTCTTCGATGTCCGTTGTTTCACCGAAAAAGCTCGTGCGCGGATCGATTCCATAAAAGTTCGCAAGTGGGATCTCTTCGCCTTCCGTTGGCCCGGGCACGGTCAGTTCGATCCCCATCGGCCGATCTGCCCGGTCCGTGTTGATCTCGTACTGATAATATCCAAGGTCGATATAGGTGTCGCGGAATGGCCGGAATTGAAGTGTCGGCAGGATCGCATGGGACTGGTTGTCAACATTGGTTCCAAAGCCTGTATCGCCTTGCCAGCCACCGACGAAACGGAAGGCCGCCATCGGCCCATAGTCCGCCCGGGGCCCAAGGTCGCCCATGTTCACATCGAGATTGACACCATTATTGTCCCGGTCGTCTCCGGAAAAACCCCAATAGCCGCCAAGCTCGCCGAAACTGTCGCCGAGGCGGGCGCGCTTGGTGACCATGTTGAGCGCGCCGCCCGGTGTGACTGGGCCGTTTAGCACGGCCGTTGCGCCGCGGACTATCTCGACCCGTTCCAGCGTGAAGCCTGGCGAGTCGCTCAAGTGGATGAACCCGTTGCGGAAGAACTCACCGGTGTTGAACCCGCGCACGCGTTTGTCATCGACGCCGGCGTGGAATTGCAACGCATCGCGCTGGGACAGGAGTTTGAAGTCGCCAATGACTTCTCCGGTGACCGCTTGGATGTTGATCGGAATTTCATCGATTGGAACGTTGAGCCTGGAGGCGGTTTTGGATGAGCGCGCCTGATAGCCATCGTCGAGCACGGTATAAACCGTCTCCAAGACGAGGCTGCCCTCGTCTTCTGTCGTCACCTCAACAGGCGCGTCTGGATCGGCCTGCTGGGCGGCAGCGTATGTATTCGCACCGAGGCCGACCGCCACGGCAAGCACGAGCCTGGAACTGGTTGTGTACATCATAATGTCTCCCTCCCGGACCGCATCTCTGGCGACCTCGATTTAACGTATGCATAATATTATGCATAGTCAAATTCATTATGAGCTCACATGCGCTCTTCTGAGCACAAGCGTCTCGATATCAGCCGGACGGTAGCCACCGACGAGACGGCTGACGCCATAACCGGCGACAAAGACAACGACATGGCCGAACACGCCAATCAGGATTTGATTGAACGGAAAGTTGAACCAGCCGAGATCGATGATCCGGGCGCTCGGTTCGGTCAACACGCCCCAGATTGTGAACAGAGCGCCGGCGGCCAGCCCCACATAAGCCCCGGTCCGCGTCGCTCGCCGCGTCAGGGTGCCGAGGGCGAACAGACCGAGGGTTCCAGATGAGACAATCACGGCGATCACCAGGGCGCGTTCTGCTATGGGCGTCGTTGTTTCCTGGGGTATGAGCAATGCCGCAACGGCTGCCGCCGCAGCGCCGAAGACCAATGCGCTGAGCCGGCCTGATAGCACCATCAGCCGTTCACTCAGATTTGGCCGCGCCCTATGGATGAAGTCTTGGGTGAACACAGTCGACAGACTGTTAAGGTCGGAGCTGATCGAGGACATGGAGGCCGCGAGGATTGCGGCCAGCATCAGACCGACAACCCCTTGGGGCAGATGATGGATAATAAAGAACGGCAGAACTTCGTCTGCGATCGCTGGCGGCGATGCGCCCGATAGCGCGTAGAACCCATAAAGACAGGCTCCGACGAGATTGAAAGCCAGCAAGACCGGCACCGACAAAAGCGCTCCGATCAGAGCACCGCGCCGCGCTTCAACTTCGCTGCGCGCGATCAAATAGCGTTGCACCATGCTCTGGTCGCAGATGTAGCGCCGACTCCACTGGATCGCCATGGCGGCTGAAAACATCCAGATTGTACGGTCGTCAGGCCTTGTCAGGCTTTCATAGGACAGTTCGGCGGAGCCGAGGCTGAACCGTCCGCCCTCCCAGGCCGCCCCGACAACGGCAAATGGCTCGCCTGCCTCAGGCGCGAATAGAAGCCGACCAAGGATCAGGAAGCCGCCGCCGATCAGGATCACGCCCTGGATGACATCGGTCCAGACCACGGCATTGATACCCCCGATCGAGGTATAGACCATCGTAAAAAGCCCCACCGCAACAATGATCGGCAACAGGTCCCAGCCTGTCATGACGTTCACCGCGATCGAGGTTGTTAGCAGTGTGACGCCAATGCCGAACGTGCGCTCCATCAGAAAGCCAAACGCGGTATAGAGCCGCCCACCAAGGCCAAATCGCCGGCCGATATATTCATAGGCGCTGAGACCGACGACCCGCCGATAGAATGGCACAATGACATAGGCAACGAATACAAGGACCAGAGGCATGACCATGAAGCCCGGCACCAGAACCATGCCTTTGTCGTAAACAATGGCTGGGTGCGCAACGAGCGTATTTGAAGAAATGAGTGTCGCCATCAGCGTGAATCCAACAACCCATTGCGGTGCATTGCCGCCAGCGATGAAATAGTCTTTCGCCGTCTCCTTGCCGCGCGACATGTAGAGACCAATCCAAGCGACGATCGCCAGATAGGCCATCAATACCAGGTAGTCGATCATGCTGAGGGTCATGTGGGCGCGTGGTCGACGGCCTGCATCTCTTCCAGAATGCAAGCTACGATTTCGTCGGTTCCCGCCGCTCCGCCGAGCTCGAATGGTAGCAACACGCCACTCGAAAACGCCCGCCCCACGCTCGCTCGGATCAAGCTGCCGGCGACAACACACCAGGAGTTATCATGGCGTGCGCCCAACCATTCGAGCATCATCGCCGCCGACAGGATCATGGCGGTCGGATTGGCTTTGCCCAGCCCGACAATGTCCGGCGCGCTTCCATGACAGGGCTGGAAGACGGCGTGATCATCGCCAATATCGGCGGATGGGGCCAGCCCCATGCCGCCCATCAACGCAGCGCCGAGGTCGGACAGGATATCACCGAACATATTTTCGGTGACCATCACGTCGAAGTCCCAAGGCCGTTTGACGAGATTGAGCGCCATGGCATCAACATAGGCGCAATCGGTCTCGATATCGGGAAAGAGCTCTGCCCGCTCCAGGAAGATCTTTCGGAAAAAAGCGAACCCACCAAGGACGTTTGCCTTGTCGATGCAGGTTACTCGTCCCGGCGCGCCGCTCTCTTTACGTTCGCGCGCCAAGTGGAACGCAAAATCAAACAGGCGTTCGCAGACACTTCGCGTGATCACCATCGTGTCTCGCGCTATCTTATCCCCATCATACGAGGTCTTACCGCGCGCAGCGAATAGCCCTTCTGTAGATTCACGGATCAAAACCGCATCTAGATGCGCCCCGCGGCGGTCCGCAAGCGGAAGGGGCAAACCGGCCAGCGTTCGGATTGGCCGAACACCGGCATAGAGACCAAGCTGTTCGCGCAGCTCCAACTGGGGCGCGATTTCCGTCCCATCCGGATATCGGACAGAAGGCAGGCCCATTGCCGCAAGCAGAATGGCGTCGGCCTGTTGAGCATGATCGAGCGATGTTGAAGGGATCGACTCACCAGACACAGCATAGAAGGCTGCACCTGCTTCAACCGTGTTCAATGTCAGCGTGAACCCGCCAACCTGGCGCTGGGCCTGGCCAAGAATATCCAAGCATGGGGCCATCACTTCAGGACCTATGCCATCACCCGGCAAGACCGCGACAACGAAGTCTTCGCGCGCTGTCATTTCACCGCCCCTGCATCCAGCGTCCAGGACCGGACCGACTTGTGCTCAACCATCGGCGCCACCGCTGCATCAAAGCGAGCAAAATGCTCAGACGCCAAATGTGCTTCGAAGGCGTCGCGATCTTGGTAGATCTCGTAGAGCAGCACGCTGGCCGGATCGCCCTCACCCACCACGATGTCAAATCGCAGACAGCCCGGTTCGGCATTGAGCGAGGTGCGCGCCTGACGGCGCATCTCCGGCATGAAGGCTGCGATCTGATCCAAGACAATTTTGAAGTCCACGGTCACAACGTACACGGTACACCCCCCTCATTTGGTTCTGTTGAATGTTTCGTTCAGCGCAGCGACCTGCGCCTTTGTTAGCGGGCGTACTGTTTCGCTCCGCAGCATCAAGAAGAGCTTTGCCGTCTCCTCGAGCTCTTCGATCGCGTAGACCGCGCCATCCAGCGACGGTCCGGAGACGATCGGACCATGATTGGCGAGCAAGACCGCGCGGGCATCAGCGTCCATCTCAGCGACGGCGCGGGCGAGCCGCTCATCGCCGGGCGGAAAGTATGGCGCAAGTGGCAGCTTTCCGACCCGCATGACATAGTATGCCGTCAATGGTGGCAGCACGTCTTCCGTAGACGGATGATCCATACACGCGACAGCGACAGCGTGTGTGGAATGGAGATGGACAACCGCTTTGTCTTGGGGTCGTCGCCGATAGCTCATTAAGTGAAGGAACGCTTCCTTCGATGCTGGCTTGCCTGAAACCGGAGCACCCGCCATATCGAGTTTGGCGATGTCTGCGGGATCAAGTCGACCAAGACAGGAATTGGTTGGCGTGACCAAATATCCATCGTCCAGTCGTATGGAAATGTTACCCGCCGTCCCATGAGCGAGACCTCGATCAAAAAGCGCACGGCCATGGGCTGTCATCGCTTCGCGCGCACGGGTCTCTTCCGGGTTCATGACGCCCGTCGCTGACCGTCGAGCGCCTCCATGAAGAAATCAGGCCCGCCGAAATTGCCGGATTTGAACGCCAATCGATACTGAGGCTCACCAAGCGAGCGCGTCCAAGGCACGCCGGGCGTTATCTCAGGACCGATCTCCAGACGGTCGACCTCCAGCGCTCGGGCGACGGCGCTGGAGGTCTCTCCGCCGGCGACAACAAAAACGCGCGTCCCCAGGGAGGCCAGAGCGCGCGCGATGTCGCCAAGCGCAGTCTCGATAATCTCGCCTGCGCGATCGGCGCCCAGTCTGTTTTGCGCCGCGGCGACCGCTTCCGGATCTGCGCTTGACGCGACAATCGCCGGCTTGCCTGCAAGGATATTCTGAGACGCTGCCTCAATTGTCTCCTCAAGGTGAGCCTCTTGAGATGCCAGTGCCAACGGGTCGAGACGCTGGACGGCGTGATGCTGAGCAATACGGTCGATCTGGTTCCGACTTGCTTGCGAGCAACTGCCGGCGAGGATCGCAGGCGGCCCGTCTTGCGGCACTGGAGCGATGCGGGACTTGGCATGTTCGCCTCCGATCGCGCGCCGGCCTGCCAGAGCGCCGCACAAGGGCGAACCGCCCGTGACCAGACGGGCGTCGACAAGCGCCTCGGCCAGTATTTCGATGTGCCGGTCGAACAGCGTGTCGGCGAGCAGGAAGCCGCCTCCCTGCTCGGTGCTGGCTAGCAAGATGTTGCGGACCCTGTCCGGCCCGGCTTCGATATCTTCCAAGCTGAGGCTGCGAACCTGCGTCTTCCCGGACTGCAGTCTGAGAAAGCGCACAAGATCAGGGTCTGTCATTGGATTGAGCGGATGGGTCGCGAGGCTCGATTCCGAGATCAATCTATCATCGACGAATATATGCCCGCGATAGACGGTCCGACCATTCTCCGGAAAACCGGGACAAAAAATGGTTGTTGTCTGATCAAGCCGCGTCGCCAACGCGGCGGCGACTGGCCCGATATTGCCGTCCGGCGTCGAGTCGAAAGTCGAGCAATACTTGAAGTAGATCTGCTCAGCGCCGCTGGCTTCCAACCAGTCAAGGGTCGCGAGTGAACAGGCAACGGCTTCGGCCGATGGAACACTACGAGATTTCAGGGCGACGACGATCGCATCCGCATCTCCTTGCGGTGCACCGGATGGCGGTCCGATCACCTGCGTGACAGACAGACCACGACGGGCAATCATGCAGGCGGCATCGGTTGCGCCGGTCAGGTCGTCTGCGATTACGCCAAGCATTGTACCCTCGCTGATCCCCGCAGTTGTCGGTGATCACAGCATAATGTATACATTAATGCATGCGCAATCCCTTAAATCATCCGACCGCCGACGGCCCGTTGATCAGCCTCGATCAGATCGATCTGGTCGGCGCCAATCTCGTTCGCCCAGAATGTGTCTTGTGCGATGGGTTCGGCCACGTTCACGTAACGAACGGATCCGGTGGGGTAACCACCTTGTTCGAAGATGGAACGCAGCGCGATCTGATGGCCACCGATCCGCCTGTTCCATTAATGCCAAACGGTATCGCCAAACTGCCGGGCGGCGCGTTCCTGCTCGCCAATCTCGCTGATGCTGGCGGCGTCTGGCGTCTGGAACCAGACGGCACCGTCTCGCCCTACCTTGTGGAATTAGACGGGGCAGCCCTGCCCCCAGCAAATTTCGTTCTGTGCGACACCCCGCATTCGGCCTGGATCACCGTGAGTACACGCCGGTCCCCGCGTGCTGGGGCCTATCGCAGCGACATCGCCGACGGCTTCATTGTCCGTGTCACGCCGGATGGCGCCTGGATTGCCGCCGATGAGCTTGGCTACACGAACGAGTGCCAGGTTCATCCAAAGGGGGACTGGCTTTATGTCAACGAGACCTTTGCACGGCGCTTGTCCCGGTTTCCGATCCTTTCCGGCAGCGCGTTGGGACCGCGTGAAACAGTGATCCAGTTCGGTGAGGGCGTTTTCCCAGACGGGCTATGTTTTGACGAGGAAGGTGCGGCCTGGGTGACCAGTATCGTCTCCAATCGCATCATCCGGGTGCTGCCGGACGGCGAGGCGCAGTTGATCTTGGAAGACATGAATACCGACCATGTCGCCGCGGTCGAGGCCGCTTATCTGGAAGGAACGATGGACCGCGTGCATCTCGACCGCGTCGTGAGCCGATGCTTGAAGAACACCTCAAGTCTTGCATTTGCAGGACGAGATCGGAAAACAATCTATGTAGGTTGTTTATTGGATAGCAGGATTTACAGGTTTCCGTCGCCTATCGCAGGGGTTCGGCCCCATCACTGGAGTTGGTCATGACGCTGCCTTCCGCAGAGACGATTGCACCGCAAGCGCCGCAAACGCGGGTCGACCATGCCTACCAGGAGATCAAGCGACGCGTCTTGAACAACGCGTTTCCACCTGGGTACCAAGCGCTGGAAAACGAAGTCGCCGAAATGCTTGGCATGAGCCGCACGCCCGTGCGCGAAGCGTTGATCCGGTTAGAGAATGAGGGCCTGGTCGAGCTCATTCCGCGACGTGGCATGCGCGTTGTCCCGCTCGACACGAACGACATGAACGAGATTTATAGCGTGCTGTCAGCGCTCGAATGTGAAGCGGTTGACTTGTTGGCCAGCAAAGCTCCGTCGAAAGCCGTCCTCGCTCCGCTTTACGCGGCCATGGATGAAATGGACGCGGCCTTGAAGTGTGAAGATCTTGTCGCCTGGGCTGATGCCGACGATCGCTATCACCGTGCGCTTTTGGACTTGAGCGGAAATGCCCGCTTGGCGCGTATGGCCGCCTCTGTTCGCGACCAAGGGCACCGCGCACGCGCCATCACGCTGAAGCTTCGGGAAAAGCCGCTCCGCTCGAACGCGGAACACCGCGCCGTTCTAGAAGCGATAGCGAACGGGGACGCAGAGAGCGCGTTCACATTGCACCGTGAACACCGCAAGCGGACGAGCCAAACACTGCTTGAACTCTTGAATAAGTACCAGTTGCCGCAGCTCTGATGGTGCAGATCAAGTTCGATTGACCTCACCCCGTTTTGTCTTCGGCTGCTGTGCCCGAAAACCCGCCGGTCAAAACTTGGATGCTCCAATAGGCTCAGGTGTGCGGGTGCCATTCTGAACAGTTGGCTTGCAGCCGGATCTGCGTGAACGGTTTGGCTTGGAGTACGGATGGTGCGGGTTCAAGCGATCACCCGCCCCTGCACTCGACGAACATCGCTCTGAACGTTCAATATGGAGCAGCCGGAACCACCACATGGATCACCGGTTATTCGAAGCACTCGCCACACCAAACCCATCCGAGCGGCCGGACGGCGATTGCCCCTTACGTCTCGCCTATAGAAGACGAATCTCCTTAACAGGTTAGTCCTTTGTTCTGGCCGTTTTCGCGCGATCCTTAACAGCAGGCCTGTTGTATTTACTGGCTTAAACTGTCGTTTACACCGAGAGGGTCGGAACTTTGCGAACTTGATGCCCAAAACGATCGGATTGTCCGCCGAAGAGGACAGAAAGCTTCGATGATCCAATCTGGAAATTGGGCTACAGAATGGGACACCAACTGGGCTACACGTGGCCACTAAAAGTCATTTAATACATTGATTTTTATATATTTTTACACGTGTATTGGCTCTCACGAGGTGACTCGAATGCGGCTCAATCAGGAATGCAAACTGACGCCTACGACGTGTCGCCGGAGAAGGCCCATGATAATGGCGCACTTACGGATCGTCGGCGGTTCGTGATCCGTCGTTGCCCCTCGCAACAACACAATCGGTCGGGATCGGCCTTTTAGAGTTAAGTCTCTCAGCTTCAGAATGTGATTGCGTCGTTCTACACCGATAGGGTTGAAAAAGTCCCCGATCGAGTTGTTTTTGTGCGTGTACGAATGAAGTGGGATATTTTCTTGAATCATTTCAGCCTGCATTTTTCATCCTGAATCAACCGAAACGCTGATCCGAGGCGGCTGGCCTCCTAAATCAACACTATCGGCGCAGAATGAGGCATAAGACATTGAATCTGGCACTGGCTGGGCATTGTCCGGTCAGGGCTAGGCGACGACAAGCTGTTCCAGAGGATCAACGGCTGAGTTCGGGCCGACTAGACGCTCCAGTCGGAGTTTGTGAGTGGCACGATTGTCGTGGAAGGCCCGATCATTGAAGTGACTTCCACGTCGGTGCGCGCGGCGCTCATCTTTCCGTCGTTGCAAGTCTTTTGAAAGTCATAGTACGGAGAGCGAGGTTGAAATCTTGATTTTTGGGCGAGGCGTCGATGCGAAATTTTGTAGCCATCGGGCTTATGGCGGCCGCGCTCGGAAGCTGCGCCCAGCAGGCAAAACGCCTGCAGACGCCTGCGACGGAATTTGCGAGCGACGCTTGCGAAGCCGGCGTCTACGGATCCCCTGACGCCTTCGTGGTCATTACCCGCCGCAACGACACCTCGTATTATTCTTTCAACGACGGGCGTAACGGCAAGGTCGCAGATGAAAGCGCGGTAGAATGCGGGGATGGTGGCGTAAGAATTGAGCAAGCGGAAATCCTTGCGAAACAGCCGACGCTCGTCACGGATATCGAATTCGATTCCGGCGGGGTTATGCTTGCAGGGCAGCTTATCGAACCTGCGGATGCCGGACCCAATACGCCCCTTGTCGTATTGGCCCACGGCTCAGAGGAATCAGGTTGGATCGAGGCCGTCAGTTATCCGTATCAGTTGGCCGGGCGCGGCGTTTCCGTCTTTGTTTATGACAAGCGCGGCACCGGCAGGTCAGCCGGCGATTACAGCCAGAACTTTCCCCAGCTGGCCGATGACTTGGTCGCAGCGTCCTTGGAGGCCAAGCGCCTTGCCGGAGCGCGGTTCGGACGTTTTGGCCTGTTCGGATTCAGCCAGGGAGGCTGGATCGCACCCCTGGCAGCAAAAAGATCCGGCACCGACTTTATCGGCATCGGCTATGGATTGGTCGTTGATATCCTCGAAGAGGACGCGTCCCAGGTTGAGTTAGAACTGCGCGAGGCTGGCTATGGCGATGATGTCATCGCCAAAGCCCGCGAGATAACCGACGTCACCGCCCGGCTCGCCGTGTCTGGTTATTCAGACGGCTTGCAGGACTTGGACGCTCTTCGCGAAAAGTACGGCGATGCACAATGGTACTCTATCGTGCGCGGTGGGTTCACGGGCGTCATTCTGGGCATGTCGACAGATGAACTTCGAGATGACGGCATCCCGATGTTCGATCGGCTGAACATCGATTGGTCGATCAAACCCATGGACGTCTTGCGCGACGTGGATGTGCCTCAGCTCTGGGCGCTTGCGCAAAACGATCGCGAAGCGCCCGTCGCCAAAACGCTCGAGCGATTGCAGACGCTGAGGGCTGAAGGACAGGACATCACCATATTCTCGTTTCCA
This sequence comes from Pseudomonadota bacterium, assembly GCA_038534015.1. Lineage (GTDB taxonomy): Bacteria > Pseudomonadota > Alphaproteobacteria > Sphingomonadales > Sphingomonadaceae > Erythrobacter. Next base: position 4,688 of record JBCAXQ010000009.1, on the reverse strand, counting down.
AACACCGATCACGGCATGTGGGAGTATGAGCAAGGGCCCGATGGCGGCCGGACCTATACCCGTGTCACCGATGAGTACTACAGACTGCTGGCGGATTGGGCGAAGGGATCGCTGCAATCGCCTTACGCGAAGAGTAAGGAGCAGTAACCGGGTGTGGTGGGCCTGAAGTCCCGAGTGTTGCGAAGAGCAGGCACTGGACGTCTTGGCGCTTAGCGGTGCAATTGCAGGCACAAGGTCTACGGACCAGAACGCTCCCGTTTCAAACGCTCGCTATGTCGGCACAAGGGCGTCGCAGGCCAGGATACGGTGAGTACTAGTCCGTATATCCCAGAATTCTCCGTGCTTTAAGATAAGGCTTTGAGACCGCCGGAGGTGGGTGATCATGGAGACCGTCCGTAATCTCGATCCAAGCCGAGCCCCGATTGCCAGCGATGCCGTTCAGGCGATCCATGCCTTCTCTACGGGCAGCGCGTTTCAACACAAGGAGCACCGAACCGGCAGCGTCCTGCCTCAATTGTGGTGGGTGCTCACCTCGCGGAGCTGGGTCGGTCTTCCGATCAGCGTGTTCCTCATCGAGCACAAGGACGGTTTGGTGCTATTCGACACCGGGCTTGATCCAGCGATCACGACAGATCCCGACTATATCTCACAAGCGATTGGACGCCTTCTGCTGAAGCGTATTTTCCGCTTCGAGATCGGTCCGGGAGACAAGCTTGGACATAGGCTCGACGCGCATGGGTTCGATCCGCGCAAAGTGCGAAAGGCCGTCATTTCGCACCTCCACTTCGATCATGTTGGCGGGATTTCAGATATTCCGCAGGCGGATTTACTTGTCAGCGAAGATGAGTGGGCGCAGCTCTCTGAACCACATCCTGAGCGCGAATGGATCCTGCGAGAACACATTGAAGCCGAAGGCGCGCAGTGGACGCCAATCAGATTTCAACCCACAGAAGACCCGCAATTCAAGACCTTTGGCGGCGCCTTCGACATTATGGGCGACGGCTCGCTGATACTGCTGCCCACGCCCGGGCATACGCCGGGTTCAATGTCGTTGCTGGTTCGCTCGTCATCCGGTCCGCCAACGCTCCTGGTTGGTGATCTCGTCTATTGCGCAGACGCGATCATGGAAGATCGTGTCCCGGGGACTGGCGATCCAAAGCAGTTGCGAAAGACTTATGCGAAGGTTCGCCGGCTCAAGGAAGCGATGCCCGACTTGTTGATCATTCCATCCCACGACGATGCCGCGATCGCCGCCCTGCGCGCGGCTTGGACCCTCTTACCGAGCGAAGGAAAGGAGGCGGCAAATGGCTAACATGGACAACACTCAATGGGATGCGGTCGTCATCGGTTCCGGAATGGGAGGCATGGCGGCCGCCGCCGCACTGTCGAAGCTCGGGAAAAGAGTGGCGCTGCTCGAGCAGCATCAGACGCTTGGCGGGCAGACGCATAGCTTCTCCCGCGAGGGATTCACCTGGGATGTCGGCGTTCATTACTTGAGCGGCGTCGCCCCAGGAGACCGCGCGCGCGAACTCATCGATTGGATATGCGATACCCCGATAGAGTTCGTACCTCTGGGAGCCGTCTACGACACATTGCATATCGGTTCTTCAGAGCCGCTCTCGCTCTCGCGCCCTTATGAAGCCCAGGAACGCGATCTCAAGGATCGGTTCCCTGATCAGACCGAGGCGATCGAAGCCTGGACGCGCGCCCTGCGTGAGGGGCGCGAGGCGATGTACAAAGTCTTCCCGACCCGGGCGATGCCGGAATTCGTGGGCGATGTCCTCGACTGGTGGAACCAGCGCGCCCTTTCGAAATGGTGCGGCCGCACGACCAAGGAGGTCATTGAGGAGATCACGGACCATCCAGGGCTTGCGGCCGCCATGGCTGCGCAATGGGGCGACCATGGGGGCCGCCCCGGAAAAGCCAGCTTCGCCATGCATGCGCTGATCTCAGCCTCGTATCTTGAGAGCGGGTCCTGGTATCCTGTCGGCGGCAGCGCCGCCTTTGCCGAACATATCGTCCCAACCATCACAAAGAACGGTGGAGACGCCCGCGCCGGCGTACGCGTTGAAGGCCTTTTGTTCGACGACGAAAGTGTGGTGGGCGTGCGCACCGACGATGGCGCGGAAATCAGGGCGGACGCTGTGATCTCGGATATCGGCGCGAGAGAAACCGTGGAAGGACTGCTGCCCGAGGATCGCGGTCGGCAGGACTGGATTGCAAAAATCCGCGGGCTGCCTTCCAGCATAGCGCACTACACGCTCTTTCTGGGTTTTCAAGGAGACATTGAAGCTGCCGGCGCGACCAAGGCCAACCATTGGATTTATCCGACGGGAGTTGTCGATGTCGTCTGGACGGATGTACCCGATGGCATGCCGCCCCACATGACCGCCGCATTCGGGTCGCTCAAGAACCCGGCGCATGACTCGGGCCCGAAGCAAAAGCATACCGGCCAGCTCTTGGCCTGGTCCGACTGGTCGACAATCGATCAATGGGCCGGTCAACCTTTCGGCGAGCGCGGCGACGATTATGACGCGTTCAAACGCCGCGTTGAAAAAACGCTGTTGGCGCAGTTCGAACGCTACTTCCCCGATCTCGCCAAGCTTGTGGTCTACAGCGAACTGGCCACGCCGCTCACGACCGCCTTATTCACCGGGCATCGCAAAGGAGCGTTCTATGGACTCGATGTGACGCCTGAGCGTGTCATGAGCGACGCGCTACGGGCCAAGACACCAATCCCGGGACTCTTCCTCACAGGTCAGGATGTGGCGAGCCCTGGAATTCCCGGTGCCCTGATGGGCGGCTTGCTTTCGGCGGCGAGCATCGACCCAAAGATACTGAGCATCATGCGGGGATAAGCCCGTTCGGCGAAGAACGCGGTACCGCCGAGTGTCGAACTAGACAGCGGTTTAAGCGCGCTCTTTGACGGTCGCCGAACATGTCCCTATTGGGCCAGTGGGAGAAGTCAGCTTGCGCCGACCGCTTCACGCTTCGGGGTTTCGGTCTTCGCTCCGATCATAGTGATGTTTCCAAAGACTTCGAACCTCCGCCTCGGACAAGCCCCGATCGTACGCTGGCGAGGTAACCGGCCTCACCACGTTCACGGTCATCACGATGACAGATCTGATTTTGGACTGAGCGCCTTGAGATCGAAGAAATCCGGTGAACCTTTCGTATTCGTCACCCTCGGTGTGGACAATGCAGGAGCCCTTGAACCTCAAGCCCTTTCTGGTGATGCGGTCGACCACATTCAGTTCGGCAATCGGTTGAAACTTTAAGTTGGCCACAGTTCCCGGCGATCGAACCTCACCGATCACAATTCGCCGGTCATCAAAGACAAATGTGAGCCCTTTCGGCGAGAGATTCGGCGAACCGTCAGGACACACCGTCGCCAAGAAGCCGAGCCGCTGACCTGCCACAAAGCGCTTCATTTCGTTCGAAAGCGTCGCCATGGCTTGAATACATACCATCAGCGCGGTTGATCTTCACGCTCTGACCGCCTCTTCCGCCGCCCAAAGACGTCATCATCTGATGTCTTCATGGATCAGACGGCGCGTGGATATGTCTGGCGGAGGTAGTCAAGGATCGGCAAGGCACCGATCACCGATGAGCCCGTTTGGGGATCCTCCAGGAGGGGCGTGGCCTGCCTGCCAGATGCCCGGGACGTCCATATATATTCTAGTTCCTTCGAACAGAGCATTTCCTTGATCAATCGCCCGCCTGGCGAGCGTTCACAAGCATAGAACCGCAATGGCTGTTCTGGCGCCGAGGCGGGGCGGGCGATCGTTCCGCTCATATAGCGAGCGAGGACCGCGAATTGGGACAGGGCGTGGTTGATCGGCCCAGTCCACTGGATAAGCGGACGGCTAGCGCCACCAAAGCGTTCGCGAAGATAGCGGGCAATATCCGCGCTTTCATACATGGCTACAGCGTCGTCGCCGGCTTTCGCATTCGGATCGATGAGGTAAGGAAACTGAGCTTTGCCACCCTTTTCCGTGACGTCCGGGCGAAACCGCTTTCCGCCTTTGGGGCAAGGTTTGACGTGGACTGTTACGCCTGTTTCAGACACTTGTTCCCGTGTGATCCGGCAGAAGGGGCATCCCTCAAATTCATAGAGGATCAGCGGCTCGGCTGGTTCCACGTCCGGTGAGCCGGAACCGCCGGCGCCGAGACGCAGCAGGGTCGCCACAAAGGAGAGTAGCCAGTTTAAGGGGAAAAGCACAGTCGTGAGCATTGTGGCTCTTCGTGTGTGAGTTGCTGGGCGTTTCTAGCACGCCGAAGACGGGACGGCGATGATGACAGATCGTCAACCGCCCAGAATTGAAGTGATACAGCCGCAGACAAATCCCGATGTCTCCTCGGCCGCTGAGAGCAAAAGTCTGCCGTTTCGGCTCCTAAGGATCAGGAACAGACATCAAGAGAGCCTCGTACTTGTGGTGAGTTTAGGTCGCTGTCTTAGCGGCTGTTTTCGGAGCGTTTCCAATCAAAGGCTCCAGGGCTTCTCCCTTGAGCTCTTCCGCAATTTGGCTGACATTGTGGATAAGGGACATGTGGGGAGCGCCAATGGCGGCCTTTGAATACATCTATCTGCTCAACGAGTTCGAAGTGAAGTTGTTGATGCAATACACAATCCTTTTTTCCCTTGTGTCAGCATTGCTGGCATCGGCCTATCTGGTGGCAAGATCGCT
>JBCAXQ010000008.1:0-29085 GCA_038534015.1 Pseudomonadota bacterium | reverse complement strand
CGTCAGGGCACGCTCAATTTCCCGCAAGGTATATGTGGACAGGTGGCCGAGTGGTTAAAGGCAGCAGACTGTAAATCTGCCCGCGCAAGCGTACGCTGGTTCGAATCCAGCCCTGTCCACCATTTGCTTTTCCTTGTTTGAAAACACAGCTGTGATCGGCTTTTCCTTGCCCCGGCGTTGGGACAGGATTATCCCGCGCGCCATGATCTCAGACCCAATGCAACTCACACATCGCCCAGTCATCTCTTCGACGGGATTGTTCACGCCAGAAGAGTCGATAACCAATGAAGAACTGGTCGCAAGCTTCAATGATTTTGTCGATCGTCATAACGCGAGGAACGCTGATGCAATTGCTGCCGGCCAAGAGGTCGCGCTAGAGCACAGCTCTGTCGAATTCATCGAGAAGGCAAGCGGCATAAAGGCGCGGCATGTCATGTCGAAGGCGCCGATCATTGATCCGGACATCATGTCACCGCGTTGGGATGAACGGTCGGATGATGAGCTGTCAATCATGGCAGAGATTGGCGTGATTGCATGCCGTCAAGCGCTAGAGCGAGCAGGGCGGAAGGCGGAAGATGTCGATGCGGTTCTGTGCGCCGCGTCAAACATGCAGCGGCCCTATCCGGCGATGGCGATCGAGATTCAACAGGAATTGGGGATCGAAGGGTTCGGCTTTGACATGAATGTCGCGTGCTCTTCCGCAACATTCGGTATCCAGACTGCGGCTGACTACATAAGGTCGGGCAATGCCAAGAGTGTGCTCGTTGTGAGCCCAGAGATCACTTCGGGCCATCTCAATTGGCGAGATCGGGACAGTCACTTTATTTTTGGCGATGTGGCGACCGCAGTACTGGTGGAGGATGCAGCGATCGCGCCCGAGAGTCATTGGGAGATTCTCGGCACGAAGTTGAAGACCGTCTATTCGAACAACATTCGCAACAATTTCGGCTTTCTCAATCGGGCCCACCCTGAATCAGCTGACCAGGCGGACAAGCTGTTTGTCCAGGAAGGACGCAAAGTCTTCAAAGAGGTCGTTCCGATGGTTGCCCAGATGATCGTTGATGAGGCTGCCAAGCTGCAGATTGACCCAAAGGATTTGCGAAGAATGTGGCTTCACCAGGCCAATGCCGGGATGAATCGCCTGATCGCTCACAAGGTTCTGGGTCACGAGGCGGATGATGATGAAAGCCCGACCGTGCTTGATACCTACGGCAACACATCAAGCGCCGGTTCGATCATCGCTTTTCACCTGAACAGCGGTGATCTCTCAGCGAACGATACCGGGCTGATCTGCAGTTTCGGCGCTGGTTACTCCGCCGGTACGGTGTTCGTCCGCAAGGTAGCCTGAGCGCTCGCGAACTCGTCCCAAGCGCCAATCAACCGTTCTGCTACCCACCAGATGCCGGCGACCGCGATAAGGGACACCAGTCCGTCAACCGCATAGTGATACGCGAGGTGGACACTGCTGATCCACGTGACGAAGAAGAACACGCCGAAAAACGCGCCCCAGCCGCTGTGAACGCGGCGCACAGCAATCCAGTAGAGGAAGGCAATCGCACAGTGCATGCTGGGCATTGCCGTGATGCCGCTGCCAAGACCGGTCGAGCGTTCGAAATACCATTCTAGCAGCATCTCCTGAACATTGAGCGTCATGATCGGAACCTGCTCGTTTGCCGCGCGAAGATAGGCCATTTGCTCGTCAAATTGCGTTTCGCCAAAGATCGGCCCGATAAAGCACGGACCCACTGATGCGAGCCAGGTGGCCATTGCGCCGCCGACAAGCGTCCAGCTAAGCATATAGGTCAGAAAGAATTGTCGGCGCAGCTTGCTGTCCATTTTTCCGAAGGCGAAGAACAGGACCCCTGGATAGAGCAGCAAGAACCACAGGTGATATAATAGAGCCAGAAATGCTGTGACGATCGGGAAGCCGAGTACGGGTTGGAAGATTTCCCATGCGTCATAACCGAAGAAAATAGCTTGGTCCCAACGGACAAAAGCCGCATCCCAGGTGTAATCATTGAACAGCGGGATCGCCGATTTCATCTTTGAGAAAAACGGCAAGAGCACAATCGCGATGGCAAGAAACGGCGCCCCGGCGATGGCAGCGTCTCGCACTGTTTTTGAGCCATAGCGGGCCTTGAGGTGATCAATCGGGCTGTCTGGACGAACCTTGAACAGTTGCCATGCGGCGTCGAAAGTCAGCCCCGTTATGATGAATAGCGCGAAAAGGCGGGAATTGGCGATGATCCCGCCGGTCGTCGGATAGATATCTTTGACAGCCAACAAGCCGACGCAGATGACCAGAAGGGTGAGGCCGATCACATAGATTGGAACCTCGCCAAGCCAACGATCGAGAGTGGATTTTGCCAGAGCCATAATGGCGTGCGAATTAGGGTAAACATCTTACTAAAATGTCAATCGGGTGGGATTGAGAAGGTCAATTTCGTGGGGTGATCGAAGGGCGATTGCTTGCGGGTGACAGCCACAGAGCCTAGATGCCCGCTTATGGCCGGAGAAATACTAGATAACAAAGGGCGCGGTGATGCTGGCTGGAGCTGGCCACCGATCCATCCTGAAGGACGCAAATATGGTGTGATCGCGATCGCGGTCAGCCTGATCCCATTGCTAATGCTGGATTGGGAGATCATCGGGTGGCCGCTGTTGCTCCTGTCGCTTGGCGTGTTCGCGTTTTTTCGCGATCCGGAACGTGTGGTACCGCAAGCGGAGAACGTGATCGTCGCCCCTGCTGATGGGATCGTATCGCTGATATCTCAGGTCGAACCTCCACCCGAACTGGTGATAGATGATGGTTCTGGTAATCCCGGGTTGCCCGATGGGCCAGTGACGCGAGTTTCGATCTTTATGAGCGTCTTTGATGTGCACATCAATCGCGCGCCAATAGCCGGAACCTTGCGGCGCCAGGTCTATGTCCCCGGCAAATTCCTGAACGCCGATCTCGACAAGGCGAGCGAAGAAAACGAGCGCCAGCATATCCTGATAGAGCGCGGAGACGGCACTCTCATCGGGTTTACACAGATTGCAGGATTGGTTGCGCGGCGCATCGTACCATTCGTAAAACCGGGCGACACACTGGCTGTAGGACAGCGGGTGGGGCTGATCCGGTTTGGTAGCCGCGTGGATGTCTATCTTCCTGCGGGTACCGATTCCAAAGTGATGGTGGGGCAGACCATCATTGCTGGTGAAACCATTTTGGCAGAGCTCGGACAACAGGCAATGCTGGAGGGCATTTCACAGTGAACGATTCGCGCAGGCGGCACGGCAAAGATGCTGCCAATGGCGCTTCGTCCGATGTTCGCCTGGGCCCCAAAGCGGCTGAAGACGAAGATCAAGGTGCAAGTCCCGATATCAAGGGTCTGACTTTGCGCGCCATGTTGCCGAATGCGATTACAGCGGCGGCAATGTGTGCTGGACTTACCGGGATTCGCTTCGCAATCTCTGAGCAGTGGGAGTATGCCGTTCTAGCGGTCGTGCTGGCGGGTATACTCGACGGGGTCGACGGGCGCATAGCGCGGCTGCTCAATGCTCAATCTCGGTTTGGCGCAGAACTGGATAGTCTCGCAGACTCTCTGTCTTTCGGCATGGCGCCGGCGATAATCCTGTATATGTGGTCGCTCCAAGGCTTGCCGAGCTTTGGTTGGTTCGCGGCGCTTGCTTTCGCGATTTGCTGCGCTGTGCGGCTCGCTCGCTTTAACGCCCGGATCGATGTTGACGATCAGCCTCATAAATCGGCTGGATTTCTAACCGGCGTTCCCGCCCCAGTGGCAGCAGGCCTCGCATTTATGCCGTTCTATCTTTGGACCGTGACCGGATCCGATTCATTTCGTGAGCCTGTAACTCTGACTATCTGGCTGGGACTGATTGCAATCTTGATGATTTCAAACATCGCGACACTCAGCTGGGCATCAATCCGGCCTCGCAGAGGTATCAGGTTGGGACTGATCGTTATCCTTGCGTTGGCCTTCGCGGTTGCTCTGATCAAACCCTGGTGGGTGCTGATTGTAGTAAGCGTCGGCTATCTTGTGCTGATGCCCTATGGCCTGCTCAAATATGGCAGGATCAAGCGGCGTCGAGCAGCCGAGGCGCTCGCTGCACAAACGGGCGACTAGTTTCTCGGCGGTCAAGGGTTGGGCGGCGTAGGCGCACGATCGCCGCATCAACCTGAGGCACATAGCCTATCGCGGCCAATGAACGCTCTCGCTTCAGGGAGGTGAACGCACTACGAGCGCGAATGACGCTGTCTGTCAGGCTGATTGCGGTTGCCAGAACCGTGACTGCTAGAATGGCTGCTATAAGAAATGCGATCATGATCACTCTGCCTGTTTTTCATACGGCTTGCCAATTCGGTATCGGCTGCGTATTGAGTCTGTACCACGTTTGTTCCTTCGCTTTTGTTCACTAAATGTTCTTTCCCGTCAAGCGCGAAGTTCGCGTGGGCTGACATTTTTTCGAAATCGCTGGATTTCTGCACGACTCGCGGCTAAGTGCGCGGCCTCGCTCAGGTGGAGAGTCATTTCGTCGCTCCATAAACAGCGAAATTCACATGGAAGGCACTGCATACCGGTGCCGCAAGCGGGGTCTCCGCCAGCGGTTCCAGCCTTCCAGAGGAACAACCGGAAAGGAATTACCTATGGCGGGCACTACCGTCACGATGCAGCAATTGATTGAGGCCGGCGCACACTTCGGCCACCAGACTCACCGTTGGAACCCGCGCATGAAGCCGTACATCTTCGGCGCACGCAACGGCGTTCACATCATCGACCTTTCGCAGACTGTGCCGCTGTTTGCGCGCGCTCTCGACTTCGTTGAGCAGACTGTTCGCGCAGGCGGCAAGGTTCTGTTCGTCGGTACCAAGCGTCAGGCGCAAGAGCCGATCGCAGAAGCTGCTCGCCAGTCGGGTCAGCACTTCGTGAACCACCGTTGGCTTGGCGGGATGTTGACCAACTGGAAGACCATCAGTGGTTCGATCAAGCGCCTGAAGAGCCTTGAAGAACAGCTTTCTGGCGACACCAGCGGTTTCACCAAGAAAGAGGTCCTGCAGCTCACTCGTGAGCGTGACAAGCTTGAGCTGTCGCTTGGCGGTATTCGCGACATGGGCGGGATTCCAGACGTCATGTTTGTAATCGATGCCAACAAAGAAGATCTGGCGATCAAGGAAGCAGCCGTGCTCGGTATCCCTGTGATTGCCGTGCTCGATACCAACGTCGATCCGACAGGTATTGCATTCCCGGTTCCGGGCAACGATGACGCCAGCCGTGCCGTGCGGATGTATTGCCAGGCGATCGCGGATGCAGCAGCTGCTGGTCGCGGTGGTGCTGTGGCGGATTCGGGCGATGTCGGCACGATGGAAGAGCCGCCAACCGAGCAGGCTGTCGAAGCAGCAAGCGCTTAAGCCGCATTAGAAGTCTGGCGCGTCAAGTGCGCGTCACATTCCCAGACTAGCGCGCCGGGCAGGCTCCACGCATCCAAATGGGTGCGCTGCCCGGTGCTCCAGAACAGATACAAAAGGAAACTTTCATGGCTGATTTCACCGTCGCCGATGTGAAGACACTGCGCGAAAAGACCGGCGCAGGCATGATGGACGCCAAGAAGGCGTTGACCGAAGCTGGTGGCGATATCGAAGCTGCCGTTGACGCACTGCGCGCCAAGGGTCTTGCCACTGCCCAGAAAAAGTCGAGCCGCACCGCAGCAGAAGGCCTTGTTGGCGTTGCTGTTGAAGGCACCAAAGGCGTGGCAGTCGAAGTTAACTCGGAAACCGACTTTGTCGCCAAGAACGATCAGTTTCAGGACTTTGTCCGCAAGACGACCGCGGTTGCTCTGACTGTTGCCGGCGATGATATCGAAGCGCTTAAGGGCGCTGATTATCCTGATGGCGGCACCGTTGCCGACAAGCTGACGGATAACGTCGCGACCATCGGTGAAAACCAGCAGCTGCGCCGCATGAAGACCGTTGCTGTCGAAAGCGGTGCAGTGGTCTCGTACATGCACAATGCCGCTGCTGAAGGGCTTGGCAAGATCGGCGTTCTGGTTGCGCTTGAAAGTGACCTCGGCGAAGACGCGCTGGTCCCCTTCGGCAAGCAACTGGCCATGCACATCGCATCGATGTTCCCGCAGGCGCTCGACGCGGACGGCCTCGATCCTGCTGTAATCGAGCGTGAGCGTGCGATTGCACAGGAAAAGGCTGCTGAAAGCGGCAAGCCTGAAAATGTGCAGGAAAAGATGGTCGAAGGCGCGATTAAGAAGTTCGCGAAAGAGAACGCCTTGCTGAGCCAGATGTTCGTGATGGACAACAAGACCAGCGTCGAAGACACGGTTGCCAAGTTCGGCAAAGACAATGGCGGCTCGGTCAAGCTGACCGACTATGTCCGCTTCCAGCTCGGCGAAGGCATCGAAGTCGAAGAAAGCGATTTCGCAGCGGAGGTTGCTGCAGCCGTCAGCGGCTAACGCGCAAGTCTCAAGATTGAAACGGCCGTCGCAGCTCAGCGCTGCGGCGGCTGTATTTCTATGAGCCAGATTTCTGGACGGGTGAACAGCCTGAGCGGCAGCAGGCTTGTACCGATGCCAGCGCTTGTGATCAGCGTCTTTTCGTGCTCGTCGACCACCCCGCAGGCATATTTTTGCCCAAAGTCAGACATGGTTGCGGGCGAGCCACCCCATGGCCAGGCAATCTGTCCGCAATGCGTATGCCCGGCCAGAACCAGGTCGAAATCTGTCGGCACGCTCGGAAAAATGTCCGGACTGTGTGTGAGCATGATCCGGGGGCCGGAAAGGTTCTGCATTTCAATCACGGTCGCAGGAACATCCGCGTTGCCCGTGAAATCGTCATCAACGCCGCCAATCGCCAAAGGCCCTATCTGTTTGGCACCGTTGGAAAGGATGGTCATGCCTTCGATTGCTTCAAGCTCGCGGGAAAGGGCAGGCCAGCCAAACCAGTGATCATGGTTTCCGGGAACAAGCACCACACCCAAAGACGCATCAAGATGATGCAATGGGGCTACAGCTTCAGATGCGGAATAGGTTTTTGTGGCCGTCCGTTTCTCGCTGATCAGATCGCCGGCAATCGCGACAAGATCGGGAGCAAGCGCATTCACCTGCCTCACGATCCGCTCCACCCGGGAAGGTGGCATATCCGGCCCGGCGACATGGATGTCGGCCAATAGAGCAATCGTAACAGGAGCGGTCCCCACCGCGAGGCTGGAGGACTCAAGACTCAAGCGTTTTACAACCGGATCGCCCATCGTGTCCGACCAAGCCTTGATCCCGAATCCGATAGCAATAATCGCAAACAGCAGGATCAGCTTCTTGATCATTGGCTTTCCCTTTGCGCGGTCGCACGAGCGTCGCTAAGGACGCTCCAACTTCACAGTTCAATGGAACCATGTCGCCCATGTCCCAAGAATCGGCAATGCCCGAAATCAAGCGCGTCCTTTTGAAACTCTCAGGCGAAGTTCTGATGGGGGAGCAGGAATATGGGATCGACCCAGCCTATGTTGCCCGGTTGGCCGAAGAGGTAAAGACGGCCAAAGATAGCGGCCTTGAGGTCTGTCTGGTCATCGGTGGCGGGAATATCTTCCGCGGGATTTCAGGGGCGGCCAAAGGGCTTGATCGGACCACCGGCGATTACATGGGTATGCTCGCAACGGTGATGAACGCACTGGCGATGCAGAACGCGCTCGAACAGCAGGGCGTACCCACACGAGTGCAATCTGCTATCCCGATGAGCAGCGTATGCGAACCCTACATCCGCCGCCGTGCGGAGCGGCATCTGGAGAAGGGGAGGATCGTGATCTTTGCCGCTGGCACCGGAAATCCGTTCTTCACCACCGATACCGGTGCAGCGCTGCGTGCGGCCGAGATGAATTGCGATGCCCTGTTAAAAGGAACCAGCGTCGACGGGGTCTATGACAGCGATCCCAAGAAGAATGCGGAGGCTACACGGTTTGACGCGATCTCTTACGATAAGGTCCTGTCGGACAATCTGAAGGTTATGGATGCCACCGCGGTCGCGCTTTGCCGAGAGAACGACATTCCGATAGTGGTGTTCTCGATCCGCGAAAAAGGAAATGTCGCGCGCGTGCTTGAGGGCGATGGCGTGCAGACAATTGTAAAAGGGGAAGCCTGAGACATGGCACAATATGACAAAGCGGACATCGAGCGCCGCATGAACGGAGCGGTGGAATCGCTGAAAGGCGATCTGTCTGGACTTCGCACAGGCCGTGCGAACACCAGCCTGCTCGATCCGGTCGTGGTCGAAGTCTATGGCTCGATGATGCCGCTGAACCAGGTGGCGACTGTATCGGCTCCCGAACCGCGCATGCTCAGTGTGCAGGTGTGGGACAAGTCGAATGTCAGCGCCGTGGAGAAGGGCATTACCAAGGCGAACCTTGGCCTTAACCCGATGACGGATGGGCAGACGGTTCGCCTGCCAATGCCAGACCTTACTGAGGAACGCCGCAAAGAGCTGGCCAAGCTTGCCGGGCAATATGCCGAGAACGCCAAGATTGCGATCCGCAATGTGCGCCGCGACGGGATGGAAACGCTGAAAGCCGACGAGAAGGCGAAAGATATCTCCGAAGACGAGCGCAAGCGCCACGAGGATGACGTGCAAAAGCTGACCGACAAGTATGTCGCAGAGACTGATGAGGTTGCATCGAAGAAGGAACAGGAGATCCTGACCCAGTAAGGTCAGGCTCTGATGGGGATGGGATCAGAAGCCAATCGCGCCCGGCATGTCGCGATCATAATGGATGGCAATGGTCGCTGGGCAAAGAAACGCGCTCTTCCGCGTGCGGTCGGGCATCAGCGCGGCGTTGAGGCGGTGCGAAAGCTTGTCCGCAGTCTTGATGGTGCGGGTCTCGATTGCCTGACGCTCTATGCGTTCTCGTCTGAAAACTGGAAACGTTCCGAAGACGAAGTCGATGACCTGATGAACCTGATGCGCAAGTTCATCAAATCGGACCTTGCCGAATTCGTTGCCAACAATGTGAGGCTCAAGATCATCGGCGACTGGCGGTCGCTCGCTCCGGACATCGTAGCCATGCTCGAAGACGCGCTTGACCAGACGTCAAACGGGACTCAGACCCTCGCTGTGGCACTCAATTACGGCTCGCAGAACGAGATTGCTCGCGCAGCTGCCAAAGCCGCTGCGATTGGAGAGGTGACGCCTGAGGCTATCAGCGCGCATCTGGACACCTTTGATCTGCCCCCTCTCGACTTGCTGATCCGGACCAGCGGAGAGGTGCGGCTGTCGAACTTCCTTTTGTGGCAAGCGGCCTATGCCGAGATGCTGTTTGTCGACACGCTTTGGCCTGACTTCAAGCCGGAGCACCTTCGCGATGCGCTCGACCACTTTAATCAGCGGGAGCGGCGTTTTGGCGGACGCTGAGATTAGCAAAAAACCTTCGGACCTGCCCGTCCGGCTCGTGACAGCGCTCGCATTTGCGGGCGTCGCAGCTTTGGCGATTTGGTTGGGCGGCTGGTTCTGGATCGGGTTTGTGGTGCTGCTTGCTGGCGGTGTGCTGTGGGAATGGAACCGGCTCGCGAGCAAGTTTGCCGCCAATGCCTTTTCTGAGATTGTCTGGCTCTTTTTCGGCGCAGCCTATGTCGGGGCAGCGTCGCTGGCGATGGTCCAGGTCCGGCTGAGCTTTTCGGCACTCGAGGTCATATTGGTGTTCCTTTTGCCGATCATCGCGGTCGATGTTGGTGCCTATTTCGCAGGCCGTGCGATCGGCGGCCCGAAAATCGCGCCCTCCATCAGCCCTTCGAAGACCTGGGCAGGTCTTGGAGGTGGCGCCTTGGCCGCGAGCCTGGTGGCTGTTGGAATTGAGCTTTCCGACTTTGGCCCTGCCGTGCAGGCGGGAGCTACTGCTGGGGGCATTGCTCTGGCGCTGGTCGCGGGCATCCTGATCGCTGTAATCGCGCAAGCTGGCGACTTCTTCGAAAGCTGGATGAAGCGTCGGGCGGGTGAAAAGGACTCTGGAACTCTGCTGCCCGGTCATGGCGGATTGTTTGATCGGCTGGATGGCATGATCGCAGTGTTCTTTGTCTTGTTTTTGGTCGCAGTGGTACCTGGTGTGATAGGCTAGGCATCTGGTCATGACGCGCACAATTTCCATTCTCGGGGCAACTGGGTCCATCGGTGCCTCGACGCTTGATCTGATCCGCCGCAATCGCGAGGATTGGCAGGTCGAAGCACTAACCGCGAATTGTTCGACGCAGGAACTGGCCAAATTGGCCCGCGAATTCAGTGCGAAGATCGCAGTTGTCGGCGACGAGAGCTGTTTGGCTGATTTGAAAGACGCGCTGTCAGGAAGCGGCATCGAGGCTGCTGGTGGGCCGCAGGCACTGGTTGACGCCGCTGCACGTCCGGTCGATCTTTGTGTCGCTGCGATCGTTGGTTGTGCGGGTCTGGCCCCTGTAATGGCCGCCATCGAAGGAGGCGGGGCGATCGCCCTTGCAAACAAGGAAGCGCTGGTTTCCGCAGGCGACGTAATGACGGCAGCGGTTGCGCGTCACGGCGCGACATTGCTGCCGACCGACAGCGAGCACAATGCGATCTTCCAATGCCTTGCCGGCAATGATCTCGCCAATGTGTCCAAGATCACGCTGACGGCCAGCGGAGGGCCATTTCGCACCTGGAGCCAGGAGCAGTTGGACGCTGCCACTCCTGATCAAGCTGTTGACCATCCTAACTGGGACATGGGAGCCAAAATCAGCGTCGATTCCGCGACCATGATGAACAAGGGGTTGGAGTTTATTGAGGCACATCACTTGTTTCCTGTCGGGTTGGACCGCCTCGGCATTGTCGTACACCCTCAAAGCGTGATTCACTCCATGGTCGAGTATCGCGACCATTCCACATTGGCCCAACTCGGCCCGTCCGATATGCGCGTGCCGATTGCGTCTTGCCTGGCGTATCCGGAACGCATGCAAACGCCGCTTGAGCCATTGAATTTGGCCGACATTGGCGAACTGACATTCTTCAAGCCCGATGAGCAGCGCTTTCCTGCTACCCGCATCGCACGTGAAGCCATAGAAGCTGGTGGCGGAGCCCCGGCTACTCTCAATGCTGCCAATGAGGTAGCGGTTGCTGCGTTTCTCAATGGTCAGATTGCGTTCACCGGAATTACCGTAGTGGTAGAGCATGTCCTAAATCGCTATAGCGCAAACGCACCCGGCAACCTCGATGATGTGTTGACCATCGATGCTGAAGCCCGGGCAATGGCGCGCGCCACTCTGGAGAGAATGTCCCCTTGATTGAGTCCCCACCCTTCTGGATGTATCTTGTTGGCTTCCTGCTGTTATTGGGCCCACTGGTTACTGTCCACGAGCTCGGCCACTATCTCGTTGGCCGCTGGTTCGGCGTGAAGGCCGATGCCTTTTCCGTCGGTTTCGGCAAGGAAATTGCCGGATTCACTGACAAGCATGGAACACGATGGAAACTCTCACTGCTGCCGCTTGGCGGTTATGTGCAGTTTCGCGGAGATATGAACCCTGCCAGCGTGCCGGATCCGAAGGCGATCGCTGCGGCTGACGCAGTCGATCGGGAGGGTAGTTTTCACCATGCGGCGCTGTGGAAACGAGCGCTGATTGTGGCAGCTGGACCTGTCACAAACATCGTCGTGGCGCTGGCGATTTTTGCTGCGTTTTTCGCGATAAATGGCCGCCCAAACATCGAATTTCCCGAAAATTCTACGGTTGTTGCCAAGTTTGCGCCGGATTCTGTCGCCGAAAAAGCCGGGGTCGAGGTCGGGGACAGGATTGTTGCCATCAATGATGAGCCGGTCGCGGATTTCTCTGAGCTGATCGACAAGGTGGCGCTCTATCCGAACAAGTCGATCGAATTGACGGTCGAGCGCGCCGGCTCGCGGCTTGAATTCCCCATTGTGATCGGCAGCTCAGTCGAGACTGACGCATTCGGAAACAAGGCGACGGTGGGCAGGCTGGGCGTTTTTCGGCCTGAACTTGGCGAACCCAAAATCACCTATGAAACCGTCGGTATTCTAGGCTCTGTGCCGGCGGCAGTTGATCAATCAGGCAAAATTTTTGACATGATGCTTACCGGCATCGGGCAGGTCTTGAGAGGGGATCGTGCGCTCGATGAGCTTGGTGGACCAATCAAGATTGCAAAGTACTCGGGCGAGCAGCTCAGCCTGGGCTGGATAACGTTCATCAATTTTGTTGCGCTGATCTCGCTTAACTTGGCGTTCATCAACCTATTGCCAATCCCGGCTCTCGACGGCGGGCATCTGGCTTTCTATGCGGCGGAGGCAATCCGTCGCAAGCCAGTGGGTCCGCAAGCGACCGAATGGGCATATCGCACCGGCATCGCCGTTGTACTTTTGCTCATGGTCGTAGTGACCGTGAATGACCTTATCTCCCTGCCTATTTTTGGCAGTTAGCCGGGGAAATACACGGGCTGCGCTGCAATTGGCGGTCACACCGCTTGATTGCGCGCACGGCATCGGGCACAGGCGTCCCGTGCTGTAAAAACGCCTAGAAAGATCGCGCCACGGGGCAGGCGTGCGTGGTAATGACGGGTTAGACGGGAACACTTACTCCATGAATCGACGCAGCGAGACAGACGGCGTGTCTGTTACTTCCGCCGGAAGGCTTGGAATTGCACTTCTGTGTGGCACCATGCTTGCCGGTGTGCCGCAGGTTGCACTTGCCCAAGAGCAAGAAGAGGCTGCTCCCAGTGAGCCAGACCCTGCTCCGGCCGTACAGACTATCAGGTCGATCAGTGTGGTCGGTGCCGAGCGTCTCGAGCCAACCACAATCTTGAGCTACATCCGACTACGCGTTGGACAGGAATACACGAGCGTTGCCGCGGACCAGGCTTTGAAGGATCTCGGCGCGACGGAGCTCTTTTCGAATTTCTCGATCCGCAATGATGCTGGCAATGTAGTGATCAATGTCACCGAGAATCCGGTGATCAACCGCATCGTGCTGGAAGGCAATGATCGGCTTGATGCGGAAAAGATTCTGCCCGAGATCAAGCTTTCGCCGCGACAGATTTTTACCCGTTCCAAAGTCCGTGCGGATGTCGCCCGGATCATCGAACTGTACAA
The DNA here is from genome assembly GCA_038534015.1 of Pseudomonadota bacterium. Classification (GTDB taxonomy): domain Bacteria; phylum Pseudomonadota; class Alphaproteobacteria; order Sphingomonadales; family Sphingomonadaceae; genus Erythrobacter. The sequence continues at coordinate 15,997 of JBCAXQ010000008.1, read as the reverse complement.
GCGGCAGGGTCGGTTTGCGGCAGTTGTTGAGCCCAAGATGGTTCAGTTGCCGCAGAATCGGGTCGATATTGTTTTCGAGATCACCGAAGGGCCAAAATCCAAGGTGCGTCAGATTAACATCATCGGCAATGAGGTGTTTTCCGACGGTGACCTGCGCGGAGAAATGGTGACCAAGCAATCGCGCTGGCATCGCTTCTTTAGCTCAAACACCAGCTATGACCCCGATCGTCTGGCGTTTGATCAGCAGAAGCTGCGCCAGTTCTACCTGACAGAAGGCTATGCCGATTTCCGCGTTGTTTCTGCCGTTGCCGAGCTGACGCCGGATAAAGAAGACTTCATCATTACATATGTGGTGGAAGAGGGCGAGCGGTATAGATTTGGCTCTGTCGATGTCGAAAGCCAGCTGCGCGACTTCGATAGTGACTCGATGAGTCAGCGCCTTCCGATGCAGGGTGGCGACTGGTACGATGCGAAGCTGGTCGAAGATACGGTTGAGCAGCTGTCGGAACTGGCAGGTACCTTTGGGTATGCCTTTGCCGACGTGCAACCGGATTTCAATCGCAATGCCGAAGACCTGACGATGGACGTAACCTTCCTGTTGCGACAGGCGCCGCGCGTCTATGTCGAACGGGTTGATGTCAATGGTAACACGCTGACGCAGGACAAAGTTGTTCGTCGCGAATTCCGGATCAGCGAAGGCGATGCGTTCAACTCGCTTGGTGTCCAGCGTACTACAGCGCGAATAAATTCGCTTGGCTACTTCCAGGAAAATTTTGAGGTCAACCAGGTGGAGGGCAGTGCGCCTGACCGGATTGTCCTTGAAGCCAACGTCGAAGAACAGCCGACCGGTGAACTGCAGTTTTCGGCGGGCTTTTCATCCATTGAGAGTTTCATTCTCTCCGGCAGTATCCGTCAGCGGAACTTTCGTGGTCGCGGTCAGACAATCGGTCTTAGCCTCAATTATTCCAGGCTATCGCGTTCGGCCCGGATCAGCTTCACAGACCCTTACGTCTTCGATCGCAATATCTCAGCTGGTGTCGATATATATCGCCAGGAATTCGATAACGACTTCTTCAACCAGAATGCGGCAACTTACGAGCAGACCACCACTGGTATTGGAATACGTGCCGGTGTCCCGTTGACCGAATTCATGTCGCTGGTTGGCAGCTATACGCTGAACTATGACGAAGTGACCGTTGCCGAGAGCATATTCTTCGATGACATTGACGGGGATGGCACACTTGAATGTAACCCGCTTGATGCTGGTCGATTCCTTTGTGATGCATTGGGCGAACGCCTGAGCTCGATTCTAGGACTAAGCCTCACATACAACACTCTCAATTCACGCTTGCGCCCATCACGAGGCACCAGCGCATCAATCACAACCGAATTTGCAGGTTTGGGCGGAGATGTGCGGTACCTGCGTCTGAGCGGCCGCGCAGCCCAGTACTTCAACATTGGCAGTGGTTTCATTTTCTCCTTGTCTGCGGAAGGCGGTTCGATCTTCGCCCTCGAAGACCGGGGTGAAGTCGGCGTGGATGATGTGCGTCTTACCGACCGGTTTTTCCTGGGCGAGCCGCAGTTCCGCGGCTTTGATATCCGCGGTGTCGGCCCACGCATTCTGACGCAGACGTTCACTCTCGACGAAAATGGCGATCCGACGCCAAACCTCGATAGGACGACCGGACGCGACGATGCCATTGGCGGGCGAAACTACTACCTTGGCCGCGCAGAGCTTGAGATACCGCTGGGTACCGGAGCGCGCGAACTTGGCTTGCGCCCGTCTGTCTTCGTTGATGTTGGGGCTTTGTGGGGCGTAACTACACCTATTCTTCAAGATCAGTCGGGCGGGATTCAATCTGTCGATGGTGACGGAAACCTGCTCTTCATTGACTCGACTGACACGACCATGACCACGACGGATGCTGTCGCGGCTGATGGGACGGCAAATGATCCTCTCATCCCGCTTGGCACCCGCTTCCGCGAGGTGTTCCTTGGCGACTCGCCAAGCCCTCGTGTTTCGGTTGGCATCGGCGTCAACTGGAACTCGCCTTTCGGCCCGTTCCGGATCGACTTCGCGCATGTCCTGCGCGAGGTCGAGGGTGACGATACCAAGACATTCACGTTTAACGTAGGAACACAGTTCTAATGAAAATCTCATCCAAAACTGTCGCGGCCCTGGGCCTTGCGCTTGCTGCTGCGACAGGCACCTTTGGCGCCACGTCCGCATTGGCACAGGCTGAAGGCAAAATAGCTACTGTCGATGCTCGCGGTGTAATCATTGCGACACAGGCTTTTCAGACCGGCTACGAGCAGATCAGAACCACTTACAGCGCGCAAATTCAGACTCGGCAAGAGCGCGCGCAACGTCGCCAGCAATTGCTGGAGTCCTTGGACACCAATGGCGATCGTGAAATCAACGACGCGGAACTCGCAGCCGCTGAAGGCACGCCTCAGGCCACCGAGCTTGCTCAGATCGACAGCGATTTGCAAGGCATTCAGCAGCAGCTCGATGGCGCACGCGTGTTCGTCATCGACCAGATTCTCGGCCAATATGCCGCTGCACTGACCGAAGTGACGGAGCAGCAGCAGATTGGTGTGGTCCTCGCGCCAGAAGTGGTTTTGTTCCCGGCCAATGGCGTCGACATCTCTCAAGCGGTTGTCACCTCACTGAACGCTAAAATTCCAAGCGCAGGGATCGTGCCGCCGCAGACCTGGCAGCCACGTCCGGAATCGGTCGCGCTGTTCCAGCAAATTCAGCAATTCCTGCTTCGTGCTCAGGCCATCCAGCAACAGCAGGCTGCTGCTGCTGCTCAACAGGGCGAAGCGCCTGCCACGCAACCGCCAAGCGGTCGTTAAACGGGCTGCGATTCTGCTGCATTGATAGGGGGCAGACATGAGTGAAGCCACGCATGGGGCCGGCGGAGCAGACCCGGTAGTCGATTACGACATTCATAAGATTCTAAGAGCGCTTCCGCATCGATATCCGTTGCTGCTTGTCGACCGGGTTAAGTCGATCGACCTTGGCGAGCGGATCCATGCGGTCAAAGCCGTGAGCATGAATGAGGAATTCTTCCAGGGTCACTTCCCTGGCGCTCCGATTATGCCGGGTGTGTTGCAGATCGAGGCGTTGGCGCAGGCGGCCGCCATTCTGGGAATCGAGACACTCGAACTCGCTGGTACTGGAAAGCTGGTCATTTTTATGGGTATCGAGAACGCTAAGTTCCGCGCTCAGGTGACGCCAGGCTGCCTGCTCGACCTCGAAGTCGAATTCGTTCAAAAGCGTAGCCGTGTGTACAAATTCAAGGGCAAGGCCAGCGTCGAGGGTAAGACCTCTTGCGAGGTCGATTTTACTGCGATGATAGCGGATCCCCCCAAAGACTGACCGCAACTGAGCTTGCAATTTGCGCGCGGGGCGTTATGTGCGCCGCTTCCCAATTCAACAGCGCATCCGGTCGGAACCGGTGAAAGCTACGAAGGACAAGAGACATGAAAGCCGAAGGGCATCCCGAATATCATACCATCACGGTCAAGATGACCGATGGCACTGAGTTTCAGACCAAATCGACCTGGGGCAGCGAAGGCGATGTCCTCGCGCTCGATATCGACCCGACCAGCCATCCTGCATGGACTGGCGGCAAGCAACAGCTACAGGAAGGTGGCCGTGTGGCTGCGTTCAACAAGCGTTTCGGCGGGCTAAGCCTCAAGAAATAGGCTTTAGATGAGCTTCGCGATTTCAAGATCGCAATGAAAGGGCGGCCCGTCGGGGTCGCCTTTTTCATTTCGCAAATCAGAAAATGTTTGTGATGCTGCCATCTTCTTCGATACGGAATTCGCCATCGCCTGCTCCACCGCTGATCTCGATAAAGATGTCGTACCGCCGACCGGCCACAAGCTGCGTTGGTCCTTGAGTGGGCTGAATCTCACCAAGCTTGAAAGGTAGCGTCGCCAGGCATTTCTGGTCGGAGGGCCTTGACACGCTTAGGATGGAGTTCTGGCCGACGCGTTCGGTGATCTCTACGGATGTTACACAATCGGCGGTAAATAGCCCGTCATTGGGGTTTTCGAACCAGATATCGCCGTCTTTCGCATACGCTGTGACCGTGATGAACGTACTGCATCCCGCCAAAGCGGCTGCGATCGCCAAAGGGATTGCCAGTTTGGAAACACTCATTGAGCCCACCCCCACGGTTTCTCGCGGTACCACTTTGTAATGACGTATTTCACGCCCTTTCGCACTTTCATGGCGTGGTGGAGTGTCGCGACATTGCCACTGCCATCTGGCTTGCGATTGTTCCAGCCGACCAGTTTGCCGCGTTCGGGCATAATCTTCTTGTCGACTGCCTTGAACCGCGTGGCTCCGCCAGCCTCGACATCATTGAGATAGGCCATGAATGTCCAGGTGCGCTGGCCGGCCACGCCGCAGAACTTCTCCCAATCTGCGCCATCGGGATTGAACCAGTCAGTGTGTTGTTTGAACTCCTGCCCAACTTCATAGCGCTGCCCCTGGAGAGGCTCGCCGTGGGCGGGATCAATGCCGGCAAAATCGAACAACCGCGCTTCGAAATCCTTAACAGCAGGTTGGTCAGTGCTGAGATCGCAGGTCTCGCTGGTGCGAAACGCCGCATCGCCATTGTAGTCGGCCACCGTCGACGGCCTTCGGTCCAGATCGATCAGCCTGATCAGATCGGCACATAGCTGAGGGGGAAGAAAATCCGGCTTAACAAACAGCTCGACCTTGGGCGAGGGTAGGCGCTTGACGCCTGGTGTCCGGCGTAGGAACTCAGCCGAGGATTCGCCCGGTGGAAGCATGTCATTTCGATAGCTTCTAGCGCTCCGCGCGCCAAGTCGCCAAAACACACCGCGAAACATTCTTGCGTGAAGTCGCCAGAGGCGCAGTTTTCACTTCCCATTGTCAAGGCTTTGTGCAACAGGCTCGCTCCCGTTTGAAAGTGGTCTTGACCGGACAGCTATCAAGCGTAACACGCCCCACTTGCGTGGGCTTGGCAGTGGCTTGGGTCGCGTTGAGACGGGGCATATGGCGATCGTAGCTCAGTTGGTTAGAGCGCCGGTTTGTGGTACCGGAGGTCGGGGATTCGAGCTCCCTCGGTCGCCCCATTTCCCTCTCAGCGTCTGATGTCACCAGGCCTGCTACCATTGATTATGGGGCCTTGGCTTGATGACTGCATTCTGGACTGAACCTGACTTTGACGATCACGAGCTCGTGCAGGTTGTGCGCGACCGCAACAGTGGTCTCACAGCGATTATTGCGGTCCATTCCACACATCTTGGTCCGGGCGCGGGCGGGACTCGCTTCTGGCACTATCCCAATCCCAAGGATGGCCTGCGCGATGCGCTCCGTCTGAGTCGCGGGATGAGCTACAAGAATGCAATGGCTGGCCTGCCAATGGGTGGGGGCAAGGCTGTCATCCTCGCGGATGAGGCGAAAACCAAAACGCCAGAAATGCTGGCGGCCTTTGGTGATGCTGTTGACGCATTAGGTGGAAACTATGTCACAGCTGAGGATGTAGGAATCACCGAGGCCGATATGGTCGCGGTGGCCGAGCGCACCGCGCATGTTTCCGGTCTTCCAGCTACAGGCGAAGGTGCAGCGGGTGGTGATCCTGGCCCGTTTACGGCCATGGGAATCTATCACGGGATCAAGGCTGCGGTTCGCCACAAGCTGGAGAAGGACAGCGTTGATGGCGTGCATATTGCTATCCAGGGAACCGGAAGCGTGGGCGGAGGAGTAGCGCGACTGCTGGCTAAGGATGGTGCCAAGCTGACTTTGGCCGATATCAATGAAGCAGAAGCGGATGCATTGGCGCAGGAGATTGGCGCGCAGACGGTCGGCGCGGATGCGATCATGGGTGTTGCCTGTGACGTCTTCAGCCCCAATGCGCTGGGTGCGATTCTGGATGATGAGGGCATTGCCCGCCTTGATACAAAGATTGTTGCCGGAGGAGCCAATAACCAGCTTGCTCGTGCGCATCATGGCAGTGTGGTGGCCGATCGAGGCATCCTCTATGCGCCTGATTATGTTATCAACGCCGGCGGGATCATATCGGTCGCAACCGAGTACCTTGCTCGGCGCGACAGTAAACCGAGCGATATCAATGATGTACGCAAGAGGCTTGCGCAAATTCCCGAGCGTTTGGATCAGATCTGGCAAGAGAGCGATTCAACCGGTGTATCGCCTGATGTTGTTGCCGATCGTATGGCTCAGGAGATGATTGGACGCGGCTGATAGGATCGCGCCTGACAATCAAGCAGTGTTGCCTAATTTGCGCTCTTGTCGGGGGGGCTGGGAACGCTAAATCAGTCCTCACGAGCTATTCATGCATATCTACGCGAACCCTACCCGTTTCTTGTCGCTGGCACGCTGGCTTACGCCGCTGCTGCTGTGGAGCGGATTGATAATCGCTCTCGGCGCGGTCGGTTGGGGTCTGCTGCTTGCTCCTCCTGAGGCGTTGCAGGGTGACAGCGTGCGCATACTGTTCATCCACGTGCCAAGCGCATGGCTCGGTATGGGCGGCTGGGTCGGGATTGCGATTGCCAGCGCCGCGCTGCTGATCTGGAAGCACCCACTCGCCGCCGTCGCTGCGCGAGCGATGGCGCTGCCTGGAATGGTGTTCTGCGCGATCTGCCTTACCACCGGATCGATCTGGGGACGCCCCACTTGGGGCACGTGGTGGGAATGGGATGGCAGGCTTACGAGTATGCTGGTGCTGCTGTTCCTCTATGTCGGCTATATCGCGCTCGCTCAGGCCAGTTCGCGGGAGGCGAATTCTTCCAAGATTCCGGCGCTTTTCGGGATTATCGGTGCAATCAATATCCCGATCATCAATCGCAGTGTGGTATGGTGGAACTCGCAGCACCAGCCCCCTAGCATCACGGCAGGCAACAGCGCGATGAGCGCGGACTATCTCATTCCGCTGTTGGTTGCGACGCTGGGATTTTCGTTGCTGTTCGGCGGGATCGTGCTGATGCGGATGCGCGCGCTGATCGCCGAGGCGCAGGTTGAAGCACGCTTGCGGCGCCGCGCGCTTGATGACGATGCGCCGACAGGCGCGGCGGCAGGTGTGGCATGATGCGCGAGTCGCTAGATCACTGGCCTTATGTCATCGGAGCTTACGCGCTGACCGGGATCGCTCTCGGTCTGTTGATCGTTTGGAGCTGGCGTTCCATGCGTAAGGCCGAGCAAAGGCGGGACGAGGTTAAGCGTCGATGAGTTCTCACGATCAACCGATCAAAGCCAAACACCAGCGCATGGTGCTGGTGATCCTTGCGATTGTTGCGATTGTCGCAGCAGGCTTGATCGCGGCCTGGGCGCTGCGCAATCAGGCCAATTTTTTCTACCTGCCTGAACAAATGCAGGCCGATCCCCCTGCACTTGGCCAAGCAGTGCGTCTGGGCGGAATGGTGAAGACGGGCTCAATCGAAGAGCAACCCGACGGGATCAGCGTGAGATTTGTTGTAACCGGCAATGAGGCATCGCAGGTTCCGGTGCGATACACCGGGATCCTTCCTGATCTGTTTGTTGAAGGATCGGGCGTCGTAGCAGAGGGCAGTCTTCAGCAGGACGGTACTTTTTTGGCGACCAATCTGCTGGCCAAGCATGACGAAAACTACGTTCCAAGAGAACTCGAAGGGCTGGAGGGGCACCAGTCAGGCGAGTCCGATTATCAGTCTACGGTCTTGGCTGAGTAGGGCGCCAAGGCATGATCGCTGAACTTGGTCTTGCGGCACTATGGTTGTCCGCTGCGCTGGCGGTTTTGCAGTTGTTTGCCGGGGCGTTGGCCTTGCGTCCGGCTGTCGGAGAGACGAGCGAGATCGCAGTCTATGTCCGGCCGGCTGCGATGGTGCAGGCGGTCCTGGCGATCTTCTCTTTCTTTGCATTGCTATGGTGCTTCGCTATCACCGATTTGTCCGTGAAACTGGTCGCGACAAATTCACACTCCATGAAGCCCATGCTGTACAAGCTGACGGGCACGTGGGGAAATCATGAAGGTTCAATGCTGCTTTGGACCGCCGTACTCGCGCTTTCAGGTGGCCTTATCGCGTGGCTTGAGCATCGTCTCCCGGACCGCACCATGAATGCGACACTGGCGGTTCAGGGATTTGTCGCGATCGGTTTCTATGCATTTCTGTTGCTGAGTTCGAACCCATTCGAACGGCTTCCAGTGCCCGCTGCTGAGGGGCAAGGCCTGAATCCGCTGCTGCAGGATATCGGTCTCGCGCTGCACCCGCCCACCTTATATATCGGTTATGTCGGGCTCTCTGTGGCCTTCAGTTTTGCGCTGGGTGCGCTGATCACCCGCAATGTGACCCCTGAATTTGCGAAGGTCATGCGGCCTTGGGTCTTGGGCGCCTGGGTCTTTCTGACCCTCGGCATCACAGCTGGCAGCTACTGGGCGTATTACGAGCTTGGCTGGGGTGGCTGGTGGTTCTGGGATCCGGTCGAAAATGCCTCGCTAATGCCGTGGCTTGCAGCGACTGCATTGCTGCATTCGACGAGTGTGCTGGCGGCGCGCGACGCGCTTCGAACCTGGACGATCATGTTGGGGGTTGTGGCGTTTTCCATGAGCATGCTCGGGACGTTCCTTGTGCGGTCAGGAGTGCTTACAAGCGTCCACGCCTTTGCTGTTGATCCGGAACGAGGCACATTCATTCTTGTCCTGTTGGCGATCTACATAGGCGGCGCACTGACGGTTTTTGCGCTACGCGCCAGCTCGATTTCGGAAGGAAAACGGTTCTCAGCGAGCAGTCGAGAAGGGGCGTTGGTATTCAACAACGTGATGCTGTCGGCGATCCTCGGGATCGTCCTGCTTGGCACACTCTATCCGCTTCTGACCGAGGCATTCGATGTGCGGGTTTCGGTTGGCCCACCCTACTACAATCCTGTGAGCGCGATCTTTGCGATCCCGATGTTCCTGGTGATGGCTGTTGGTCCGCTTTTGCGATGGAAGGCAGACAAGCCCGCCCGAATAAAGATTGAGCTGACTGTCCTCTTGGCCGTGCTTATCGTGATTTGTCTATTGGCAGCGGTTTTTGGAGATTACTCGATTTTGCCAGTGCTTGGACTGGGGCTGGCTGGAGCTCTGGCAATTGCCAGTTTTCTGCCACTGCGCGGTCGCAAATTGACCCGAGTGCCCACAGCAACATGGGGCATGGTTCTCGCTCACTTTGGCGTTGCTGTCGCGCTGTTCGGCATGGCCAGCGAGGCTGCGTTCACAGAAGAAAGGTTGGCCGCGATGGCGCCGGGAGACACCGAGCAGGTCGGTGGGTGGACCATAACTCTTGATAGCGTTGACCCGATCGCCGGGCCCAACTGGACTGCCTTTGAAGCGCGCGTTGAGGCGCAAAGAGGAGGCGGTGCAGCGGCCGAGCTGGCACCCCAGTCACGCACATTTTGGGCTCCGATCCAGACAACCAGCGAAGCGGCGCTGCTGACCCGCTGGGACGGCCAGCTCTATGCTGTTGTGGGAAACACAGCAGGTGACGGGCGGTGGCAATTAAGGCTGTGGTGGAAACCATTTGTGACCTTCATCTGGTACGGAGGGCTCCTGATTTCCCTTGGTGGCATACTCGCCATCATCGGGCGTCTGGCCGCCGACATCAAACGTCGAAGGATTGTCACCCGGGCTGAAGTCCGCCGTGCCGAGCTGAAGGCGCTGCGCCAGGTTGAGGCCACATAATGCGCCTCTATGTCTGGATACCACTGGCCCTGTTTGTCTTCTTCCTTGGCCTCGCGGGCTATCAATTGACGCAGCCGAAAGACGAAGCTGTTCCGTCTGCTATGATCGCAAAGCCGCTGCCGGAATTCGAGCTTCCTTCGGCAACGGAGGGGATCGAAGGAGCAGCCCGTTCCGACTTTGTCGGCGGCGAACCAAAGCTGCTGAATATCTGGGCCAGCTGGTGTTTGCCCTGTATCGCCGAAGCTCCGCAGCTTGAGGAGCTAAAAGAGGAAGGCATAGAGATCATTGGAATTGCCATCCGTGACAGGCCGGAGGATGTGGCTCAATTCCTTGATCGGTACGGCAATCCCTATACCAAGATTGGTGCCGATGACATCTCTGAGCTCATGCTGCAGATAGGCGCATCGGGTGTCCCAGAAACCTACGTGATCGACGCCCAAGGCGTAATTCAATACCAGCATATCGGCGATATCCGGCCAGAGCATATCTCGATCTTGATGTCCGAGCTTGAGAAAGCGCGATGATGCGGTCCCTAATTCTTGCGGTTCTTGTTTTGCTTGGGTCTGCGGCTGCTCAGGATGAGCAGCCGCCGGCTCCCTTTGCATACCAGCAGCTCGAAGACCCCAGGCAAGAAGCACAGGCACTGGCTCTGATGGAGACCCTTCGGTGTCTTACCTGTCAGAGCCAATCCATTGCCGATAGTGACGCACCGATGGCGGGCGATATGCGCCACCATGTGCGCTCTCGCATTGCTGCGGGCGAAGAGCCCGAAGCGATCCGTGCGTGGCTGATTGACCGGTACGGCGATTATGTCAGCTATGCACCAGCAGTGAGCAACACGACGTGGCCGCTTTACGCTATCCCGTTTGCACTGTTTCTGATCGCTCTTGCTATTTTGGCGCGCCGCATTGGTAGGCGCAGCGAGGCGCAGGATTGATGGCCTGGTTTGCAATCATCGCTTTGGCAGTGGCGACATTCGCCATCGCAACGGCTGTCTTGCGCCTGCCGAAAAGCGCGTGGACGCTGTTTGCGGCGGCGCTTGTTTTTGGATTGGCAGGATATGCCTGGCAGGGAAGCACTCTACAACCTGCCAGTCCCAAAGCAGCGGCGGAGCGGACAAACCGATCAGGCGATCAAATGGTCGATGCACGATCTGCGCTGTTCAGCGATGGTAACGCCAAACCTGCTTATCTCGTCACATCTGATGCGTTCGCCCGCAAGGGCCGGTTCGCGCAGGCTGCTGAGGGACTTCGTCGGGGGCTAACCGAAAATCCCGATCACGCAGAAGGGTGGCTTGCGCTCGGAATGGCGCTGGTGGAACACGCAGACGGAACCGTTACTCCGGCCGCAGAACACGCTTATGAGCAAGCATTCGCTGCCAATGAAAGCAATCCGGCGGGCCCTTTCTTGCTTGGATTTGCCTATTTGCGAGCAGGAGATGTGCGTGAAGGGCGGGCCGTCTGGGGCGAATTGCTGAATGTGACACCACAGGATGCGCCCTGGCGACAAGACCTTGAATTGCGGATCGATGCGCTCGACGCGATGATCGAAGCCGGTGCGCGCCCTGCACCGTTTGTGCAGCAGCCATAAAATCCGAACCCTTCAGCCAATGTTGCAGGCGCGAACAGGCGGTGCTAAGCGCCGCGGCCTTGCGGGAGCCAATCTCGCATTCGGGTTTGCGAGCGAAGCTCGTAAAAGGGCAGTACCGGGTACGGGAAATCCATAGGGCATGAGCGAGACACCAGCGCCAGCACACCAGCCACCCACAGGTGGTCACGGCCACAGTGCGTCCAAGACCGCGCTTGCTGTCGGTGCGATCGGTGTCGTTTTTGGCGATATTGGTACAAGCCCGCTCTACGCCTTTCGTGAGACGTTCGTCGGTCCGCATCCACTCGCGCTAGATCAGGCGCACGTGCTTGGCGTGATCAGCCTGATCTTCTGGTCGATGACGCTGGTCGTGGCGATCCAGTATGTCACCATTCTGATGCGCGCGGACAATAAGGGGCAGGGCGGGAGCCTCGCGCTCGTTGCGCTGATTTCCAGCCAGCTCAGCAAATCCAAATATGGCTGGATTGCGCTTCTCTTAGGCGTATTCGCGACATCTCTATTTTACGGCGACAGCATGATCACCCCGGCGATTTCGGTGCTGTCGGCGGTGGAGGGCCTCACCGTTGTCGACGAAGGCTTGCAACAATATGTGATCCCGATCGCATTGGCTCTGCTGGTGTTTCTGTTCGTGTTGCAGAAGCGCGGAACGGCGAAGGTCGGTGCGCTGTTTGCGCCGGTGATGATCGTCTATTTCTCTGTCATCGCGGCATTGGGCGCCTGGCAGATCATCCAGACGCCAACGATATTGTGGGCGCTCAATCCGTACCACGCGGTGAATTTCTTTGTGCTCGATGGCTGGCTGGCATTCCTTGCACTGGGCTCTGTTGTGCTCGCTGTGACTGGTTCGGAGGCGCTCTATTCTGACATGGGGCATTTCGGACGCGGCCCGATGCGGCTTTCGTGGTTCGGCTTTGTCATGCCGTGCCTCCTGCTCAATTATTTCGGTCAGGGCGCGATGGTGATCGGGCTGCCGCCAGAGCAAGCCGCCGAAGCGATCCAGAGCCCGTTCTTCTTCCTCGCGAACGAGGAATGGCGTCTGCCGCTCGTGTTCCTGGCCACGATTGCGACCTTCATTGCGAGCCAGGCGGTGATCTCCGGGGCTTTCTCGATCACCCATCAGGCAATCCAGATGGGCTATATTCCGCGCCTGAAGATCCGGCATACCAGCGAGACCGAGGGTGGCCAGATCTACATTCCGGTGGTCAATTGGGCGCTGATGGTCGCGGTGATCATCTTGGTGCTCACATTCCAGAATTCGTCCAATCTCGCCAGCGCCTATGGCATCGCTGTGACGGGCGCGGTTACGATCGATACGCTGCTGATGGCGGTGCTGCTGGTTGGCGTATGGAAGTGGAAATGGTGGTACGCGGCGCCCGTGGTTCTGGTGTTCCTGATTGTCGATGGGGCATACTTCGCGGCGAACCTGACCAAGGTTCCCGATGGCGGCTGGTTCCCGCTGATGGTCGGCTTCATCGCCTTCCTGTTGCTCACCACCTGGGCGCGGGGTCGCAAGCTGATGCGCGAGCGGATGAGCGAAGTGGCGCTGCCGATGGAAATTTTTGCGAAGTCGGCCAAGAATTCGGCCACCCGCGTTCCCGGAACGGCGGTGTTCATGGCATCTTCGCAAGCGGGCGTGCCCTCGGCCCTGCTGCACAATATCAAGCACAACAAGGTGCTGCATGAGCGGGTGGTGATCCTCACCGTGAACATTCAGGAGGTACCCTATGTCGATCCTGAAGAACGCTGCGAGTACAAGGATCTGGGCGATGGCTTCTTCCGGGCTGTCCTTCATTATGGCTTCATGGAAGAGACCGACGTGCCCAAAGGGCTGAAGTCGCTGAACCAGTATTGTGGCGGTGAGTTTGACATGATGCACACCAGCTTCTTCCTGTCGCGGCAGACGCTGTTGCCCAGCGACAAACCGGGAATGCCGATCTGGCGCGAGAAAATATTTGCATGGCTGCTGCTGAACTCCGCGAGCGCGATGGACTTCTTCAAACTGCCGACCAATCGCGTGGTGGAACTGGGCAGCCAGGTGGAGATTTGAGCAATGGATCGGGTGCTGAAATCGTTCTTCTCAGTTTGTTCTATCCTTGCTCTAGCTAGCGGATCGCTCGCGTCTTGCTCCGATTCTGAGTCCAGCAATGATGAGCAGCCATTTCAGACGTTTGGAAGCGCGATTGAAGGCCCCTTCGTTGTCTTGCGCATCATATTTGATCCCCGGTTCCCCGAGCCGGAGAACCAAATCATTGGTGACAAGGTCGAGGGCGACATCCCGATCCAGTCGCCAGAGCAATTGGCCGAAGCCGCTCGGCATTGCGGTGTCCAGTTAATTTGGATCGATGATCGAGTCTCACACAAGACCGATGTCGTATTCCCTTCCGGTGATTCCGCATTCTACGCCCTTGGGGACCATCGAGAGGCTGCCGATATTCGGGCCTTTTACTAGGACACCAACATCGTAAATTGTATCAAGTCCAAGAGTCGGTCGACCTTTATTGCAGGACGAGTTGCAGACATGAATGCACCGCATGAGTTAGACCGTGGGCTGTTTGAGCATTTGGTCAACACGCCGTAATTCGCACTCTGAGCTATTCTTCTTCCTCCTCATCCTGCCCCACATCCAGCCCGTGCTTCAACAGCATCGGGATCTGGGTGAAGGTGAACAGGAAGGTGAGCGGCATGAACACCCAGAATTTGGCCCACAGCCAGCCTTCGAAATCCATCATGCGAACGAGCACTTCGTTCAGTCCGGCGAGCACCACAAAGAAGAAACCCCAATTGCGCGACAGCTTGAGCCAACCTTCCTTGTCCACCCCCTCGAAAGCTGCCTCGAGCAGTATCTGCAGCAGCGCCTTGCCGCGCATCCACCCGCCGATCAGCAGCACCCCGAACATCAGATAGATGGCTGTCGGTTTGAACTGGATGAAGCGTTCATCCTGCAACCAGATTGTCAGGCCGCCAAAGCCGACGATCAGCACGGTTGAAAGGATCAGCATCGGCGAAACATGGCCGAATTTGAACCTGCTGAACGCGAGAGCCACCACAGCAGCGATCATGAATGCGATCGTGCCGTAAATGACCGCTGCGATCTCGCCAAACGTCGAATCCGCAGGCGGTTGGTAAAATTTGTAGACGCCAAGGAAGACGATCAGAGGGCCATAATCGACGGCTATGTTGAGCCAACCGGTTGGCTGTTTCTTGGGTTCGGATTGGGTCTGTTCGTTCATATTTCTCTCAAACCGTCATTGCGAGGAGACGCAGTCGACGAAGCAATCCATGGAACCTAAGCTGGCGACAATGCGCGGACCATGGATTGCCGCGCGGCTTCGCCGCTCGCAATGACAAAAGGCTATGCGACACCAGCGATAACCTTTGCGACCAGATCGGGATCGAACGGGCGCAAATCATCCATCTTCTCGCCCACGCCAATCGCGTGGATCGGCAGGCCATATTGCTCTGCGGCTGCAACCAGAACGCCGCCGCGCGCGGTCCCATCGAGCTTCGTCATGATCAGGCCCGTTACCCCCGCAACCTCTTTGAAGACATCAATCTGGCTGAGCGCGTTCTGGCCATTGGTCGCATCCAGCACCAGGATCACATCATGCGGTGCCTCAGGGTTCAGGCGACCGAGCACACGCCTGATCTTCTCCAACTCGTCCATCAGCTCGCGCTTGTTCTGGAGGCGGCCCGCCGTGTCGACGATCAGCGCATCGATCCCTTTGTCCGTCGCTGCCTTGACTGCGTCGAACACAATGCTCGCCGGATCGCCGCCTTCCGGGCCGCGAATGACGGGCACGCCAATGCGATCGGCCCAGGTTGCCAGTTGCCCGATGGCTGCAGCGCGGAACGTGTCCCCTGCGGCCAGCATTACGCCGTAATCATCTTCCTGAAACAGGTGTGCAAGCTTGGCGATGGTGGTGGTCTTGCCAGAGCCATTGACCCCGATGACCAGGATCACTTGGGGGCGGGGAAACGCGACAATATCCAGCGGCTTCGCAACCGGGCGCAGGATTTCGGCGATTTCCTCTGCGACGGCCTCTTTCAATTCCTGTTCGGTGATTTCCAGGCCGAAGCGCTTCTCGGCCAGTTTTTCGCGGATGCGGGCGGCTGCCGATGGGCCGAGGTCTGACACGATCAGCGCATCTTCGATCATCTCAAGCGTCGCATCGTCAAGCTTGGCGGTGCTGACGATCCCGGTCAGATTGGTCGAGAGCCGATCCGACGTCTTGCTGAACCCGCCAAACAGCCGCTCTTTCCAGCTGCGCTTCTGGTTGTCATCGTCGCTCATCGCAGCAGATTGTCCTCAAGCTCGCTCGGCGTGATCTCGATAATGGTGCCGGGCGTCGTACCTTCGGGCAGCATGACCCGCGCATAGTCCTCGGCATAGCCGCTGCCATCGGCCTCGGCGAGGACCCGTTGTGGCTTGCCCACGTGTTGTTTGAGCCAGGCATGGCGCTGTTCTGACACCGCGGCGCGCAATTCGGCAGCGCGTTCCTTGATCAGCGATCGGTCAAGCTGCGGCATCCGTGCGGCGGGTGTGCCCGGTCGGGGCGAGAATGGAAAGATGTGGCCGTGCACAATATCGAGTTCGCGAATAATCGAGAGATTGGCCGCGTGGTGTTCTTCGGTTTCGGTCGGAAAGCCGGCCATCAGGTCGGCACCAATCGCGATTTCTGGGCGAATGGCCT